>JAZQRF010000379.1:0-17513 GCA_045629485.1 Pelobium sp. | reverse complement strand
AGTATATTAATAGGTTTAAAATTAGCCTTACACAAATATGGCAAGCATACGACTTAAATCTTTACGACTTTTTAGCCACTTTATGTAACATATTATCATATAGCTTTCCAATTAAGAATATTTTAGTTTAAATTAGGGTAACCATTATAGAATACAAACAGCTTTTTACAATTTATACTAGCCCATCAACTAATAGAATTAATATGAAACCACATTTCCACAAAGTACCTATCAAATTAGAAACTTCTTTTAGCATAAGGAATGATGTAATGGCGAATTTCGGAACAGTGTGGCACTACCATCCGGAATTAGAATTGCACTATGTAAAAAAAGGCGAAGGTGTACGTTTCATTGGTGATAATATTAGCAATTTTTACGAAGGAGAAATGATCTTACTTGGCGAGAATTTGCCCCACACCTGGCGATGCAAGGAGCAGTATTTTAATCCTGATTCTGATTTAATGGTGGAGGCTTCGGTTATTCATTTTCTCCCAAATTGTTTAGGGAATGATTTATTAAATCTTCCGGAAGCCTATCAAATACCAAAGTTATATGAAAGAGCTAAACGCGGATTAATTATTAAAGGTCAAACTAAAAAGAAACTGGAAAAGCTGATGGAAAGTGCGCTGAATGCTGTAAGTCTTAACCGGCTCTCCATTTTATTATCTATATTAAGTACCCTTGCGGAATCGGAGGAATATGAAACTATTGCTTCTGCCCATGCATTTTATGAATCTAACAATATAGATACCGATCGGATCAATAAGATATGCACCTATACATTAACCCACTATCGTGAGGAGATAAGTTTAGAAGAAATTGCTGCTCTAAGCAACTTAAGCGTAACTTCTTTCTGCCGCTATTTTAAACAAATGACTAAAAAAACTTACTATGATTTTCTTACCGAAATAAGAGTGAGTCATGCTTGCAGAATGTTGGTTGAAGATAGTTTAACGGTTGAGACCATTTGCATGGAATGTGGCTTTAATAATGCTTCTAATTTTTACAGGCATTTTAAGAAAACTATTGGAAGTACGCCTGTAGAGTACAAAAGGAAGTATTTGAATAAGTAGAAAACTGGTTATAATAAAGGGGTAATTCCAAAGTTCAAGCTTTGGAATTACCCCTCATCTGCTCCGCCTAAATGTTTAGATAAAATAAGGTATTAAGCTAGTTATTTCTCTATACCTAAATTTAATTAATAATTGCAAAAGTTCTCGTATTTACCTTACCGATCCTTCTTTCTCCTCTAAAAGTTGCTGTCCTAACAGTAACCGGAAGCTTTGTTTCTATAGGCAATGATGTATATAAGGGAGAATTTCTTGTCGGTGTTGTTCCGTCCAATGTATAACGTATCTCTGGCTGATAACCATAGGCTTTCAAAGATATTTTCGCCGTAGATGCTGTACTATCTATTGCTGTTTCGCACCAAACATTATAAATACTCTTTGCATAATTAATTCCGACATTTTCGTAATTAGCGAATTCATATTCCAATCTTCTGGAAAAGTCTTCCCAGTTTTTTAATGAGGGTGATGTCCAGGCGACTTCTGCAACTGCAGAAACCCGTGGATAAGTCATATATTCTACAGCATCATCAGAATGTATATGCTCTGCCCAAACATTTGTCTGTACTCCTTTAATATATTTTCTTTCAGAAGCATTTAGTTCATTAGGAATAGGTTCGTAAGAATAAACTTTTTGTATCGGCAAAATGCTGTTGCTATAAGAATAAGGTTCTAAATGAGGTTCTCCCTGATAAAAGTCTAGATACATAAAATCACTTGGACTCATCACCACGTTATGCTTTTGTTTAGCGGCTTCTAACCCTCCTTTTATGCCCCTCCACGACATCACCATTGCATTAGGAGCTAGTCCTCCTTCAAGAATTTCGTCCCAACCAATTATATTTTTATTTTTCGTAAGCAGAAACTTCTCCATTCTTTTTATAAAATAGCTCTGAAGCTCATGTTCGTCTTTCAAACCTTCTTTTTTTATTCTAGCCTGACATTTCGGACATGCTTTCCACCTGTCTTTAGGACATTCATCTCCTCCGATATGAATGATATTTCCAGGAAACAGTTCGGCAACTTCCGTCAAAACATCTTCCAAAAACTGAAATGTTTTCTCGTTTCCAGCACAATACACATCTTTTTCTACTCTCCACTGACCAGGAATTTCAAAAGGTCCTCCGGTACAGGATAATTCAGGAAATACAGATAGAGCAGCCAAGGAATGTCCAGGCATTTCTATTTCGGGCACAACAGTTATAAATTTAGATTGAGCATATTTTACAACTTCTTTTATTTGCTCTTGTGTATAAAAACCTCCATGCGGATTTTTATCTACCCCTCTGGGGCTTCTAAACATTTGCGTTTCTGAACGCCAAGCTCCTTTGGTTGTTAGTTCGGGATATTTTTTGATCTCAATTCTCCATCCCTGATCTTCTGTTAAATGCCAATGAAAGGTGTTCATTTTGTACATGGCGATATTATCAATTGTTTTTTTGATAAATTCTACTGAGTAAAAATACCTTCCTACATCTAGCATCAATCCTCTCCATGCAAATCTTGGTTTGTCGTATATTTCTACTGCAGGTATTTTTGATTTAACATTGCTATTGCTTAACAACTGTGCTAAAGACTGCATTCCATAAAAAATTCCATGCGCACTTTTCCCCGTTATTACGATGGCATTCTTATCAGCAATCAGACTATACCCTTCGATCCCTAAAGAATCTATTGCTTTTTTTGTAGTTAGGCTGATGTAGTTACCTTTTACATTTACATCTCTTTGTATTATCTGTGGCTTTATGCCTGTAAGCAGATTTATTTTATCTGATAATTGCTCTCCTACCGACTTTAAATCCTGTTTACCTGGCTCTACATATATTTTTGTCTGGTTGTTAATTTCAAAGTTTCCTGCAGAACTTTTAAAATGTAAGGGCTTGGGTATAATTGTATTCAATGTATCGTTACTGCAAACAGCATTTTTCACAAAAAAAACTATTAGTAAAAATACGACGGATGTAACTCTCATAATATGATTAATTTATATGATTCTTATATTTTCTAAAACTCTTTATTCGATGAAAAGTCAGATAATTGGCATCATGCTGCCTGTGTGCTCCTCCAAAAGCGTCATCAAAAGCGGTTCTTGATACCAACGCGATATTCTTTTTACCTTCAAATTGCCAATCTATATATTGGAAACCGTGTTTACTCATATCTTTATGATGTAATACGTACTTATGTATTTTCCAAGTACGAAGGTCTTCTGAAGAACACAATGCTATTGTATTCCTTATTTTTCCAGTATCTTTTACATCCATGAATTCCGGAGAAATAACATTAGAAAGTGTCCAGTATAACTTTGTTTCATTATCGTACCTGATGCTGAACTTTTTAGACCCTCCGGGAAAATCTATAAAATCTTTCTCTTGATTAAATTCTGATGTTAGTCCATATTCCGAAACTTTGATAATGGCTGCCTTTTCTACCCCTTGTATGTTAGTGGCAACTCTTAATACATTAAGTACATTACCATCTTTATCTAAAACAGCATTACCCTCTAGCCATGCCAGAAATTCCCCGTTCAAATAGGAGGAATTATATGGCAAGCTATTGGTTTTTCGCCAAGTTGATGCTTTCAGCAAATCCTGAGAAATATTTGCAGAGAACATACTGCTCATAAACATCTTGCCCCACTTTTTTTCGTTCGCGTCTATTTCTTCTACTGCCCTCCATAAATATCCATTATGAATAAGCATTGGCATAGGGGCCGTGTGATATTGTCCAGCAAACAACAATCCCGTATTCTCGTCTTTAGGTTCTGTCCAGCTATATCCTCCATCTGTTGATTTTCTGATAATGAAATTTCCGTATTCTCTATCGGTACCTAACAGATACAATTCTCCTTTATGTTCAAAAAGATTAGACCAGAATTGCCCTTGTATTACGCTTACCTGCTGCCATGTTTTTCCTTTATTTACCGATTTAAAAACAGTAGTTACACCTAATTTCCGCTCTACTGCTTTTGGGCCGAAAAAATCGTGAGAAGCGATATAATCTCCATTACTTCTTATACATAACGATGGTGAACCTATGTATTTACCTGTAGATGCTGGATTGTAATTAATTACCTTACCCGGAGGTTTCTTATAACTTACCGCCTGTGCATAAATATCAGTCGACGCAAACAAGACTATACATAACAACATGCATAGTCTTACTTTTTGTCCCTTAATTAACATATTTTGCATAATCTTTAAGTTTATAAGAAGTAAACCTGTTAGCATCATGATAATTTGCTGAACCTCCCCACGACTCTCTTACAACAAACACAATATCATCTCCATCAAAAACAAAATCTACATACTGATAACCTACCAGCAACATGCTGTCTTCCCATATATTCAGGTTATCATCATACAACAATGTTTCTACAATTGTCCAGTTTATCAAATCATTTGAAACCACCAATGATAATACACATCTGTGATCGGCCATAGTTGGGTCTACATTATTATTTACCAATGCATAATACTTCTGGGTTGTCGTATCGTATTTGATAGAAAACTTCGTGTTTCCTCCTGGAAAATCAATAATATCCTGCGGATAGTTAAACTCTAAATTGTTTCCGTTAGAAGAGAGCTTCATAATAGCTGCCTTGTCTCTATGCGGCATTGAGTTGAACCTTAGAAAATTCCAAACGCTTCCATCAGGTGCCTTTACTGCATTTCCTTCCAACCATCCTGGAGATAAGAAATTAAATGGTTCTTTCCAGTTTTGGTAATCATAGTTTACTTTGTTTGTAGATGTCCAATTAGCCGCATTCAATAAATCGCTGTTTTCAGGCGCAGACACTAAAAACGCCTTCATTTTAGGGAATTCATGTGGATCATTATCTTCGTAAGCCCTATAAATCCTTCCGTTTGCTTTTACAATAGGCGTAGGTGCGGTATGGTGGTTTGGAGGTGTAGTGTATGGATTGGTTCCTCCTTTAAACAATACTCCCGTTAGGTTATTGGTTGCATTTGTCCATGTTGTTCCGTTATCTGTGCTTTTTCTGATGATAACGTCTCCTAAACTGTTATTTGTACCCATAATGTACAACGCCCCGTTATGATAGAACAGCGTTCCCCACATTATACCCGAAAGTGTAGTAACCAGATTCCACGAATTGGCACCGTCCGTAGAGCGATATATATAAGTTACCAAGCCAACACCACTATTAGTACAACTTGCTATAAATGTACCGTCGGGCAACTTTTCTATACTTGGGTTAGCAACATATTTTTTTTCTGAAGGATCTAAATTTAAAAGCTCTTGCCTTGTTTGTCTTACCCCTCTTTTTGGTGCAGGATATTTAGCAGGGAGGAAATAATCGGGCATAATTGCAATAATTTCATTAGCAGATGCCTGTTTAAATCCATCTACATTATTACCGTAAACTGCTAACTTTCCCAATAAACCTTTATACACTTGCTTATCCAGTGCTGTTGCTACTGCATCTGCTGGCACAAACAGTGTTTCATTTCTAACTAAGTTGCTTCCCTGTATGTTTACTCTCTGATTGTTGACTGTAATAAATTCATCACCCGCTTTCAGGACTATAGTTTTACTGCCATTTACAATGTTCATAATCCCAGTTTGTTTGTTCCAGTTTACTACGGCATTAAACTTTTTGGCTACAAAAGCAACAGGAATGTACAAGTAACCACATTCAATAAATGGCGCTACTGTGGCACTATTTTCGTCTATAAAGTATCTTTTATCTCCTGCTATAGCATGACTTTTTTCACTGTATAATGCAATTTTATTCTGCATCAGCGTTTTTAATCCTCCAACTTTTTCACGCTCCTTTTCTTGTGGGCTTATCAGGTTAGGGTTCAAATCAGGTCGGGCAAGGGCATAAATTTCCGTCTCATCCAATCTTCTGTTATACAACCTTACATCGTCTATTCCTCCGTTAAAGCTATAATTACGACCTTGAAAACCACCAATAAAATCGTTGATATCTTGTCGAGAAACCGTATACTTATTATTGGTGAAATTTGGTGTAGTTCCTGTCTTTACTGGTATTCTTTGTCCATTAATGTACAATGCAAATTCTTTACCAGCATAATCTGCTACTGCAGTAATGTGCACCCATGTATTTGTAAATGTGTAATTGAAACCGTTTGATTTGAATGCTTCTGATACTGTACTTCTTCCCCCTATTCTTAATTCTCCTTTTGGAGATAGGTACACACCAAATCCAGAATTACCATGCATGAAAGTATTGAATATATCGTATCGCAAATCAGGATGATCATTGTTTTTAATCCAGCAAGACAATGTAATCTGGTCTGCCCCGTTTAAACTTCCAAAAAGTTTAGTCCCTAAACTTATATACCCATTGGAAGAAGACACAAAATCAGCGGCTTTTTTATGATATCCATCCATCCATGAAACATTAACCAATGCTCCTGTTGCATTTGAAGTACTACTATCTATAGCTGTGGTACCTACGCCTTCATCTAATGCCCAATGACCTACCAAACCATTTTGTAAACTGGAAGGTAATTGTTGAGCATAACCCATTTTACAACTTATCACTATAATAAATAGGTTGATTATCTTTCTTAATTTCATTTGCATGTATTTTAATATCTTTTTAACGGAAGCCTCTTCTTTTACTTAACCTGTTTTTGACCCGAACTTTAAGTTTTTATATTATCGTATAAATTTCGCTGACATACTTGATTTTCCTGTTTGTAGCGAAACAAAGTATACCTTTCCCTTATCAAGAACACGACTGACGCTTAACTGATTAACACCTGATTTTAATGACAATTTTTCTTTAGATACGTTCTTTCCTTCTATATCTGAAATTGTAAGAATGGTGTTGTTTTCTTTTTCTACAGAATAAACAGTTAGCCTCACTTCGTTTGATTCTTCATTATAGAACACTTTTAAAGCGTTATCTTCTCCATTTTTTGTGGTTACAGCTATTGGCCCATACTCTGTTGATTTACCGTCTGTATCTATCTGTTTTAATATGTAATAATTAACCCCATTTACTGCATTTCTATCCGTAAACGAATAATTTGATTTTGCATCGATATTACCTTGCGCCTTTTTGGTTCCGATAGAAATAAAATTGCTTTTATCTGTAGAATGCAGAACATCAAAATAATCGCTGTTTTTTTCTGATGCCGTTGACCAGTTTAACTGAACACCTGTTGAAGTATTTTTACCGTCAAAAGAAATTAAGTTTACAGGTAGGGTTTCGGTACCTCCTGAAACTAACAGTACAACATCTGGAATTTCTGTATCGGCTCCAGATCTTCCAATAGCAAAATTTCTGTTTACAGTGTGAGAACCCCATATATACAATCTAAATGTTATGGTTTTGTCTGATGTAATATTTTGTAAAGCAGTTACGGTAGAAAGATCTAAATCAGGCACAAATACTCCTTCGTTATTGGAGGTTGCACTTTCTGTTACAGTTAAATTAGACCCCAACCATATAGGAGCACTTAAAAAATTATCTGTACTATATGCCCACTGATAGCCAAAATTAATAGATGTTGCCCCTGTTCTTAGCTTACATTTTAATAATGTTAAAGACGCTTTTTTATCCGTTTTAGGTTTAAGCGTGAATTGCAAATAAGTATTTGCTGAAAGAGATGCCGTTCTATTTGCTGCTGCATTAGCAGGAAATGCACCCATAAAACTTCTGGAATATGTTCCTACTCCTAAACCTGCACCTCTTGTTAATAAAGATGTCTCCAAATTTGGATCTATAATAGGAGCTGCGATAGATGTTTCATTTCCATTATTTGCATTATCGGCGTTAAAATACCAACCCAACAACTGTGCTTTTGACTGTAAACTTCCTGCAAAAAACATTGCGAGAATCAATATAATTCTCTGAGAAAAATAGAATATTTTCATATTGTGTTCTTAATTATTGGTTTTTAAATTCTTTTAGTATTAAGATTGCCCTGTTCTAAGCAGAACAAAGCAATCTTTCTTAACCATTATTTACCCGATTTAACTTCGCCCTCTAGCGAAAGAGCTGGTGTTTTGGCATCGCCTACTTCAGATCTGCCTATAGAAAATGTGGCTGTTTCAGGATTTGTTCCTCCCCATATGTACAGACGAAACACCACTCCTTTTTTATCATCTACTTTCTGTAAATCTGACACATCTGACAAGTTAATCATCGGTTGTATTAACCCTTCTGGTTTACCATAATTGAAACTGATACTATTGTCTTTTTCTCCTAGCTCCTTAAATTTTTTGCCATCAAGACTGTAGGTCCATCTGTAATAATACGGACCGCCCGCTCCTGGTCTTAACTTGGCGTTTAATGCTGATAGCGAAACGGTGTAGCCTTTATTGGGTTGTAACTTAAACTGATAGTATGCTCCTTTAGAAAATGCTTTTTCTTTAGTATTATCAGATGTACCTACCAATGATAATTTGGAAATAAAACTTCTGTTATAAGTATTGGTATTTAAAAGCGCTTCTCCTCTTGTAAGTTCTGAACTTTTAAGGTTCGGATCTTTGAATTTAGCAGAAACAGCCTCTTCATTACCCTTAGTATCAGGGCTGGAAAAATTCCACCCAAGTATTTGTGCATAACTTACATTTACTATAAATGTTAACACTACCACCGCTAAAAAACTCAATTCTCTTTTCTTTTTCATGATTCTATATATTTATTTTATTTACTTATAATTTTTAATGCCTTGTTCCTGATAGCTGATTTGTATGAAATGATATAAATCCTTCCGGATGATATATTTACTGGCAACTTTAATTGTGTTTGCCCTTCTGTTAATCTTAAGTCTTGTTTAAAGAGTATTTGTCCGTTTACATCTGACACGATTAGGACTCCACTATCTGGCGAAGGAGAACTGATAAGTAATTGTATTTCCTGCGAACCCGATACTGGATACGCTTCTATCAAAAATTCCTCCTCCATAGCCTCAGATATAATCACTGGACCATGTTCTTTAAACTTACCGTTGATATCTGTAAAATTGATTTTATAGTAATTGACACCCGAAACGGCTTTTCTATCTAAGTATTGATAAGTTGTGTTTCCCTTACTATCATCAGTGTTTAACGTAGCTATCAAATCGTAATCTGTTCCTGCGGTAGAATGCAAAACATCAAAACGGGTATTCTGTATATTAGCCCCTGTTTGCCAAACTAATTTTATACCCGATGATGTTTTTTCTGCTTTAAAATCAACAAGCTGATTAACTGATAAAGTTGTGTTTATTTGCGTACGACCAACAAGTGATAAAACTACAGAAGGTGTAGTTCCTGTTTCAGAACGCCCTATACTAATAGTACTTGTACTCGTATTTGTAGCTCCCCAAACATATAGCCTGAACACAATTTTCACTCCGTGTGGAATATTTTTAAGCGCATTTTCTCCAGTAAGTATTAATGCTTCTTGCACAATACCATCTGGCAGTGTTGCCGAGTAGTTAATACTTCCATCTGCTGATCCTAATTCTTTAAATAAGTTGCTGTCATCAATACTATATAACCATCTATAGTAATATGGTCCATTACTTCCACTGCGTAATTTAAATTTCAAAGTGTCTAATACAGCAAGTACATTCTCTTTCGGGCTTACCGTAAATTCGAAATAGGCATTATTTTCCAAAGCATAATTCTTTGTATTTACAGAACTACCTATATACTTGAATCTCGAAAAAAAGCTTCTTGTAAAACCATCCGAATTTAGCCCGTCTCCTCTTGTTATTTTTGAAGTTTGTATATTCTCATCAACAATTCTGGCATTCAATTCTGCTTCGCCTCCTTGGGTATCTGGTGTATTCATGTACCAGCCCAATAATGTTTTAGAAGAGGAAAACATACTTTCGTCTATTTCTGAAAAAACCATGTCTTCGGGCATAGGAAACATGGTTATGCTACGATAATCTTTTATGGTGTGAAATGTAATGTAATTAGCTTTTTTATAGTTGGGGCTGCTATACCAAGCGGTGTTACTTACTATTGCTATGTCATCTCCGTCAAATTGCCAGTCAGCATCCTGAAATGCAAACCTTTCTGACGATGTTAATCGCTCTCCTCTGTTCCAGCTAACTACAACGGCATTTTCTGTCCAGTGTACCAAATCAGAAGAAGATACCAACATCAACATATTGCGTTGGTTCGCTGGTGAATAGTGAATATTTGTTTCTGAATATATTTGTGATATTTTGTTAATTACACTCCAATATTTTTGGCTAACCGAATCGTATCTGATTGTATATTTTGATTGCGATCCAGGAAAATGCACAAAATCCGCACATTGATCAAAATACATCTTCACCGTGTTTACGGACACACTTATTTTTGCGGAAAGTTCATACCTGGGTATACCTAAAGCCCCTCCTTCAAATTCTAAACTATCGTTAGTTCCTTGTTGCGAATCTATAGGAGCCAAACAGATAAGGTTATTATTCTTATCAGTAAGAACATTACCATTTGCCCAATATGGATTATCTGCATTTATCCAACCAGAATTAAAAGTTAGTGTATCGCTCTTTAACCAATTTGCAGCATGCAATAAGTTTGAGCTTATGGATGCCGACACCAAAACCATAGCCGAATCTTTGGTATTAAAACTTCTCCATACTTTTCCATTATGAATGGCTGCTGGAACTGCTTTTGAGACATATTCTCCCTCAAATTATTTCCCATTGTTTACATTTGACGGGGCAGTCCAGCTGTATCCAAAATCAGTAGAATGCCTAATAATTATATCTCCATAATTAACAGATGTCCCCATCAAATAAAGATCATTTTGGTAAAAGAAAAGCGTAGCTCCAGTAATATCATTAAGATTAGCTCTCAATTGCCAACTCTCTCCTTTATCCTGTGAATGTAATACTGATGTTTGGATGCTAGCACCCAATCTGCTATGACTCACCAAATAAGTTCCGTCGGGCAGTACTGTTATTGCTGCTGAATTTAAACTTTCGTTTCCTGATGCATCAGATATAAAATTTCCAGGAAAAACAAGCTGAGCTTTTCCATGTAACCCTATTGCTAAAAACAAGCAAATCAATAATAATTTCTTGGTCAACAAGCTTTTTTTAGAGAAAAAGCGTCCCTGGATGTCGTGTTTTTTAAATAGAGAAAACACAATCACCAAGGATATCGTTATCATGAACATAATATCCTCCATAGTTCTATACTTTATTACATTCTAAGGCAAAACCGTAATTTGCATACGTTTAAGAATACTTTTCTCACCAAATACATTCGCATTCTTGGCTACGAATACTACTTGATAAGTACCTGGACTTTTATATAAATGAGAATATGATTTTACCGTAACATCTGCCACAGTTTTCACAGAAATAGCTTTATCAATACCAAAATCCACCTTTTTACCTATATTAAAGGGATTGGTAATTACCCATGCAGTAGTTAAAACATCATCTTGTGCTGGCGATGCATTTCCATAAAAATTGATGTAGGTAGATTCTAAAGTCCCTCTACCTGTCTGATAAGTAGCCGATCTTATTAAACTTTTTGGAGGCGTAATCCCTGCTGTAGCATGTGTTGCCAGATACGATGTTTCTCCGTTATTTATTGATTCTAATGAAAAATTCCTTATCCTGTTAAAATTAGGTGCAACTCCATGTGTTGACCTTGGATGAGTAGTATATTTAAAGGCGATATAAATTGGTTTTCCTTCTTCTAGATACGGAGAAATATTAACCTTACCAGACGGTACAAATGTATTATTCTCTGATAATTGAGCCATTCTAAACTCAGAAGTTATATCTGTCCATCCTGCTGCTCCATCTTCAACATCTTCTATGGTTTGTTTTCCATTATAGTTGGTAGACACCTGTACAGAAACCTGATCTCCCTGAGTACTTTTAGGCACTCTATTATCAATTATCTGGGATTCAAACGACAGGTATATTTCTGTTTCTTCTACCCGTCCGTAGATAAAATCATAATTGTTTCCTCTTTCTCCAGAATAAAAATTGATAAAATCTGGATTTCCTGAAAAAGTAAATTTCACTTCTTCTCCTAATTTCACCTCCACAGATTCTGCCTGAACTTCAAAATCTGGTGTAGTTACATCTTCTGTTTTCTGACAGGCCATTAATACAAAAAATGCCATGTACAGTAAGCTATATTTTCTCATCATTTTTTTGCTTTAGCTATATTCTACCATCCATTATTTTGTTCCAGCTTTGGATTGACCCCCATCTCAACTGACGGAATTGGCCATACCACATCTCTTGCTGATGCATTGGTGTAATAAGTAAGTGCGTTATTCCTATCTGTAAAGCTGGGTGCTGTTAGTGTTAATGTTCTGCAATGATCCATTCTTACGGGAAAAATCCCCCATCTTACTAAATCTCCTTTTCTTAAAAGTTCAAAAGCCAGTTCCCTTGCCCTTTCTTTTTGCAATAAATCCATAAAGGCAATATCGCTTACCACATCGTTTTCAGGTGCATCGGCATCAGTCACTGTTGTTAACACAGCAACTGCATTAGCTCCTGTCCCACCTCCTCCGGTAATAGTTATAACGGGTGCAGATGAAAACCTCTTTCCCGGATTAACGATATTAATGCCCGTAACTGCACCTCCTGAGATAATTGCTATTGCTTCTGCATCCGTTCCACCTCCGCCGGTAATAGTTATTGCCGGAACACTTGTGTAGCCAGTTCCTCCGTCTGTTATCCGTATTGTTTTAATACTCTCTGAAAGATTTCCTGCTCCATTAAGATTTTTCCCATAGCCTCTTCTTCTAACTTCGTTTAAATACTTTTTCGCAAACTCACTTGGTGTATCTTCCGGACTGGACATTACATCTGCTTCTGCGTACATTAATAAAACATCAGAATATCTTAATAATGGAAAATTAATAGACGTATAACCATCTACCTTTGGTGCAAAAGTTTCGTACTCCCTTCTAAATTTACCAGCACATCGCTGGCTGATTTCTGTTGTAGTGTATGCTGTCTTTTTCGCCGGATTAACCCCGCTGTCATATTTGAAAGGTGCGATAGACCAATCTCTTCTTAAATCATAAGAATGAAGTTTATCTGGGGAATTATAAAGTTCGTACAGGTAAATACTTGGATGCGTATAACCTGGTGAGTAACCAATAGACGGGTCTGCCGTTGAGGTATACAATATTCCATTATTCCTACCTACCATGCCTCCGTTTCTATATGCTCCCACACTGTTATTTCCCCAAAACTCTACTTCCCAAATACTTTCTTTATAATCATATTTATCTTGCATATAGTTCATAAATACATCCTGATAAGAATCATTTAGATGATGTATTCCTAAATCAATTACCATTTTAGCCCATTTTTTTGCCTCAGCATATTTTGAGGTTTCTTTTATAGGATTACCCGCCATGTGCAGACAAACTCTTGCCATAACTCCCCAAACAGCTGACTTGCTAACCTTTCCTCCATATCCTATTGTTTGTATATCTTGGACTTTCTCAGAAGCTTTTTCCATGTCTTCTAATATTTGCTCGTAAATTTGTTTAGCTGGAGTTCTGGGTAAATGGGTACTTTCTATAGAAGCAGAAACTGGAGGAGTTATAAAAAACGGCACATCGCCAAAATTCCTTACCAACATGAAATAGAAATATCCGCGTAAAAACAAAGCTTCGCCTTCAATTATATTTCTTTTGGTTTCGTCCATAACTGGTTTATTAATATTATCCAGCAGTAAATTGGCTTTATTGATACCGATATAGAGTTCTTTCCAAAAAGCTTCTACCTTAATATCATTGGTTGATACACGATAGCCTCCAACAGTAGCTAATTCATTAGTCCAGGAATTAAAGCCTTCATCAGCTTCAAGCCCCATTCGGCCTAACATATAATTACCGTATAAACTTGAGCTTTTTAAGGTTGCATACACTCCATTTAAGGCGAATTGTAACTGAGCCTCTGTTTCGTAATAGTTTTTTGGGGTTAAGAAATCTTCGGGAGTAGTATCCAGAAATTTTTCGCAGGATGTTATCAATATCCCAATAATTAATGATAAAGAAATTCTAAAATATCTATTTCTCATTTTAAATATCTTTTGGGTAAATACCTTATACTATTATAATGACACCTTAACGCCAAACGTTATTGCTCTTTCTCTTGGATATGCCGAGTAGTCAAAACCTGGTGTTAATATTGAGTTTTGCACAGATACTTCAGGATCCATTCCCGAGTAATTAGTCCATGTGTAAAGGTTTTGTGCCGAAGCATAAGTATCTATGCTTTTCAAATTTAAACGTTTACAAAAACTTTCAGGTAACCGATAGGACAACGACACGGTTTTAAGACGCAGAAAAGACCCATCTTCTATTACCCTTGAGGAAAACATTCCTGTGGGCCCCTGTCCACCCTTCCTGAAATATTCATTATTAGGATTTTCCGGTGTCCATCTGTTTGCATAAGTAGCATATTGATTCAGGTTGTTTCTGCTATACAGATTACCTTCGAACATGTCGCGGTTAGCATTAAAAATATCATTCCCGTAAGACCATTGGAAAAACACATTAAGAGAAAAGTTTTTGTAATCCAGATTGTTATTGAAACCTCCAACATGAATAGGAAGGGCTCTTCCAATATACACACGGTCTTTATCAGTTATAACTCCATCTCCGTTAAAGTCTTTATATTTTATGTCTCCTGGTTGTATATCTGGACTACCGTTTGACGGAACACCATTTTTTAATTTATAACTACCGTTTGGCTGTATATCAAAATCATCTATCTGGTAGTTCCCTTCCCATTGGTAGCCAAAAAAAGTAGCTGCTGGCCCTCCTATTTTTGCCAAATACAACTGTGCCTGCGTATATGTTGCCGGAAAAGAAATTGAAGAGATTAATTTCTCTTGTCCTTCTGCCAAAGCCAGCACTTTATTTTTGTTAAAGGCTATATTAAAATCACTAGACCATGTAAAATGTTTATTTTTATAATTAACTGTACGCACAGAGATTTCAATACCTTCATTTCTCACCTTTCCGATGTTTTTAAAAATAGAAGTATAGCCTGTACTATATGGAACCACCGCATTTATTAACAAATCGCTCGTGTTTTTCCTATATAAATCAACAGTAAGGCTTATTCTTTCTTTAAAAAGAGAAAGATCATAACCTATATCAATTTGCTCTGTACTTTCCCATTTCAAATCTTCATTACCGTAGGCGCTTGGTAAAATACCGTTAGTGGGTAGTTGATTATTGTATGAATAAAAATGTTGAAAAGGCATAGTTAAAGAGGATAAATATGGAAAATCACTTACCCTATTATTTCCGGTAATACCATAACTCACTCTAAATTTTGCATCCGATACATAAGATAAATTTTTAATAAAATTTTCTTTACCCATGCTCCAGGCAAAAGCTGCCGAAGGAAAATATCCCCATTTATTTCCTTTTGCAAATTTTGAAGATCCATCTGCTCTGAATGACGTAGTAAACAGATATTTGGACTTATAATTATAATTTATTCTTGATAGAAACGAGGCTAAAGTATTTTGAGATATCGACGAAGCCAGAGAAGACAGCTCTCCCTGATCTAATCCACTCACTCCCAATTCTGGGTTGGGAATACGCTGTGAAGTATAGCCGTTAAGCCTGCTCTCGTTAGACTGAAAAGTTGCTCCTGCAATAATATTTATATTGTTGTTGCTGTTTATCTGTTTTCTATAAGTCAGCAAGTTTTCATTTACCCATGTATTTAAATAGGTATTATGTAAAGCCCCATTCACCTTCATTGTATTATCAGGAAAAGCGAAACCTCTGGATGTATCCTCGTTATAAAATGACTCTTGTAAAATCACCCGATTATTAACCCCTCCTCTTACAGCCAGCTCAAGATTCTTTGAAAGTGTATAATTTAACCTTGCGTTAGCAAATAAAGTACTGGTTGTCCTCCTGTTAAGCTCATTTTTCGCCGATAAGTAAGGGTTAAAGCGAGAATCTGTTGCCAAATCGTCTATAGGTTCTTCTATCAAATCCATTCCCGGTCTTGTTACCGGACTGTAGCCCCAAACCTGATACATTAAATATGTAGAGTAAGCCTGAGTACTACTTGATCTTGATGACGAGACCGGTTGACCGTATGCGACTTCTTTACTTGCGTTTACATTAGCAAATAGTTTTAATTTATTGTTTATTTTCTGATCTAGTAATAACCTTCCCTGATGACGACTATATCCTGAGTTTACAATTACCCCTGTTTGATCAAAAATTGACCCTGAAACGGAATATTTAGTTTGAGGCGTACCTCCTGTCAAAGAAAGATTGTGAATATGTAAAGGAGCCGTCTCAAACATCATATCCTGCCAATCTATAGGCGCAATGTTTTTATAATCATCCAACTGTCTGCCAAAATCAGTCAGATAAGTCGAAGTAGCTAAAGCAGGATCTAATTCTATCTGGTATTTAACAAAATCGTACGGACTTAATAAATCCATTTTTTTAATTACATTTTGAAAACCTAAAGAACCATCGTAGGTTAAAACCGGAGTCCCCACCTTACCTTTTTTGGTTTCTACAACAATAACTCCGTTAGCTCCTCTTGAACCATAAATTGCTGTTGCAGAAGCATCTTTCAATACTGTTATCGACTCAATATCTTTAGGGTTCAATACCGCACTTATTGCTTCTTCTACCGGAAAACCATCTATCACATATAAAGGAGAATTACTTTGTGTTAGCGAGTTTCCTCCGCGAATAACAATGTTTAAACTCTCTCCCGGCTGTCCGTCATTAGAATTCACCTGAACACCTGCTATCCTTCCCGCTAAAGCATGCTCTATTGTTGCAACAGGTGCTTTTTGCATATCTTCCATCTTCACTTCACCAATAGAACCTGTTAAATCGCCTCTTTTTACCTCTCCGTAACCAATAACAACTACTTCGTTTAATTTAGAAGCTTCCTGAACCAGCTTAACATTAAGCGTCTTATTATCTCCAACAGCTTTTTCCTGCGTAGCAAATCCCAAATAATTAAAAGTCAATACCGCTTCCTGATTAGGAACATTGATTTTATAATTACCATTAACATCTGATATTGTGCTTACTTGTGTATTCTTTACTTTTATACCTACTCCAGGAAGAGGCTCTCCTTTTTCATCTGTAATTTTTCCAGTTACGGGTATGGGCTTGGGCTGTACTATTGTCTTTGATTCACCAATTTCTTTAGAAACAACAATATTTTTTTCGACAATTTTATAGGTAAGACCAAAATCTTTAAGAATCTTATTCAATGCTTCTTCCACAGAAGCATTAGAAAGATTTACGGCTACAACTTGCTGATTTTTAACAGCTCCACCAGTAGAAAGTATATTATATCCACTTTGTTTTCTAATCTCTTTAAGCACCTCAACTAAGGAAATATTCTTTTTGTTCAGATTTATTTTTTGAGCCAAAACAGATGCATTAACATGCAGAATACTAATTAAGAGCAAAAAGAAAACTACCTTCATGATTAGAAAATACTT
>JAZQRF010000378.1:0-16505 GCA_045629485.1 Pelobium sp. | reverse complement strand
CTTTGGGTTATTTGGTACCCTCTTCAGCAGGGTTTATCCACTCATTCTCTTCCGGTACTACCAATATTCCATTAGCTATTGGCCTTATCCTAATGATGTACCCGCCCCTTGCGAAAGTCAAATATGAACAAATGGGGAGAGTTTTTAAGGATACGAAGGTGCTTGGGGTATCTTTAATTCTTAATTGGCTAATCGGACCTTTGCTGATGTTTTTCCTGGCAATTATTTTTTTAGGTGATGATCCTGAATATATGGTTGGACTTATCCTTATCGGTTTAGCCAGGTGTATCGCCATGGTGGTGGTATGGAACGAACTTGCCGAAGGCGACCGCGAATATGGCGCAGGTTTAATTGCGCTGAATAGTATATTCCAGGTCGTGTTTTACAGCCTCTTTGCTTATTTTTTTATTACTATTCTTCCTCCATATTTTGGTTTCAAGGCACTGGAAGTTAATATTACCATTGCAGAAATAGCTAAAAGTGTAGGTATTTATTTAGGCATTCCATTTTTGTTGGGCCTCATCAGCAGGTACGGATTAATTGCTTTAAAGGGTGAAGATTGGTTCAACCAAAAGTTTATTCCTGCAATATCTCCAATTACTTTAATCGCCCTATTATTTACTATCGTTTTGATGTTTAGTCTTAAGGGAGAACTAATAGTGCAGATCCCAATGGATGTGGTACGGATAGCTGTTCCTCTCGTAATTTATTTTTCGCTGATGTTTGTCGTCAGTTTCTTCGCTGGAAGATATTTTGGAGCAGATTATTCGAAAAGCACTGCTATTGCATTTACAGCCACCGGGAATAATTTTGAGCTGGCAATTGCTGTAGCCATTGGTGTTTTTGGCATCAATTCGGGGCAGGCGTTTGTGGGAGTGATAGGTCCGTTAGTAGAAGTTCCCGCTTTAATTGCTTTGGTAAACCTGGCATTCTGGTTTAGGAAGAAATATTTTAAGAGCCCAGTTACGATTTAATTTCGGATAGGAAATAAGAAAAGCCTGCAGGATGTTCTCCTGCAGGCTTATATCTAAATTAATTGTGGGCAGTTTAGTATAAAGTAAACTCTACCCTACGGTTTTTCTGACGACCTTCTGCGGTTTTATTACTTGCAATAGGCTGATTAGGGCCATATCCAACAGCCTCAATTCTTGAAGCATTTGCTCCCTGGCTAACTAAATATGCTTTAACAGCTTCTGCTCTGTCTTTAGATAGCCTTAAGTTTAAAGCCATAGATCCGGTGTTATCGGTATGTCCGGCTAATTTTAAACTAAAGTTTTTCTCTACCAGTAGTGCGGCAACTTTATTTAAAGTTTCATAAGAAGTCGAACGTATGGTTGATTTACCTAAGTCGAATTCAAGATTTTTGATGGCTTCATCAACAATTTTACGGTCGGCCTCTGTTACAACAATTTTCTCCCTAATAATTTGTTTCGGAGTTGTTAAAGGACATCCTGCACCATCAACTACCGTATTAGCAGGGGTTTCGGGGCATTTGTCAAACTTATTTGCTACACCGTCTCCATCATCGTCACCAAAATCTCTGGCATAAAGTTCACGTTCTATGACAGCTCTTTGTGCAGCGGTAGCTAACGCTAGTCTAAGTTCAGCACTCTCAGCGGCACTTTGTTTTCTTAGATCAGCTAAAGCACTATAGTTTGCCAATTGTGGGTTTTGTCTGTTCCCAATGGCAAACTCAACTCCTGCATGCCCGTATGAAAAATTATCATAGCGTGGTCCTACTACTCCGTCAAAATTTGCTGATTTCACAAAATTCACATCATAACCAAAATCTAAGTTGATGCCTCTGGCAATGCCAATTTTAAATCCCGCACCTACAGGGATAAACCAGTTTTCGGTATATCCTTTACCTGGTCCGGCATTTACCACTTCTGCGTTAGAAGACATGTAACCTGCACCACCTTTAAGATAGGGTGAAAAGTAGCCATTTTCATTGTTGATACTTAAATTAGCAAGAGTTAAGTTAGCAGTTAAAGCAGCCGACCACTCAATGTGAGATTTAAACCTCGATCCCTCATAAAGAGGGTTAGTGGTTGTTAAATAAGAAGCCCTTAAGCCTTCTACATGTCCGGCAAGGAAATCAGCCTGCAAACCAAATGATGGGATAATTTGTTTTTTAATGTAACCACCATAGCCCCAGTTTTCTGTAGGGGTATCAAAGTCATTGCTTTGCCCTCTGAAAACTGTGTAGGGAGTTAATACACCACCGTGAAGGCCCACAGACCATGTACGGAAATTGGTGATTGAAAAACGTGCTTCCTCTGCAGTTACAATAATTTCCTGTGCAAAGGTGGTTGTTGTTGCGCTCGCGAGAGAGAGCATTAGCGCAATTTTAGGTAGTGTTTTCATAATGATGAGTGTTTTTTATAGGCATTTGTGTAATGCCGTGAAAACCCTGCCAATTATGAATTTTGACTGAATGTATTGATATACAGTTCTTTGCGTTAATTATACGAAATTTTTATGAAATAAATACGTATAGTATTATAGTCGGAGTTTAGTTTTTTAACGAATTAATTTATGTGCCAGCCTTAAAGTTCTTCCCTAATTTTTCCAGCATATCCTGCGGAATATTTTTAAGATTAAGAATTAGAAACCCATCAAGGCTGTCAGAAAACTTGGGATCAATATTAAAACAGATAATTTTTGCATTAAGAGCAATATATTGCCTTAATAAAACAGGTACTTTTATATGTCCGGATTCTATTTCAGAAATTAAGCTGTCTAGATTTTTTAAAGAGTTACTACTGGCGGTTAAAATGTCGGCGTCAATTTTAGAAAAGTCTACCTTAAATTGTTTTCTTGGTTTGACCATTTGTGCCATCTCATGATCAAAATGATGACGATAAATGAAATTTACAATCAACGATTTGGAAAATTTACTAAATGAATTGCTGATGGAAACAGGCCCAATCAAATAATGATATCTTGGATTATCTATCAAATATTTTAAAATTCCCTTCCATAATAAAAATAAAGGAAGTGGCTTCTGCTGGTATTCTTTCCTAATCCAGGATCTGCCAAGCTCTAAACTTTTACTTAAAATACCTCCAAATTGTGATTTTATTTTAAAAAGCTCTGCAGTATAAAATCCTTTTTTGCCATAGCTATAAAATATTTCATCGCCTTTACCTATTCTATAAGCCCCAACAATCATATGGTTATCAGTATCCCAAATAAAGAGATGGTTATAATAAATGTCGTACCCATCCAGGTCTATAGATTTATTGGTGCCTTCTCCAACTTCTCTAAAGGTAAGTTCTCTCAGTCGGCCAATTTCTCTGATAATATGAGGGATGGAAGCAGCCTGGGTAATATAAACTTCGTAATTTTTTTCTGTCCATACTTTGCAGCCCTCTTCTAATTCTGAGATTTCTTTCTTTAAAATTTCTGTTTCTACAGCGGGAACAATATCCTCTATCCGCTTATTAATTTTGAATAGGTTAGCCTTACTGAATATCTTCTTTTCGTTTTCCAGCCCGGCGCCTATTGCATAGGTTTTAGCTCTTAAAAATGCCAGTATTTTACTTGCATTATCATTATCAGGAATATCATCAAAGACGATAGGATTGCCAATTCTTACCTTAATGGTATGGCCTTTTTTATTAAATAGTTCTGATGGAAGCTTAGCAGTTCTTAGAGTAGGGTGGATGAGCGAGATGATATTAAAAAGCAACCCGTTGTTTCCATGAAAATAAACAGGTAAAACAGGGGCCTTTGATTTAGAAATGAGTTTTCCTACAACGGGATGCCATAGCTTATCAGTTACCTGTTGCTGACCAATTTTAAATGTAGAAACTTCACCTGCAGGAAAAATTCCAATGGGGGTACCCTGGCTTAAAAGGGTTAGCGTAGATTTAATACCGCTTATACTGGAAGAATGATCTATATTCTCGAAAGGGTTAACGGCTACGAAAAAGTCGCTCAAATTGGGTATTTTTTTAAGGAGAAAGTTGGCCATTACTTTGGCATCCGGCCTAATGGTACAAAGGATTTTTATTAATAGCAAGCCCTCTATGCCTCCATAAGGATGATTGGCAAGAGCTATAAATGCACTCTCTGTAGGAATGTTTTTTAAATCGCTTTCACTAATTTCAACTTTTATACCAATCAGCCTTAAGATTTCATCCACAAACTCTACTCCTTCAAACTCTGCTGCTTTAGCGAAAGTTTCGTTAATTTCATTAATTTTCATGATTTCCATGAGCAATGACGCCAATCCGGGTAATTTAAGCTTGTTTATTTTAGTTGCTTCAGCAAATTGTTGTGTCGTAATTATTTTCATCCTAAAGATTAAAAGCAGAAAGAGTGTTTAGAATTTGTACAGATCAATATTCCATCACAAAGATGGTTTGTTTTTCTTAAAATTCTAATTATTAATTATTACATACAATTTAAATGATTATTTTAGATTAAAATATTTTGGTTTAGCTATGTATCAAAGAGTTAAAGATTATTTTAATGTCTCGAGGCAGGAACTTCGGGGATTAGTAGTGCTTTTTCTTTTGATGATTTTAATTTATTGCTTTCCATTTATATGGGAACGCTTGTATGATGAGCCCCTCGAAATTAAAGTAGAAACTTTAAAACCTTTAATTGATGATATAGATTCTTATAGTAAGCGTTCTAAATACTATAATGAGGGAGAGGACGATCTATCATCAGCATCCCACAAACTTTTTAACTTTAATCCTAACCATTTGCCTTTGGAGGATTGGGTGAAACTGGGCTTATCAGAAAAGCAGGCATCAATTATTAAAAAATACGAAGCTAAAGGCGGGAAGTTTTATAAAAAGGAAGATCTCAGAAAGATCTATTCTATATCTGAAAAGCAATACAAGAGGTTAGAGCCTTTTATAACTATTTCGGATCAGGTGGTGGAGAATTATAAAAAGGATTTTGTGAGGTATAATGTTCCCTCAGTTAAAAAAGTTACGTTAAATATTAACGAGGCTGATTCTATAGCATTGCTGGATATTAAAGGAATTGGGCCGGCATTTGCGGCCAGAATTATTAAGTATAGAAACCGTTTGGGAGGATTTGTAGCGAAAGAACAGCTGCGAGAAGTTTATGGTATAGATTCTGTGAAATTTAGTCAGATCGAAGATCAGCTTATCATTGATGCTCATCATATCAAGTACATCAATATTAACAATGTTACTTTTGACGAATTTAAAAGATTTCCTTATTTAACCTTTAAACAAATGAATGCCATCATTGCCTATAGAAAACAACATGGCTTTTATAACAATTTAAACGATCTTAAAAAGATAGTGCTGCTTAATCAGGAAATTATTGATAAAATTGCGCCTTATATTAAGTTTAATGATTGAAGAAAAGATAAAAAATAAGGTAAGAGATATTCCTGATTTTCCAATACAAGGTGTAGTTTTTAAGGATATTACTCCAATATTGAAAGATCAGCAGCTTTGTACAGAGATTATTGATGCTTTTGTTGCAGAGTTAAAAGATTTGGAATTTGATGCAATTGCAGGTATAGAAAGCCGCGGGTTTCTATTTGGGTTAATGCTGGCCAATAAACTAAATAAACCATTCATCCCAATAAGAAAGGCGGGTAAACTCCCTTTTAAAACTATACAGCAAAGTTATAAACTGGAATACGGGTCTGCTATAATAGAGATGCATGAAGACGCTTTTCTACCAGGCAGTAAAATACTGATTCATGATGATTTATTAGCTACCGGAGGGACTGTAGAAGCGAGTTCCCGGCTGATACAAAAGATGAAAGGAGAAATCGCAGGTTTTTCTTTTCTGATTAGTTTAGACTTTTTAAATGGAAAAAAGCGCTTGCAAGATTTTTCTGAAATTAATATATCACTGGCTAGTTATACTTAGTATCCTAAGCTTAAACTAAAACCAGCGGATGTTACCAGGGGAGGATCCTGGCCCATCCTTATAGAGATGAATGCGTTAGCTTATGTTGATGATGAAATCTCTTTTATCCCGCTTCTGATACGATTTTAAAAATAAACTGTATATTTAAATATGGATACACGTACACTTATCATATATGCGGTTGTCATCATAATCAATATTATTCTTTTAAGCTCGGCTATCTATAAAAGGGTCAGGCTTAAACAAAAGATCTTTTACAGATTTCCCCTTTTTATTTTAATGATTTTTCTGTTGTAAATTCCAAAGCTACTTACTATCTTTGTCGTCCATTAAAAAATGAACAGAAGGGTGGTATTTAACAAATGATTATTATCAATGTAAAAGATGGCGAATCTATTGACAGAGCGCTTAAACGTTTCAAGAAGAAATTCGAGAAAACTGGTGTTTTAAGAGAACTTCGCAGTCGTCAGGCTTACGAAAAAAAATCTGTAGCCCGTAGAATGGAGAAGAAACATGCCATCTATGTCCAAGGAATGAATCAGGAGTCGTAATTATTCTTTTAGAATAAATTATACTTTTTATATATCGAAACTATTTGTATATTCATTTTTAGAATCTACAAATAGTTTTTGATGTTTATAGCGGATTTTTTTAACTACCTCACTTACGAAAAAAGGTATTCCCCACATACCATAGTATCTTATAAAAAAGATATCGCTCAATACCAGGAATTTTTAAATCTTCAAGACGCAGATGTTCTTTCTGCTAATCATCATCTGATTAGGAATTGGATTGTAGAACTAATGGATGGCGGGATAGAAGCGAGATCGGTTAACCGCAAAATTTCTGCTCTTAGATCATTATATAAATTCCTTATCAAAGAAGAGTTGCTGGAAGTTAGCCCTGTAGCAAAAGTGCAAACACCTAAGGTTGCAAAAAAACTGCCTGCTTTTCTGGAAGAAAAGAATGTGAGTAGCTTATTAGATTCAGAAGTTTTCTCCGAAAATTTCGAAGGAATGCGGGATAGATTGGTGATGGAATTATTTTTCGGAACGGGTATTCGCTTAAGCGAAGCTGTAACCCTTACTGAAGATAAAATTGATTTTGATAACAAAACCATTAAAGTTCTTGGTAAAAGAAATAAAGAGAGGGTATTACCTATTACTGACACATTGCTAGTGTTGATAAAGGATTATTTATGTTTAAAAAAAGAACAATTTTTAGGCAACAATTTGACCGCATTACTCGTTACAAACAAAGGAACGGATGTTTATCCCAAATATATTTACAGGATAGTTCAGAAATATTTAAGCTTAATAACCAGTTATGAAAAGAAAAGTCCCCACATCATCAGACACACCTTTGCTACCGTATTGCTAAATAACGGTGCAGATATTAATGCAATTAAAGAGTTATTAGGGCATGCAAGCTTAGCGGCTACGCAAGTTTATACCCATAACTCTATCGAGCGAATAAAATCTATTTACAAACAGGCCCATCCAAAGGCCTAATTAAAACAAGGAGGTCAAATGAAAATCGGAGTTCAATCCATCCATTTTAATGCTGACAAAAATTTATTGGCATTTATTCAGAGAAAGTCAGACAAGTTAGATTTGTTTTATGATCAAATCATAAGCGGTGAAGTTTATCTTAAGCTGGATAACGTGTCTGACGAGGCTAATAAGATTTCTGAAATTAAGCTCATGATTCCCGGTAATACTTTATTTGCAAAAGAGCAGTGTAAAACGTTTGAAGAAGCTACAGATTTATGTATAGAATCTTTAAGAAAGCAGATTCATAAGCATAAAGAGAAAATAAAAGCCCACGAAAGCAAGCATAAAGAAATTATTTCACAAGTTGTTATTTAGGCTATTTTACTAAGTATCAATCATGTAATATGATGAATGGTTCGGTAGCTACACAAGCTGCCGAATTTTTTTTGAAAAAAATTTTGTTGGAATATTAATTTTTGTACTTTTGCAGTCCCTCAGGCACAGGTTTGACGGAAAGAAAATTAAAGTTCTTTAAATTATTAAAAAAGCCTCCTTAGCTCAGCTGGTAGAGCAACTGACTTGTAATCAGTAGGTCATTGGTTCGATCCCGATAGGAGGCTCTATTTAAAAAAGTGTTTGGGGGGGTTCCAGAGCGGTCAAATGGGACGGACTGTAAATCCGTTACTTCGGTTTCGAAGGTTCGAATCCTTCTCCCCCCACTTTTTTAATTAAAAGCGGAAGTAGCTCAGTTGGTAGAGCGATAGCCTTCCAAGCTATAGGTCGCGAGTTCGAACCTCGTCTTCCGCTCACTTAAGTTGAAACACTTATTCTAGCCACCTGCTTATTATAGGTTGGCTTTTAGTGTTTAAAAGCCGATGTAGCTCAGCGGTAGAGCACTTCCTTGGTAAGGAAGAGGTCATGGGTTCAAGTCCCATCATTGGCTCGAAAAAACGTAAGGTGTATAAAGAATTATATAAAAATTAACCTACTAATAAGTAAATAAAATGGCAAAAGAAAAATTTGACCGTAGCAAACCGCACTTAAACATCGGTACAATCGGCCACGTTGACCACGGTAAAACTACATTAACTGCAGCTATTACGAAAGTATTATCGGATGCTGGATATTCTGAAGCTCGTTCATTTGATTCAATTGACTCTGCTCCTGAAGAAAAAGAAAGAGGTATTACAATTAATACTGCACACGTAGAATATTCTACTCAAAACCGTCACTATGCACACGTAGATTGTCCAGGTCACGCGGATTACGTTAAGAACATGGTAACTGGTGCTGCTCAAATGGACGGTGCGATTATCGTTGTTGCTTCTACAGATGGTCCAATGCCACAAACTCGTGAGCACATTCTTTTGGCTCGTCAGGTTGGTGTACCTTCTCTTGTTGTTTTCATGAACAAAGTAGATATGGTTGATGATCCTGAGCTTTTAGAGCTTGTTGAAATGGAGATTCGTGAGCTATTATCTTTCTATGATTTCCCTGGTGATGATATTCCTGTTATTCAAGGTTCTGCATTAGGTGGATTAAACGGAGATCCAAAATGGGTTGGTAAAATCTTAGAACTAATGGAAGCTGTGGATAATTATATTCCAATTCCACCACGTTTGACAGATCTTCCTTTCTTAATGCCTGTTGAAGACGTTTTCTCAATTACTGGTCGTGGTACTGTTGCTACTGGTCGTATCGAGAGAGGTGTAATCAACTCAGGAGAGCAAGTGGATATCTTAGGTATGGGTGCTGAGAACTTAAAATCTACAGTAACTGGTGTAGAGATGTTCCGTAAAATCCTTGACAGAGGTGAAGCAGGTGATAACGTAGGTTTATTGTTACGTGGTATTGAGAAAACTGATATCCGTCGTGGTATGGTTATCTGTAAACCAGGTTCAGTAACTCCTCACACAGATTTCAAAGCTGAGGTTTACGTATTATCAAAAGCAGAAGGTGGTCGTCATACTCCATTCTTCAACAAATACCGTCCTCAGTTCTACTTCAGAACTACAGACGTAACCGGAGAGATTACTCTACAAGAAGGAATCGAGATGGTTATGCCAGGTGATAACGTTACAATTACAGTAAAATTGATCAACGCAATCGCAATGGAAAAAGGTCTGCGTTTCGCTATCCGTGAAGGTGGTAGAACAGTAGGTGCTGGTCAGGTAACTGAAATCTTAGCTTAATTTAAGCTATAATATATTAGAAAGCTAAGGCAAAAATTGCCTTAGCTTTCTTTAACAAATACGGGAATAGTTCAACGGTAGAATAGAGGTCTCCAAAACCTTTGATCAGGGTTCGAATCCTTGTTCCCGTGCTAAAGCGAATCAGATGGCTAACTTTGCAGAATACATAAAAGAATCTTATACTGAGCTTACTGAAAAAGTAACTTGGCCAACCCTGAGTGAATTACAAAACAGTGCAGTAATTACTCTTGTAGCAGCTCTTATAATCGCATTAATTATTTTTGCCATGGATGAATCTGCTGGCAATCTTATCAAATTAGTTTACAAGTCTTTTGCGTAAAAAATAAAAAATGAGCGATCAGTTAAAATGGTATGTAGTTAGGGCGGTTAGCGGGAAAGAAAAGAAGGTAAAGCAATATATCGACGCAGAGATAAATCGTCTTGAACTTACGCATTTGGTACCACAGGTATTAATTCCTATGGAGAAATATTACCAAATGAGAGATGGGAAAAAGATAGCAAAAGAAAGAAATTATTATCCTGGCTATGTTTTAATAGAATGTGCATTAAACCCAGAGCTGGAATTAATTATAAAAAACATCAATAGTGTAATTGGGTTTCTTGGTGATAAAGCCGGAAATGCAGTGCCTTTAAGACCATCAGAAGTTAACCGTATCTTAGGAAAGGTTGATGAGATGGCAGAACAAGGCGAAACAATGAATATACCTTACTATGTAGGGGAGAACATTAAAGTTATGGACGGGCCTTTTAACGGTTTTTCTGGTGTTATTGAAGAAGTGAACGAAGAGAAGAAAAAATTAAAAGTGATGGTGAAAATTTTTGGAAGAAGGACACCGCTTGAACTTAACTACATGCAGGTAGAGAAAGAATAGAAAGTGAGATATAAGATATGGGATGTGAGTCTCAAATCGGAAAATCTCTAATCTAAATAAAAATGGATATGAGCTCAACAAAAGAATGCTTCCACATTAATTAACGTTGAGAAATAAATAAATAGAAAATGGCAAAAGTAGTCAGTGCGTTAATCAAATTACAAATCAAAGGAGGGGCAGCAAATCCGTCTCCACCGGTAGGACCTGCGTTAGGTGCTAAGGGTGTGAACATTATGGAATTCTGTAAGCAATTTAATGCCCGTACCCAAGATAAACCAGGTAAAGTACTTCCTGTTGTAATTACTGTTTACGCAGACAAGTCTTTTGATTTTATCATTAAAACTCCACCAGTTGCAATCCAGTTAATGGAAGTAACCAACATCAAAAGTGGATCAGCAGAACCTAACCGTAAAAAAGTTGCTAACGTAAGTTGGGAACAGGTACAGGTTATCGCTACTGATAAAATGACGGATTTGAATGCATTTACAGTAGAATCAGCAATGAAAATGGTTGCTGGTACTGCCCGTAGTATGGGTATAAACGTTACAGGTAATGCACCCTGGAACAATTAATTAAAAATAAAGTAAAGATAGTGGCTAGATTAACAAAAAATCAAAAGACCGTTCTTTCTAAACTTGATGCTGGTAAAGCTTATTCTCTAAAGGATGCGGCTGGCCTGGTAAAGGATATCACCACCACTAAATTTGATGCATCTGTTGATATAGATGTACGTTTAGGTGTTGATCCGCGTAAAGCGAATCAGATGGTACGTGGTATTGCAACTTTACCTCATGGAACCGGTAAAACAGTACGCGTTTTAGCATTAGTAACTCCTGATAAGGAAGAAGAAGCTAAAGCTGCAGGTGCTGATCATGTTGGTTTGGATGAGTATATTGCTAAGATTGAGAGTGGCTGGACTGATATCGATATCATTATTACTACACCTAGCTGTATGGCGAAAGTGGGTAAATTGGGTCGTATCTTAGGTCCCCGTAACTTAATGCCTAATCCTAAATCTGGTACTGTTACCCAAAATGTTGGACAAGCAGTAACAGACGTAAAAGGTGGTAAAATCGACTTTAAAGTTGATAAAACTGGTATTATACACTGTTCAATAGGTAAAGTATCTTTCCCTGCTGAAAAAATTTATGAGAATGCTTTGGAAGTTCTTCAAATCATTTCAAAATTGAAACCTTCAGCTGCAAAAGGAACATATTTCAAGAGCATTCATTTAAGCTCTACTATGTCTCAGGGAATTGAAATTGAAACTAAAACTGTAGCGGGAATTTAATATTATGAGAAAAGAAGTAAAACATGAAGTTGTTTCTGCTTTAGCTGAACAAATGAAGGAGTATGGTAATTTCTATATTACTGATACATCTAATTTGACAGTTGCAAAAATCAATAATATTCGCCGCAAATGCTTTGAGAGCGAAATCGGAATTCAGGTAGTTAAAAATACATTGATCAAAAAAGCGTTAGAGCAATTAGATGGTGATGTAGCTCCTTTATTTGATGTTCTTAAAGGTTCATCTTCCGTGATGTTTTCTGCAACAGGAAACGCACCAGCAAAGCTTATCAAAGCTTTAAGAAAAGAAGGTGATAAACCAGTTTTAAAAGCAGCATATATTGATTCTACTGCATTTATCGGAGATAACCAGTTAGACGCTCTTGTTAATCTTAAATCAAGAGAAGAACTTATTGGCGATATCATCGGTTTATTACAGTCTCCTGCTAAGAATGTTATTTCTGGCTTGCAGTCTGGTGGAAACAAATTGGCAGGAATTGTCAAAACTTTACAAGAAAGAGGTTAATCGAATACCTTTAACATTCGGAATTTAATTAAATAGTAAAATTTTAAAAGTAAATATAATGGCGGATTTAAAAGCGTTTGCTGAACAGTTAGTAAACTTGACAGTTAAAGAAGTTAACGAATTAGCTCAGATCTTAAAAGACGAGTATGGTATAGAGCCTGCTGCTGCTGCAGTTGCAGTTGCTGGTCCTGCTGCTGGTGGTGAAGCTGCTGCTGCTGAAGAGAAAACATCTTTTGATGTAATCTTGAAAGAAGCTGGTGGTCAGAAATTAGCAGTTGTAAAATTAGTTAAAGACTTAACTGGATTAGGTTTGAAAGAAGCTAAAGACTTAGTTGATGGTGCACCAAAAGAATTAAAAGCTGGTGTTGCTAAAGACGAAGCAGAAGCTCTTAAAAAACAACTAGAAGAAGCAGGAGCTGTTGTTGAGATTAAATAATTTAAATCTCTTACAGTAATATAGCCTTAGACTCCATCCTTACAAAGGGTTGGAGTCTTAGGCTTTTGGTGTATATCACCTTTTTGAATACTGAAATTGTTTCAGTATTAATCGAATTTTCGGTTTTTTACTCAAAATTTTAGACCCTTGGCAAACAAAAACAATCAAAGGATAAACTTTGCTCAAAGTAAGCATGTTATAGATTATCCTGATTTTCTGGATGTGCAAATCCAATCGTTCAAGGAATTCTTTCAGTTAGAAACTACTTCAGATAACCGTCATACAGAAGGTTTATTTAAAGTGTTCGCTGAAAACTTTCCGATCTCAGATTCAAGAAACATTTTTGTTTTAGAATTTCTGGATTATTTTATTGATCCACCGCGTTACGAAATACACGAATGTATTGAGCGTGGATTAACTTATAGTGTTCCTCTCAAGGCGAAGCTTCGCTTGTCTTGTAATGATGAAGAACACGAAGATTTTGAAACAATCGTTCAGGACGTGTATTTAGGAACTATTCCTTACATGACTCCAAAAGGAACGTTTGTAATTAATGGTGCAGAGCGTGTAATTGTTTCTCAGTTACACAGATCTCCGGGTGTGTTCTTTGGTGTAAGTCGTCACACAAACGGAAGTAAGCTTTACTCTGCCCGCGTTATCCCTTTCAAAGGTTCCTGGATTGAGTTTGCAACTGACGTGAACAATGTCATGTATGCTTATATCGATCGTAAGAAAAAATTCCCGGTTACTACTTTATTAAGAGCAATTGGTTACGATTCTGATAAGGATATCTTAGAACTTTTCGACCTTGCTGATGAAGTGAAGGTAAGCAAATCAGGACTGAAAAAATATGTAGGTCGTAAACTTGCTGCAAGAGTGCTTAAGAAATGGGTAGAAGATTTCGTAGATGAGGATACAGGTGAGGTTGTTTCTATTGACAGAAACGAAATTATTCTTGAAAGGGAAACCATTTTAGAAGATGACCATATAGACATGATTGTTGATGCCGGCGTTAAAACTTTAATCCTTTCTAAGGAAGATGGTAATAGCGGAGACTATACAATCATTTACAATACATTACAAAAAGATACTTCTAACTCTGCAAAAGAGGCTGTGGAGCATATCTATCGTCAGCTGCGTAACGCAGAACCACCTGATGAGGAAACTGCCCGTGGTATCATTGATCGTTTGTTCTTTTCGGACAAACGTTATGATTTAGGCGACGTGGGACGTTACCGTATCAACCGTAAATTAAAATTAGATACTCCAGTTGAAACGAAAGTTTTAACTAAAATGGATATCATTGCGATTGTTAAATACCTGATCAAATTAATCAACTCGAAAGAGGATGTGGATGATATTGATCACTTATCAAACCGTCGTGTTCGTACTGTAGGTGAGCAGTTATATGCTCAGTTTGGTGTAGGTTTATCAAGAATGGCAAGAACAATTCGTGAGCGTATGAACATACGTGATAACGAAGTGTTTACTCCAACTGACTTGATTAACGCCCGTACACTATCTTCAGTAATTAACTCTTTCTTTGGTACAAACCAATTATCTCAGTTCATGGATCAAACCAATCCATTAGCAGAGATTACACACAAACGTCGTTTGTCAGCTTTAGGGCCAGGTGGTTTATCAAGAGAAAGAGCAGGTTTCGAGGTGCGTGACGTTCACTATACTCACTACGGTCGTGTTTGTACAATCGAAACTCCGGAGGGACCAAACATTGGTTTGATTTCTTCACTTTGTGTTCACGCCAAAATCAACAACTTAGGATTCATTGAAACTCCTTACCGTAAAGTAAATGACGGTAATGTAGTGATGGATCAGCCGGTTGTTTATTTATCTGCGGAAGATGAAGACGGAATGACGATTGCTCAGGCAAACGCTCAGTACAGTGACAGTGGTGTTTTTGAAGATGAGAGAGTAAAAGCGAGATACGAAGGTGACTTCCCTGTAATCGACCCTGAAAAGTTAGATTACATTGATGTTGCTCCAAATCAGATCACTTCTATCGCGGCTTCATTAATTCCTTTCTTAGAGCATGATGATGCGAACAGGGCCCTAATGGGATCTAACATGCAACGTCAGGCTGTTCCTTTACTACGTCCGCAAGCACCAATCGTTGGTACCGGATTAGAAGGAAGAGTTGCTCGCGACTCCAGAACCCTGATTAACTCAGAAGGTAATGGTGTGGTAGAATATGTTGATGCGAACAAGATTACCATCAGATATGAAAGAAACGACGACGATCGTTTGGTTTCATTTGATGGAGAATCAAAATCATACAACTTAATTAAATTTAAGAAAACCAACCAGAGTACTTGTATCAACTTAAAGCCAATTGTTAAAAAAGGCCAGAGAGTAGAAAAAGGTCAAGTATTATGTGAAGGTTATGCTACACAGGACGGAGAATTAGCATTAGGTATCAATTTAAAAGTAGCGTTCATGCCTTGGCAGGGATACAACTTTGAGGATGCGATTGTAATCTCAGAAAGAGTAGTTTCTCAGGATATCTTTACTTCTCTTCATATTGAAGAATTTGAATTGGAAGTTCGTGATACCAAAAGAGGAGAAGAAGAATTAACACCAGATATTCCTAACGTTTCTGAAGAGGCTACCAAAGACCTGGATGAGCATGGAATTATCAGGGTAGGTGCTGATGTACAGGAAGGTGATATCCTAATTGGTAAGATTACTCCTAAAGGAGAGTCTGATCCTTCACCAGAAGAAAAATTACTAAGAGCAATCTTTGGTGATAAAGCTGGTGACGTAAAAGATGCATCTTTAAAAACTCCGCCATCTATAAAGGGTGTGGTTATTGATACTAAATTATTCTCAAGAGCTAAGAAAACTTCTAAAGCAGAAGAAAAATCAGCGCTGGATAAATTAGATGCTAAACACGAAAAAGCGGTTAGGGAATTACGCGAATCTTTAGTAGAGAAATTATTTACTATCGTTAACGGGAAAACTTCGCAAGGTGTTTATAATGTGTATAAAGAATTGTTAATTGCTAAAGGAGTGAAATTTACTCAAAAGCTGTTAATGGAATTAGATTATAACCACATCAATCCAACAAAATGGACTACTGATGAGGATAAAAATGATCTGATCAAAACTTTATTACACAATTTTGGTATCAAAACTAACGAAGAGTTAGGTGCTTACAGAAGAGATAAATTCGCGATTAGTGTGGGTGATGAGCTTCCATCTGGAATTGTACAAATGGCGAAGGTTTATGTTGCTAAAAAACGTAAGCTAAAAGTTGGAGATAAGATGGCTGGTCGTCACGGTAACAAAGGTATTGTGGCTCGTATCGTAAGAGATGAGGATATGCCTTTCTTAGCAGACGGAACTCCGGTAGATATCGTTCTTAATCCACTGGGTGTACCTTCCCGTATGAACTTAGGGCAGATTTACGAAACTGTTTTAGGATGGGCTGGTAAAGAGTTGGGTATGAAATTCGCTACGCCAATTTTCGATGGTGCTTCTCATGATGAGGTAGAGCATTATGTAAAACAGGCTGGTGTACCAGAATCTGGTAGAACTTATCTTCATAATGGTTTAACTGGTGAGCGTTTTGACCAACCAACAACTGTAGGTGTGATTTACATGCTGAAACTAGGTCACATGGTTGATGATAAAATGCATGCTCGTTCTATTGGGCCGTACTCTTTAATTACGCAACAACCATTAGGTGGTAAAGCACAATTTGGTGGTCAGCGTTTTGGAGAGATGGAGGTTTGGGCATTAGAGGCATTTGGTGCATCTAATATCCTGCAAGAGATCTTAACAGT
>JAZQRF010000377.1:0-9868 GCA_045629485.1 Pelobium sp. | reverse complement strand
TTTTTTTTGTTTCCCTCGTTTGGGGAGTGCAAAGGTGCAATTTGTTTTTCTTATTTGCAAATAAAAAATTTTATTTTTTTACCGCTCATCTTCTTCTCAAATCTATCACCAGTATTTCAATTCAACGTTTTACCCCTGCCTCTCCTTCTCTCTTCTTTCCCTCTTTGGCGGGCTGCAAAGGTAACTATATTTTTCGCTTTTCCAAAAATTATTTGAAATATTTCAAAACCTTTTTGTGGCGCGAGTGTTATCTTTTTTGCTCTTCAATTCTTCCCCCTACTTCGCGTTGGGAGTGCAAAAGTGAGAATTTTTTCCTCTTCTGCAAACTTATATCCACCATTTTTTTCCTTTAATCCCTAAGTCCCTTTGTTTCAATTGAATTGTTTTTATCATCATGTCTCTTTTATCATTCAGTATCTGTTAATAGAGGCAATAAACCAAGCATAACCATAATGAAATGAGAGAATGATAGAATAATGGAATGAAAATGGTGAATTTTCTAGAGCCTAGAAAATGGGTTATGTGAGGAGTTCATAGAAGGCGAGTTTCTGGTTAAACTTACTGCTACAGAGGGTAAACGTTAAGTAATGGCAAATCCTCCCTTTAAAAACCAGTTGGCCTTCCCTACCGTAGACAGGGATACAGGCTTATTGGCTCAATGAACTCAAAACCAGAATGCAGATCTTTTTGAAAAGCATTACTTTATTATTACTAATAGATTAGGAATTTTTTATTACCTTTTGAATTTCATCCAGCTTCATTAATGCTTCTACAGGCGTAAGCGTATTTACATCCAGATTATTTAGTACGTCTCTTATCTTTATTAATACGGGATCTTCTAATGCGAACATTTGCAATTGTACAGATTGTTTCTGCATTTTCATGATGCTTGCTTTGATATGCTCGCCACCAGTGCGCTCGTTCTCTAATCTTTTTAATATTTCGTTTGCCCGCTGCAGAACTTTTGAGGGCATACCGGCCATTTTCGCCACGTGGATACCGAAGCTATGTTCGCTGCCTCCAGGGACTAGTTTCCTAAGGAAGATTACTTTGTTTCCTACTTCCTTTACGGTTACATTGAAATTCTTAATCCTTTCGAAGGAATTGCATAGCTCATTTAATTCGTGGTAATGTGTTGCAAAAAGGGTTTTTGCCTTTGCTGTGGGATGATTATGCAAATACTCGGCAATTGCCCAGGCTATAGAAATACCATCGTATGTAGAAGTTCCTCGACCAATTTCATCTAACAGGATTAGACTTCTATCTGATATATTATTTAAGATACTGGCGGTCTCATTCATCTCTACCATAAATGTTGATTCTCCGGAAGATAAATTATCTGAAGCTCCTACCCTGGTAAATATTTTATCGACTATCCCAATAACTGCTTCCTTGGCTGGGATAAAACTCCCCATTTGAGCCATGAGCACTATAATACCTGTTTGACGCAAGAGTGCTGACTTACCCGCCATGTTTGGTCCGGTAATGATGATGATCTGTTGAGATTCGTGATCAAGATAAACGCTATTGGTTATATACTCTTCACCAAGCGGTAAATTCTTCTCAATCACCGGGTGGCGGCCACCTTTTATATCCAGGGACCTGGTATCTGTGATAACCGGCCTGTTATAGTAGTTCTTTTGTGCAATGCAGGCAAAGCAAACCAATACATCTAGTTGAGCTATTAGATATGCATTTAATTGGATAGGCTTGATAAACTCGGCAATGGTGGCCACTAACTCGGTAAACAATTTAGTTTCCAGTGCATGAATCTTTTCTTCTGCACCAAGTATTTGATCTTCGTACTCTTTTAACTCGGGTGTGATGTATCTTTCGGCATTAACCAAGGTTTGTTTCCTGATCCATTCCTGAGGAACTTTATCTTTATGTGTATTACTTACCTCTAAATAATACCCGAAAACGTTGTTGAATGCTATTTTTAAAGAGGTGATACCGGTTCTTTCGGCCTCTTTCTTTTGTAGCTCGAGTAAATAGTCTTTCCCTCCATAGGAGATTTTCCGTAGTCTATCCAATTCGGGATGAAGCCCATCGGCCATTACTTTACCTTTAGTTATTAAAACCGGGGGATCTGCCTGGAGCTCTGTTTCTATCTTATCTTTTATAGATGTACAGAGGTTTATTTGCTCTGCAATTCGTTTTACTGATGGCTGGTCTACATTCGAGCAAATCGTTTTAACTTCTTCTATAGCAATTAAGGCCCGTTTTAGCTGAACAATCTCGCGTGGATTGGATTTCTGAAGACCTATTTTGGAAATCAACCTTTCGAGATCACCTATCTGACGGATACAGCCCTGAAGTTTTTCTCTTAAATCGGGATGATCATAAAAAAACTGGACAACATTTAACCTCTCTTCGATAGGTTTTTGGTCTTTCAAAGGCATTACAATCCATTTCCGCAGCATCCTTGCTCCCATGGCGCAGGAAGTTTGATCTAAAACATCTATTAATGTTTTGGCATTTTCATTATTAGAGCCTATCAATTCGAGATTTCGAACAGTAAACCTATCGAGCCACATGTATTTATCTTCCTCTATGCGGGAGATATTGGTAATGTGCTGCAATTGCCGATGTTCTGTTTCGTTTAAATAGTGAAGGCAGACTCCGGCTGCAACAATACCCAAGTTAAGCTTCTCGATCCCAAATCCTTTTAAGGATTTTACTTCGAAATGCTTTAATAACAATTCTTCGGTGTAATCGGCAGAAAAAGCCCAATCATCTAAGGTGTAAGTATAATATCTGTCTCCAAACTCCTCTATAAAATCCTTTACCTTACTTTTAGAATAGATGATCTCGCTAGGTTTAAAACCCTGAAGTAACTTATCTATGTATTCGGCATTACCCTGTGCAGTCAAAAATTCGCCTGTAGAGATATCTAAAAAAGCTATTCCAATGCTGTTTTTCTCAAAATGAAGGGTTGCTAAAAAGTTATTTGATTTTTGTTGAACAATATTATCACTGTAAGCAACACCGGGTGTCACTAATTCTGTCACTCCTCTTTTAACTATTCCCTTTACAGTTTTTGGATCTTCGAGCTGATCGCAAATCGCCACACGCTGTCCTGCTCTTACTAATTTAGGCAAATAAGTTTCTATAGAATGGTGGGGAAAACCCGCCAATTCTATATGAGACGCCGAGCCATTTGCCCGTTTGGTTAAGACAATCCCTAAAATTTGAGATGCTTTAATAGCATCTTCTCCAAAAGTTTCGTAAAAGTCTCCTACTCTAAATAATAATAATGCACCAGGGTGTTTAGCCTTTATCTGGTTATATTGAGTCATTAAAGGAGTTTCCTTAGTATTTTTCGCTGTCAATTGGAATCAAAATTATTGGGTCGCTAAGTTATAAAATTTATATTACAGGCTTCTGCTAATTCCTCAATTCAAAAACCAGAACAATTCTACTGAAATGATTAAAATAAGGACAGCGCTGTTTAAAAATAATAAGTAGCATAAAATTTTTTGAATCATATTAATTTCTAATTTCGCCCTTAAGAAAAACACAAGCTATTATTATGAAAATACCCTATTTTTTTACGGGACTTTTAGCAATTACTTTATTATCAAACTGTAATTCATCGTCTTCTAAAAACGCAAACCCTGCAGACAACAGCAATCAGACCTCGGAATTTACTTCTGAAAAATCGGAAGAAACTGTAGCTCCGAAAGAAAGAAAAGCAGCAGACGCCAAAACTATATTAGCAAAAAAACAAGTGCCTGTTTTATGTTACCATCAAATAAGAGACTGGCGCTCTACGGATTCTAAATCAGCAAAAGATTATATTATTCCGGTGGCAACTTTTAAAGAGCATATTAAAATGTTAAAAGACAGCGGCTATAATAGTGTATTACCAGACCAGGTATATAATTACTTAGTATATGGAGATGCTTTACCTGAAAAACCGGTGATGATTACTTTTGATGATACCGATTTAACACAATTAGAAGTAGGTAATAAAGTTTTAAAAGAAAATGGGTTTAAAGGTGCTTATTTTATGATGACCGTTGTTATTGGAAAACATGGCAGGGTTAATTATATGAATAAAGATGAAATTAAACAAGTTGCTACTGATGGAAATACTGTTGGACTTCATACTTATGATCATCCGAATCTTAAAAAAGTTGTTGGTGATGAGGAATGGGACAAGCAAATTGCCAAGTCGAAAGCCTTATTAGAAGAAATCTCCGGACAAAAAGTGGAACACCTGGCTTATCCTTTCGGGTTATGGAATAAGGAAGCCATTGCAGAATTAAAGAAAAGAGGTATAAAGTCTGCTTATATTCTTTCTACTTCGAGGGATGAGAACGATCCTTTATATACTATAAGAAGAATTATCGCAAGCGGTTATTGGAGTGCAAAAACCTTGCATAACAGCATGGTAAATACTTTCGCTGAAAAGAGAAACTAGTACACCACTATTGTTTGATATATATAAAAGGCTGGCCATCAATAGCCAGCCTTTTCGGTTAAGAAGAATGATTAATTATTAACCTTAAAGCTTCTGCGTTGTGAAGTATGTGCGCTAAAATATCCCAATGCTCCGTTACTGATATTTGATATGGGATTTGAAGGTGCTACAGGAGGGCCTCCGCCACCGCTTATCTGTTGTATGGTAAAGAAATACCTGTAATTATTGAGGTCTATGGTTTGAAAATCAATAGTTATATCATCACCTGTGCTTATTTCGGGTTCGTCAGAAAAAATAGTTCTATCTATGTAATTTCCATTATTAAATCTGTCATTATCGACAAAGAATTCCGGTAATTTCTTATCATTTATACTTAAAATGCACCTGTAAGCATTAGCTACTTCCTGGGGGTCCTGATAATGAAGTTTTACAAATTTTCTTTTTTCATCAAAAAAATCCACCTGAGTTATAGAAACTGAATCTAAAGTTACTTTTGCTGGCATTATTGAGGTAGCGCCATATGTTTTTCCATCAGCTTCTATTGAAAGCTGATAAGTTGCTCCAACTTTTCCTTTAAAATTTGTTCGATAAACCCCTGGTTCAAACTCATCAAAATTATAGAACACACTATTATTTTCTTTTACCATTACTTTTGCACCCGATACTCTTGCAGGCGTATTGTCTGCTCCAAATTGGACTGTTTTAGAAAGATAAATGTATTGTAGTTCATTTATATCTGAAATATTAGCTTCTACAACCAATGACGGAGGTGCATCTTTCAAATCTATATCTATAATTTCTTCGCATGAAGAAAATGTTATTGATGCAATCCATAACAAGCTATATTTAATGAACGTATCTATTTTCATATCATCTTAAAACTTAAAATTCCACGTAACTGATGGTATTATCCCAAATAAAGTAGTTTGTAAGGCCTGGGTCTTTGTAGGATCATCAGGATTATCCTGAAAATCTATTGAAAACGCATTCTTTCTATTGTAGAGATTATAAATCCCGAAAGACCAACTGGATTGATATTTTTTTCCGGGTTTACCTTCTAAAGTTGCGGAAAAATCCATTCTGTGGTATGCGGGAGTTCTATATCCATTTCTTTCGGTATAGTAAAACAAGGTTTTCCCATCCAGCTGGTATTTTCCACTTGGAAAAGTAATGGCATTACCTGTATAATATACGAAAGTTGAAGAGAGTGTCCACCTGCTGTTCGTTTTATAAATTCCTACCAGGGAAATATCATGGGTACGGTCTTGTTTTGCATTAAACCATTTTCCATTATCAATATCAGCAAATTGCCTTTCGGTTTTCGCCAGGGTGTAGCCCACCCAACCGTTAAATTTCCCAAATTTCTTTTTCAGGAATAGCTCTATGCCGTAAGCTCTGCCGTCACCGTAAAGCAAATCAGACTCTACATTTTCGTTACCACGTAAATCCGTTCCGGTTCTGTAATCTATCTGATTTTGCATCCACTTGTAATAAACCTCTGCTGAAAATTCATAAGTATTATTTTTAAAATTGTTGAAATAGCCTAAAGCAAGCTGGTCGGCAATTTCGGGTTTGGTATTGTTGCTGCTTAGGATGTAAATATCTGTTGGAGAAGTGGTGGTAGAATTAGACATCAAATGCAAATTCTGGGTATTTCTAGTATATGATCCTTTTACAGATTTATCTTCGTTAATTTGAAAACTTGCAGAGAATCTTGGCTCTAAATTAAGATAAGATTTAACCACTTCACCAGAACCATATCTTTTTGATGCGATTACTTCGCCTTCTTTATTATATGTATTAAAGATTCCTTGTCCCATTAGCGCAAAAGAACTTAACCTTAAACCATAGGCAAGGGTAATTAAATCATTGGTTTTCCATTCATCAGATATATAAATGGCAGTTTCGATGCCTTTTCTATTTTCAATTTCACTATCGTTGATACTGGATGTTTCTCCTGACGTGATTTTTCCAGGGGCAATCGTATGATGGATTGCATTTAATCCAAATTTTATATCGTGATTGTTTAACGAGTACTGGAAATCCTGCTTAAAGTTATAATCCATAATTTTAGAACTCACTCTAAAATCGTTCCCTTCCAGTAAATTCTCTATAACATAATTATAGTTGGAGTATATAAAAGAGGTGTTAGAAAATAACCTGTTAGAAAAAAGATGATTCCAGCGTATAGTTGCTGTGGTATTACCCCATTCAAAACCAAAAGTATCGTCTAACCCTAATTTATCTCTGCCAAAATACCCGGAAACAAACAGGGTATTTTTATCATTGATAATAAAATTAGTTTTAGCATTTAAATCATAAAAATAAAGTATGCTGCCGTTAATAGTAGTATCTGGAGAGAACTTAAGAAAAGCATCAGCATAAGTACGCCTGCCACTCACCATGAAAGAACTTTTATCTTCTTTTATCGGGCCTTCTATTTTCAGTTTAGAGGAGATTAAGCCAATCCCTCCTTCAAATGTATAGTTCTTCTTGTTTCCATCATTCATTCTGATATCCAGAACAGAAGCTAACCTTCCGCCATATTGTGCAGGCATTCCTCCTTTGTAAACTGTTACATCCTTAATAGCATCTGCATTAAATGTGGAGAAAAAACCCAATAAATGGGACGCATTATACACAGGTGCCTCATCCAGCAGAATTAGATTATGATCTGTGGCGCCACCTCGAACGTAAAAACCAGAATTGCCCTCTCCTGCAGATTTTACTCCAGGTAATAACTGTAAGGTTTTAAGAATGTCTCTTTCGCCAAATAAAACCGGAATATTTTTAATGTCTTTAACATTTAGCTTCTCCACTCCCATTATAGGGTTACTCACATTGCTATTATTTTTTTCAGCCATTACAATTACCTCCTGCAATTGGTTAGACACAGAAAGTTTATAATCAATTTTTCTATTAGCAGAAACATTAATCTTCTCTGAAATACTGTTATAACCTATATAACTTACTTGCACTTCATGATTTCCGGGCGGCAGAGAAATTGAATAATAGCCATAAGCATTTGTTGTGGTTCCCGTTTGTTTGGCACCACTAATCTTTACTGATGCGCCAATAAGAGTTTCCCCTGTTTCGGCATCTGTGACCTTCCCGCTTATATTAAAACTTGTTTGACTCTTGGCAAAGAATGGTATTAAAAACAGTATTAAAAATATCTTACGGAGATACATATGATAAAGAACGGGTTATTAAAAGATCAAATAATAGATGGCCTGCAAGATAAGCTAATTTATGAAGTGAATTTTATTGCTTAATAAAATTCTTATGGTTTTTCATTAAAATCCCCGGGAATATTCTCCAAGTCCATTAGCTCTATTTTTAATGCGTTTGCTGAAATCTGAATCTCGCGGAAAGACAAGAACAAGGAGATCATTAATAAAAATAAACTTAATGCAAATACATATTGTGCAAGCATATGTAAACTATAATACGTAAGAAACATACACAATACACAGCAGAAAAAACTTAAAATACCAAAACCCTGCATATTCCTTATCAGGAATATTCTTTTACGGAGGTTAGCCAGCTGTGCAAGCAAATTTTGGTTTCCGCTTTCTAAATACTGTGTTTTCATACTTCTTACCAAACTTGCCAGTGCTAAAAACCGGTTGGTATAGGCTAAAAGCAGTAAAGAAATGGCAGAAAAAAGTAATGCCGGGGTGGTTAACTCGAATTCCATATATTAAAAGATATTACTAATCGTATATTTTTTGTGGTTTATTATAAAGCTTTCTCCATTCTTCTTTCCTAACATTGCTTTTGCCAGTGGTGAGCTTACAGAAATATTCATTACCGATGTATTATTAACTTTCATTTCTCCTATCCCTACAGCAATAAAAAACACCCCCAATTCAAATTCTACAATTGCACCAAGGTTTATACTTTCTGATTGCAGAATTTTAATTTTCTTTAGAACCTGATGTTGGCTGCTCATTTCAGTCAGTTGTTTTTCCAGCATATTTATTTCTTGTTGCAGCATCTCCCTTGAAGTCTCATACTTATCTCCCATACTGCTTTTGGTATCATTATTTGATTCCCGGGTTGCTGCTATTAATTTTTTAAGTGCATTTTCTTTATCTAAAATAATGTTCAGACAGGTATCATACACTTCTTGTTTATTTAGGTACATTAGGTTTTCTTTTTTGATACTTCTCTAAAATCGCCTTCGTTCGTGACAATAGAGCCGGAGAAGTAGTGAGTAAATTTCGCTCTAATATTGGCATTAATTCTTCTAATACCCAATCTTCATCATCAGATAACTTATAAATAATATCAATGCAATTGCATTGTACGGCTAGCGGAGAATTATTTTCCAAAAGCCAATCAAAGCTGGTTTCTAAACAATTTTGGAAATCAGCCTTTTTTAAATCATAAATATCAAACCAAAATCTATCCAGCATATATAATGCTATTTTGGAAAAACTTCTTCTCGCACTCCAGTTTTTCTGCAAATGGTAGGTATTAAGAAATTCTTTAGCAACAGGTTTAAATCTTCCAAGGCAATCAGATACCACCGTTTCAAGAAACCAAGCGGCTCTAAATCCTACCTTTTTTCTATCATCAAAAGACAATTCCAAAACATCCTGAATGCTTATTACTTTTTGCCGAACCTGGTCTGTTAGGTAATACATATCGTTTTTGGTGTGGTGTTTTTCAAGAAAACTAACAATTTCTTCCTTATTCATATCACAATGATTTAAGTTTTACGATTATACTAAAATAACATTTCTCAAAGATAAACCTTACCTTTGCACCAAATTCAAGGATTACCATGATTACAGTTTCTAATTTATCCCTTCGTTTCGGAAAACGCACATTATTTGAAGATGTAAATTTAAAGTTTACACAAGGCAATTGCTATGGAGTAATTGGTGCCAACGGTGCAGGAAAATCTACGTTTATGAAGATTCTTTCTGGCGAGATTGATCCTACCAGCGGTTCTGTAAGTTTTTCTCCGGGAGAACGTATGGCAGTTTTAAATCAAAATCATTATGCTTTTGATGATTTTACCGTGATAGAAACTGTATTACAGGGCTATAAAGAACTGTATGATATCATGAAAGAAAAAGATGCGATCTATATGAAAGAAGATTTTACTGATGCTGATGGCGTAAGAGCCGGAGAGTTAGAAAATCTTTTCGCAGAAATGGATGGATGGAATGCAGAAAATGATGCTGCTACTTTATTAAGCAATTTAGGCATCAAAGAAGATAAGCACTATAAACTACTAAAGGAATTAGATGGTAATGAAAAAGTAAGGGTGTTACTTGCCCAGGCTTTATTTGGAAACCCTGATATCTTAATTCTGGATGAGCCTACCAACGATTTGGATATCGACACCATAGCATGGTTAGAAGATTTCCTTGCAGGTTACGAGAACATTGTATTGGTGGTTTCACACGACAGGCACTTTTTAGATAC
>JAZQRF010000376.1:0-10585 GCA_045629485.1 Pelobium sp. | reverse complement strand
CCGTCTCAAACGGTTTATGTTACGAATGAACAAAAAGACAAGGAAGATGAAGAGTTTGAGATTATAAAAGAAGATAAGGAGAAAGGTTCTGATTAATACACAGCGCCTCAGACAAATAAATCAAAAAGTACAATACTTACTATCTTTAAAAAAAGTTCCCCTGTCTCCTCAAATTGAAGAAAACAGGGAACTTTATATTATTGCCTTATAAACTTACTTACGCTTAGTTCATCTTTATTAAAGAAATGGAGAAAATAAACTCCCCCGGGTAATGAGGAAACATCTAAAGCCGTTTGAAGTTGACCACTAGCTACTTTAATAGATATAACCTTTTTACCAGATAAATCAACCACATTAAATACGGCGTCTGAAAGAGACAGCGGATGGGTAACATTTAACGTTTGAGATACCGGATTTGGATATACCGTTATTTTGATATTCTCTTCAAATTTTACAGTTACTAATTCGCTATAAGTGGTGTACCCATCAAAATCAACCGCCTTGATTCTATAGAAACTTGTTCCTGTAAAAGGTGTAGAATCTGTGAAGTAATACTCTTGCTTTAAATTACTTTCACCTACAGCATCTCTTTGACCAATGGCTTCAAAAATCTTTCCGTCTACAGTTCTTTCTACAACAAAATGAGAAGTTGCCTTTTCGCTTAAGGTATTCCAGTTTAACTGAACAGAGTGGTTTATTTTAGAAACTTTTAAGTTCAAACCTGTAATCGGCAATACATCAATAGCTGTTGCTGATAAGCTAAGAGCACCGAATTCGCTGGCAGCTTGAATTTCATAAACATGGCTTGCACCTCCTAGAGGATTAGGGTCGGTGTATTGATTATTAACTGTAAACTGAATCACCTGATTATCACGAATAACAATATATAAGCGAGCGTAAGGAGTATGATCCCAAGTAATGTTTGCACCACTTACTTTAACATTAACCGGTTTATCAGGTGCTTCTGTCATCATTCGTGGATCCCAGGTATCTCCGGATCTTAATATCACATTTTCATAAGTATAGGCAGCTGCTTCCACATCGGTAAGGCTGTTTTTAGCTGTTCCTAATACTGATCCATCGGCGGAATAACTCGCTTTCCGCTGAGAGACATCTATTAGGTTGCCATTTTTATCTACAGTTGCATAATCAGCAAATATTATGGGAAGCACACTCATATCTGTCCAACCCTGTGGATTAATACTCACTCCTTCCATTATTTTACTATTTAAGAAGACAGCTTTAGGCGAGTTTTGCCAAGGTCTCCCGAAAAAGCTATTTGTAGCATCTACCTGGTTTTTGTTTATAACACAATTGTTAAATACGTAACCCCATGGTGATAAATTAGCATGGCTCGGAGCAACAATTACAGCCCCCACTCTGGTTAATGTTAGTGTGTCCTTATCAAAGAAAACATTTCCTCCGCCATAAATAAAATCAACAGCACCCTCTATTCGGCTTTGCACAATATAATGCCGATCTGTTGTACTGGTACTGCCAGCAGATGTTTGATAGGTATCCTGAAAAGATCTTAAATGAACATTCTTCATTGCGAACTTATCATTTTCAGAGCTTAACGCGTCAGCCTGATTTGCAGCAGCTCCCTGTAGATACCCTGCAGAATTTTCAATGAGAATATTTTCAAAATAACAATTGGTAGCGCCAACCCAAAACGTTGCCCGGTCTCTCATGCCATAAGTTGGAGAATTACGATTGTCAGAGATAATCACTCCATCACGGCTTTGACCTATTAAATGAATAAACGGTTTATTAGCTGGAATAACGTGATGCCCTGTATAAGTTCCGTTTTTAATAAAGATAACCCACGGAACAGTACTATTTATGGGTGTGGCAGCAATAGCGTCAATTACAGAAAGGTAATCTCCGGACCCATCTTTGGCCACTACTGCATCGAATAGTTTTTTAGCAGGTTCTGTTCTTATACCTGTTCTAAAAGTCACCGTTGTACCATCGAACGCATTTCCAGACATATCTGTTAGCGCTCCAGCCGGAACAGCAAATGTGTATTCCGTATCGTAATTTAGTTTCTCGTAATTAAAAGTTGCCGTTTTAGAACCAAAAGAGCCTGTTAATGTTTTACCACCCATAGTTATATTACCCGCTCCTGCTTTTACTCTTTCATTAAAAGTAAGCACTACTGAACCGTTAATAACAGCTGTATTAGAAGCGTCTGCAGGAACACTTGATAATAATACCGGAGCATCGGTATCATTAATAACTTCTTTGTTTGCATACACAAAAACGTTGGTAAGAGCAGCTCCGTCGTTATCATTACCCTCATTAATTATAGGACTGTTTTCATCAGCTATCCACCGAATATAGACTCTACTTTGTCCTTCTGCAGCAGTAGGGAGCATTGCATTCAGATCTGTCCAGCCCGAATTGTGTACACTGGTAATATTTGCACTACCCATTGGCACAAACGTTACACCATCCAGGGAATACTGCAACGTCATTACAGAATAAGCCTGGTAATTAGCGCTTACCATGGATTTAATTTCAATATCACTATATCCTTCTGTAGAAAATTGAGCCTGCACATATCGCCTTTGAGTTTTGAAATTAGAACCATCAGTCCATAACCTTACATTTGGATAGGCAGGAGAAAAAGAACCCGCATTAGAAAGCCAATTCACTTTATTTCCATTGGGTTCATGAGCTGAAATGCTACCTGTGTTAGTTGACTCAGAATAATAATCTGCTGTTTTGTTTTGCTTTGTAAGCTGATCCTTAAAATCCCAGCCAAGGATAAATGGAATTTCATCAAATGTTGCAGTATAAGTTACATCAGAATTAACAATAACTGTCTTTTGTAATGCAGTAGAATTATCCTCCCAATAACTAAAAGTGGTAACATTATTTGGAATAACTGTCATGGTTACCTCTGTTCCTGCAGGATATTTTCCGTTCACAGGCTCAGGGTTCAGTTGTACTTCTGCCCAATCAGAACCTATAATATTAAGCGTAAAATTTTGTAATGCAACTGATCTAAAAACAGCTTTAATATTTTTAGCGACATCCATTGACACTGTATAAGGATTAGCTGTGGATAATTGCACATCTCCATTAGACGCATCAACCCATTTATCAAATTCGTACCCTAAATTAGCAGTTGCTGTTAAACTTACCTGCGTATTTTTTTCGTAATTATCGCTTTCTGGATAGCGACTGATAGAACCAGAATTTAATATATTCACTGAAGTTGTTAAAGTTTGCGGATCTATGAATGTATAATTACCGTATATTTTCAAATCAAATAAATAAGCGTTTTGATTCGAAGTAAGGTTAGTAAACCTCAAAGCAACATTTTCCTCGTTAATATTGGATACAATAGTCTGCCCTCCAGCCGGAAACGCATAACTTGTTGCTGTTGTTACAGCCACCCAATCAGCATCTGTCGCACTCTTTTTCCATAAGCGGTAACCCCTATTACTTCCAGTAGCACCATGAGTAAAAACCACCTTCGTAATGGAAGACAATGGAGATAGTTCTATATAAGAGTCTGCTGATTTATCTGCTATTGCAGCACCTGGCGTCACCACCGAACCGCCTGTAGGAGGTATATTTGGGGCGTAAGTAAACTTAGCATCAATTTTATTTGGCTCAATGGCAACCTTTAATAACTTAAAACTAATCGCCTGACCAGTAAAATCAGCTATTTTAGATACTGTTTGCTCTGTGCTACTATTAGATATAGCCGCCCAGTTTTGAAAATCTGTAGTATACAGCAATTTCTCTTCCTGCGCTTTCAATTTTCCTGCAAACAGACAAAAAATAAAGGCAAATAATAAGTAAAAGTTTTTTTTCATAATTGGTTATTAGTTGGTTTAATGTGAGTATTATTGTTTAATGAATTTTTCTGTAAAACTTCCCTTTCCAGTGTTTAACTGAATAAAATAAACTCCGGGAACCAGGTTATCGACTGAACAACTACTATTAGCAGAGTTCTTAACAACTTGTATTTCTTTTAACTTTTCTCCTTTTGAAGAAAATATAGTTATAGTTGCATTTTCTGGAATAGAAGGATGGTTAACTTGAATATGATCCGATGTTGGATTTGGGTAAATACTAAAACTGCTTTGAGATTTATTGTTGATGACCTTAACATCGCTGTACGTATATTTTGCATCAAAATCTAATTGCTTTAACCTGTAGTAATTATATCCTTCTAATGGATTTTCATCAGTGAAAAAATATTGATGTTTACCTTCTTTATTTTGAGATTTTTTTGATCCAATTGCTATAAACAATTTACCATCAGCGCTCCTTTCAATCTCAAATCTATCGGTGTTGACCTCATTTGCAGTCGACCAGGTTAAAGCCGTTGTATGTGAAATATTCTGCTTCAAAACTGCTTCAAAAGATAGGAGCTGGAGTGGAAGCGTGACACCAACCGGTGCATAAATACTCAAATTATCGATATTCATAGTAACTCCTGCCGGCTTAGATATTTTAAGCCTATTAATGCCGGAGCCAATTATGGGAACTGTAATTAAGTCAAATTTTGAATTTTTAGTAGCTGTTTTGATTGGATTACTACTCCAGGTTAATCCGCCATCTGAAGAAGTATATATTTCAATGCTGTTTGCGTTAATACTGGTTCTCATAATTTCATTAAACGTGATTTTAGAAATACCCTGAGAGAATATTGGCGTAATAACATAAGGAGCTTCTGTTAATGTATATTGCTGAACAGTAGCAGTATTACCATTTAGAATCTGTAAGGATGGGTTGGTACTACCATTGGTCCATTGGTTATTGGCATCTACCTCAGTAACATTTTTCTCCTCCCTTTTTGCCCCATATAAAATCCAGTTTCCATTACTTTGTACCGAGGTTTGTACTGTAGCAGGTTGCGAAATAGATGTCACTGTAGTGGCAGTAAATGGCTCTGTCCAGTAAGCCTGAGCGATAGGGTTATTTAATTGCTCAACTTCACTATAACTGATGTTATTGCTGTTATCTGTGATTTTTAACCGATAATATGACAGAGAAGGTAGTGGGGTATTATCAGTAAATGTATATTCACTTATTCCTATATTATTTTTACCAGATTGGTTATTAATTTCCTGAAATAGTACGCCATCCTGACTACGCTCTAAACTAATGTTTTGAACTCCTGTATCATCAGCAATTACCCAGTTTAGATTAGAGGTTGTTACAGTTTCCTGCTTTAAAGTAGCAGAGAAGCCAATGATATTTATAGAGCTTCCGATAGAAGAAGTTATTGAATTGAGATAGTTTTCTAAATGGGTATAACCATTATTTGCAATAGAATTTCCATCTAGTGGGTCATTAGGATTTAAAGAATTTGTTAATTCCCAGGCATCTGGCATCCCATCACCATCTGTATCAACAGGTGCTGCCGCAGAATTATAAACAGGCCACCCCCCTACCTCTAAAGGAGAATCTATAATCCCTGCTTTACCAGAAGTTATCCCAATAACACTTGCTGTAGCCGTTGCTGTTTCGCTCACTATACGCTTATCAACTGCATCTCTTACAGGTAAAGAAGCACCAGCATTTTTTAATACATCTGCATATGCTTCCTCAGCTGTTTGAGCAGGTAAAGCCTGGCTAACTGCAAATGGAGTATTAGAACGAGCAGCTTCTCTTAGTTCAGCAGGAATTTTCGATGTGTTCACTGCCGTCCAGTTATCATTGGTTTGGCTGGTTTTTCCATGCATAATATTTCCAGACAAATAGAATTCTCCAACTCCTTTAGCTTCTGCTGGCTCATAATCAGCCTCTAAAAAAAGATAATCTGATGGCGTGGCTGGACCAGGCTTATAGTAGTTATTAACCAAATTTATTCTAGAAAAAGCCCCGTCAATATTCACTGCCCCTCCCGCTGCAGCATTTCGTGTACCTGCATTGTAAATCACGTTATTTCTATAATCTATTAGAGCATTTACATCATGTGCTCTTGCCCCATTAAATCTTGTCGATCTGGCATTTAGGTGCGCAAATAAATTATGATGATATGAAGTATATTGACCACCCCAAACACCGCCATACCCACGATTTCCTTTTGCATGGCCTGCATTAAATAAGCCCTCGCTAATTATGGAATATTGTACCGTTACATTTTCCATATCGTACATAGCAGCACATTCTTCATTGGCCCAGCTAAAAGAACAATGGTCTATAATAACATTATGGCAATTTTCTAAATCGAAACCATAAACACCAGTTGACAAAGTACTTCCTGGCCTGGATCTTAAATATCTTATGATGATATTTCCATGATTACCTCCCAGGTTCGCTGCTCTTGCACCGTTAATTATAAAAGAATGTCCTTTTAAACAAATTCCGTCTCCCGGGGCCGTTTGGCCGGCTATCGTAAAATTAGAGCGATTAACTTTTATTTGTGACTGCAATTCTATAATTCCGCCTACGGCAAATACAATCGTTAGCGGCTCACCGGGGTAAGCGCTAAAAGCTTCTCTAAAACTTCCAGAACCTGAATCATTTAAATTGGTGACTGTATAAATTTTGCCTCCACGTCCTCCGGTTGCGTATTTCCCAAAACCCTCAGCACCAGGAAAAGCTGGTTGTTGAGCAAAAGAAACAGTATAATTAGTCAGTGAAAAAGTTAAGAGCAGATAAAGTATAATTGATTTCATATTTAGGTGTTTATTAATAATTGGATTTTCTGGGCAATAAAATAACTGTCCGCAGTAGTGCGAATATTTTCAATTCTTAATCTTACTATCGGGGTTATATCAATAGCACCGACTTATCCGGAAAATTCTTTCTTTAAGAGTGACATGCTATAATTGGTTTATTTAAGGCTACCGATTGCATATTGCTAAACAAGAACAGTCGGTTTATCAATTTTAAGAAGTTTACCGCTGAAAATGAAGCAATTGTAAACATAAATTCACGCAATCGTTACCGGGAACGATATAGTTTCCCCAAGACATCCAATTATAAAAATGTTGGATTAATAACTGATAAATAAATATTACCGTAAAAAAGAAAGGGATATGATTATAAAATCATATCCCTTATAACATAAGAAATTGTGAATTAATTCTTTATGATTTTTAAAACTCTTTTCTCCTCACCATTATCTGACACTACTAAATAAGTACCACTACTTAGTTTTGAAACATCAATGACTGTCAAATTAGTTCCTGCTTTAATAATTGCAGTAAAATATTGCTTGCCATCCAGACCTAAAACTTTTATCGTAGCAGATCTTTCTGCAACTGCATGATAAATGTTTAATGCTTCTGAAGCCGGATTAGGATATATAATTAGGTCGGATAATGATTTGTTTTCTACAAAAACAACTTTACTATATGTATATTTTCCATCTTTATCAATTTGTTTAAGACGGTAATAATTTACTCCAGAAGTTACCTCTTCATCTATAAAATTATATAAGTGTTGGCCAGCAGTATTTTTACTAGATATATCACCTATTGGTTTAAAATCATCATTTAAATTAGTTCTTTTTTCTATAATAAATTTATTGGTATTCACTTCGTTAACAGTTTCCCAGCTAAGGTTTACACTCTTTAAAAGATTGTCTATCGAGGTCGCTTTGAAAGAGAGAATCTCTAAAGGAAGTGGATCTGGAAACCAATCAATTTTATCTGCTCCTGCGTATATAGGAACAAGGATACGTACAACTGATGCTGGCAAAGCATCGTACTGATAATAGTTAGAAGGCGTAAATACTGCAGCAGGGTTTAGTTCATCAAACTTAATAGATCTTCCACCGGGATTAAGCATTAATGGATTTATTTGGGATGTAATTACCGGCAAACCAGTATCATCATAATCATTATTAAGTTGCTTTAAACCAGTTGCTGGTTTGTTTCCCGTTTTTGACGTAAAAGTATCATCACTATTATTTCCATAAATAGCTTTAAAATCTACTGAAGTTCTATCTGCGTACATTGGCCATCTGGTATTTAAGAAGAAGTTTCCTTCTGCATAAACTGATGAATTATTGGACGCTGCAATTCCATACAAGCCTACCTGCTCTTCCAGATTATTTAATACGTGAACTTCTCCAAACCTCACTCTAGGGTTTCTGGAATTGGTATTCAAAAAATGGTTACCGTAATAGGTTACTTTTAAACGGCCGGCATCTGTACTTCCATTATTATCTGAGTGGCCAACTAAACCAGTTTTCCAGCTATTTCTGTAAATCGTCCAGGAAATGGTTACATAACTGGCTCCATTCTTTACATCAATTCCCCCATCAGGGTGCTCTGTATTTGCTGGGCGAATAGTCGGATGCCCCACTGTACAATGATCTACCCAAATATGATGGGTTTCCTTTTCTCCAATATTGATCCCATCATCATAATAATCCTGGAAAGTGATATTTCTGATGATTAAATTGCTGGAACGTTTTACATTGATGCCAAAATTGAAGATCACATTTTTTCTACCAATAATCGTTAAGTTTTCCTGTTCTTGTATGGTCAGCATACTGTTGCCCCAAACGCTTTCCTTCCCTCCGGTACCTGTGTAAGTTCCTGCTTCCAGAACTATAGTTAGCGGGTTATTGCTATAGGTTTTATATCTTATTCTTTGTTGAAGAATTTCGCATAGCTTACCAAACTCTGCCGGTCCATTAATATAAACTACATCATTTGTTCTGCCTGCAATAATGGCATCACCACCAGTTGTTGGACCATTAAATCCATCAGCAGATATAGAGGCAAAACCTACCACTTTTTTAAAGTCGATATTAAGGTTATCTGTAAAAGTTGCGGTAATATTCTTGTTCCCGTTTACAGTTATGGTTTGTGTTGGATTAGTGCCCGATAAACTTCCACCCCATCCCTGAAAAGTAGAACCCAAAACTGATGAAGCTGTTATAGTTACTACCGTTCCTTCCGGATATTCTCCTCCCGCTGGACTTAAAGTAACTCCTCCAATTCCTACAGTAGTAATATTAATTTTATAGGTATTAATAATTCTAAAATTAGCAATAGCTGTTTTATTGGCATCCATAATCAGCGATTGTGGATTTGTATTTCCACTTAAATCACCAGACCAGTTATCTAATTTTAAGGCTGGCTTTTCTTCTGCTAAAAGCGATACACTTTCTCCAGAAAAATAGCTGTTATTTGCCCTTACCGGATTTAATACAACCGTACCGCCATTTGTAGCACTAACGGATAAGGTAAAAGATGGACATTGTGCGCCTGATATATCTAATTTATCTAAATTAGGTCCATCGGTAACTTCCCAGGTTAATTTAATTTTGTTTACCCCTGCTAACAAATTTACCGATGCTATAACCTCAGCCCATGCTGTAAAGGTGGTTGTTCTGGGAAAATCTACATTCTGAATAAACGCATCATTAACATACAAAGCAGCCGACCGGTCTTCATCTTTAGCAAAAGAATACCTGAATTTAGCTGTTTGAGAACCTGCCTGTTGATTACAAACTGTAAAAGTAATCTCGTTTTCACCGCCTGCCAGGAAATCTACAAAACCGTTTCCTGTATAATTAGCATGTTGAGTGTCGATTTTACCAGTAAATTCTGCTTGTTCTGCTTGATAGGCTGTAAATGTCAAGTTTGGATCAACCAGAACGACATTCACAGTCCATTGCTTGGCAGAACCATCCTGGGCGGTAACTGTATAATTAACTGCCGAATTGAAATTTGCTGTTGAATTGCCTGCAGGACTCACCATTGCTGATGACGATAGCTGCATTTCTACTGGAGAAATATTAGATAAATTACTGCCAATAGGCAAAGTCACTACAATTTGTCCACTTGAACTATTAATAGACGCATTTCCTATCTGATCATTAGAAAGCTTAAAGGCAGTAATTTCCTTTTCTGATGATAATATTGATTTTACAATTACCGTCCAATTTTTAGTGGTAGTACCATCCTGGGCTGTTACTGTATAAACAACCGGATTTTCATTAGAAAAATTCTGAGTCTGAGAAAATAACGGATACACAGTTGCGCCTTGAGACATACTAAATTTTATTGGAGCTATTCCGTTTAGGTTAGTGCCATTAGCAACATTTAGCTTTATAGTTCCAGCCGCATAATCTATCACTTCGTTACCAATTTGTCCATTCAGTTTAAAGGAGTTTATTTCTGTGTCAGAACTGATAACTGGATTTGAAGATGCTGCGGTTATGGTTAAAACATCTATATCATTATCACTTGACAAGTTCACTATTTTAATCCGCATAATAGCCGCCGGATCTATTACTGTGGCATAATCCTGTATATTAACAGTATATAAACCAGCATCGCAACCCAAAGCAGAACTCTCAATAGCCGTTAGCTTTACCCAGTCATTAACATTAATTTTGGACAAATCTGACTCTGTACTTGCATAAAAAGTAGTGGTTCTTTTAGACTTTCTTCCATTTTTAAATGTTATTGTACTGGCTCCATTAGAAAGTATGGGAGTTATCGCATAGGCCTCTGCACCTCCTAACCTCAAGCCTTTTGCTCCTTCACAAAAATTGTTAGACCCTGAAGAACTATAGGCTTTCATAAAAGTCCATGTCCCTGTACTGGTTGTTATAGCAACCGGCTCAGTTGGTGAAGTATTCCCTGCGGCT
>JAZQRF010000375.1:0-16109 GCA_045629485.1 Pelobium sp. | reverse complement strand
TAGTGGCGGGGGCGAACTTTTTTGTTCAGGCGCAACCTACTATAGAGAAGATTTGGCAAACAACAGAAAATATTCCAACACCCGAGTCTGTTTTGTTTGATGCACCTTCTAAAACACTATTTGTTTCTTTGATTGATGGAGATGGTGGTGCAAAAGATGGTGTGGGGGGCGTTGCTAAATTGAACTTAGACGGATCTGTAAATAATTTAAATTGGGTAACGGGCTTAAATGCTCCTAAAGGCTTAGGCATGTTTAAAAATAAGATGTATGTAGCCGATTTAACAGAAGTTGTTGTTATTGATGTTAAAAAAGGAACTGTAATCAAGAAAATTGAAATTCCTGAATCCGTCTTCTTAAATGATATTGCAGTTGATAAAAAAGGAGTGGTGTATGTTTCTGATACTCGTAAAAAACGTATACATAAGATTGTAAATGATAAGGCAGAATTATATTTAGAGGATGTTAATGGTGTCAATGGTTTAAAAGCCATTGATAATGATTTATACGTCTTGGCCGGGCCTCAATTATGGAAAGTAGATCAGTCTAAAAAAATTACTAAAGTAGCGGTAGGTTTTGAAAAAGGAGGCGACGGTTTAGAGCCTGTTGGTAACGGAGACTTTATTGTGTCTTGCTGGCCAGGTTTAGTTTATTACGTTAAAGCAAATGGCGAGTTTACCAAAATGCTGGATACACAGGCAGAAAAAATAAATACTGCAGATATAGGTTATGATGCTAAAAAAAGAATTATTTATATCCCTACATTTTTGAAAAATAGCGTAATGGCTTATCAGTTAAAATAGGTGTATTTTTCTCATATTCTTTAGAAAAAGTAATCTAGAGCAATTGCTCTAGATTACTTTTTTAATCCTTCCTAAATGGCATTTTAAAACTCGAAGCGCATCCCTTATATTCTCTTCCATTATCTAACACTTTTTAAGATTTTCAATGATAATATCAGAATATCGGCTGAATATTAATCATAAATCACACCTGCTTTTTATATCATTTCTTTTACGCAAACCTTCCCGGCAACGATTGCGTGAATAAATCTACCCCTTTGGTTTAATCCTGCGCCAAAATTTCTTAGAATTGTTGGTGAATGTTAATTATAGAACCTATAATTAAAAACGACCATTGTTTCTTCATTTAATCTGACGTTCCAAAACAGCTTGGATGAAAAAACTTTAACCTATAAGGATGAAAATGAATACACAAAAATTAAGTTTAGCGAGCTATTTTTTAATAGCAATTTCAGTTTTAGCAGTTCCTTTAAAAGCTCAAAATTTAACTCCTTCAAAAGCTGATTCTTTAGCTTTTATCAAGACCTTTAATGTTAAAATGCCGATAGTTAAAACTCCGGTATTTAAATCCGACACTTTTAACATTAAAAAATATGGTGCCTTACCCGATGGAATAACCCTAAACACCACAAGCATTAACGCTGCAATTGCTGAATGCAGCAATAAAGGTGGGGGCGTGGTGTTGCTGGAAGAAGGAGTTTGGTTAACCGGTCCGGTTTATTTAAAAAACAACGTAAATCTTCACCTGAAAAGTGGCGCTATGTTGCTTTTTACAAAAGATAAAAGCCAGTATAAACTTATAGAAGGCAACTGGGAGGGAAAACCTGCGGTGGTAAACGAAGCGCCTATTTCAGGTTATAACTTAGAAAATATCGCGATAACAGGTAAGGGTATAGTAGATGGCAGCGGTGAGGTTTGGAGAATGTTAAAGCGAAGCAAGCTAACCGAAAGTCAATGGAAAAAAGTGGTGAGTTCCGGCGGTGTTGTGGGCAATAATGGCAACAGCTGGTATCCGTCTGAAGCTTTTTTAAAGGGAACCAACACTAAAGATGCCTCAGTAATTAAACCGGGTACTAAACCAGAAGATTATCAGGAACTGAAAGATTTTTATCGCCCTAACCTGGTAGTGCTAAATAGCTGTAAGAAGGTATTACTTGAAGGGGTTACTTTTCAGAATTCCCCTGCCTGGAATCTTCACCCCCTAATGTGCGAGGACCTTACAGTTAGAAATGTTTTTGTAAGAAATGCCTGGTATGCGCAAAATGGAGATGGTATTGACGTAGAATCTTGTAAAAATGTTTTAATAGAGGGTTCTACTTTTGATGTAGGCGACGATGGAATTTGTATCAAATCTGGAAGAGACGAAGCAGGCAGAAAAAGAGGGATGCCGACAGAAGATGTTATTGTGAGAAATAACGTGGTTTACCATGCACATGGTGGCTTTGTGATTGGGAGTGAAATGTCTGGTGGTGCCAAAAACCTATTCGTTTACAATAACTCTTTTATTGGAACTGATATAGGCTTGCGTTTCAAAACCACTCGTGGCAGAGGGGGCGTTGTAGAGAAAATATATATCGCAAATACATTTATGAAAGATATTCCGGGAGAAGCCATTCTATTTGATATGTATTATGCAGCGGTAGATCCGGTGCCATTAATAGGAGAAGAAAGAGCAGCACCAACAGTTCAGACTTTACCTGTTACAGAGGCAACCCCTCAGTTTAAAGATTTTTACATCAAAAATGTGGTATGTATAGGCGCCGAAAAAGCGATTTTTGTTAGGGGAATTCCAGAGATGAATATCCAGAATATCAATATCGAAGACGTAACTATAGAAGCAAAAAAAGGAATAGAACTGATTGAGGCTAGCAACATAAACCTTAAGAACATTCACCTGGCTACAGGTACCAGTCCGCTGATTTTTGTTGAAAATAGCAAACAGGTTAATATTGCCGGTTTAAATTCAGCTAAAGAAATTGTTAACCTGGTAAATGTATCTGGCGAGAGATCCTCTGCTATTAATATCTCCGGATCTTCCTTGAAGTCCTCAAAAGATAAAGTGAAATTTAGTTTTGGCGCAAAGCCTTCTTCCTTAAAAATTAAATAGACGACATGAACAAATTAAGCTTAAGTATATTTTCTGTTTTAGCAATCTCTGTTATTTCTTGCGCCCCTTTAAAAAATGTTGCAGTTAAGCAACAACCTTTATTGGCAGAAGAAATGTCTAAGACGGCAATGAACAAATGGCCATTCCCCATAGAAAATAATAGCAGACCATTAAAATGGACTTATGAAACGGGGGTGTTCTTAGAAGGTGTTGCCAATGTGTGGAAACGTACAGGACGGGCAGAATACTTCAACTATATCCAAAGAAGTATGGACACTTTTGTAGAAGAGGATGGTACCATAAAAACTTACAAGTTTGAAACCTTTAATATAGATAATATCCGTACAGGAAGATCTTTACTCATGCTTTACCGTGTAACGGGCAAGCAAAAATATTTTAAGGCAGCAGCCACATTAAAAAAGCAACTAGAACAGCAGCCTCGTACAAAAGATGGCAGTTTCTGGCATAAGCAAATTTATCCTCACCAGGTTTGGCTGGATGGATTATACATGGGGATGCCTTTTTTAGCAGAATGGGGACAGATTTTTCAGCAGTCTGAAGTCTTTGATGATATTGCCAACCAGTTTGCGCATATCGAAAAAGCAGCCAGAGATAAAAAAACAGGCTTGATTTATCACGGCTGGGACGAATCCCGCGAGCAACTGTGGGCCAATAAAGAAACCGGGAATTCTCCTCATTTTTGGGGCAGAGCAATGGGTTGGTATGGTATGGCTCTGGTAGATGTGTTAGACCATTTTCCTGCAGATCATCCTAAAAGACAAGAACTGATTGATATCTTAAATCGCTTTTCGGAAGCAGTGGAGAAAGTTCAGGATAAAAAAACTGGCCTTTGGTACCAGGTAATGGATATGCCAAACGGAAAAGGAAATTACCTGGAAGCATCTGCAGCAAATATGTTTGTGTACACTTTTGCAAAAGGGGCGAGGCTAGGTTATTTACCGGCAAAGTTTGAAAGTGTTGCTGCCAAAGGATACGACGGAATTAAAAAGCAATTTCTGGAAACAGATGATAAAGGCTTTTTACATTTAAACGGAACAGTAAGTGTAGCTGGTTTGGGTGGTAAGCCTTATCGGGATGGGAGTTATGAATATTATTTAAGTGAAAAAGTTGTTCAGGATGATCCTAAAGGAGTAGGTGCATTTATATTGGCAGCAAATGAAATGCAACTGAGAAATATTCCTCAGGTAGGTAAAGGAAAAACTGTTTTGCTGGATAATTATTTCAATAACGAATTCCGTAAAAATATATTAGGTCAACAGGAAAGTTACCATTATGTATGGGACGAGATGGATAACAATGGTTTTTCTTTGCTAGGAGAAAATATCAACTACCTGGGAGCTAAAACCGAAACCTTAAAAGCCGCTCCAACAACGCAAAACCTGGCAAAAGCCGATGTTTATATTATTGTAGATCCGGATACAGAGAAGGAAACTGCAGAACCAAATTTTATGAATGCAGTTTCTGTTCAGCATATTAAAGATTGGGTAAATAATGGTGGCGTTTTATTACTGATGGCGAACGACCATAACAATTGCGAACTCGATAATTTTAACACCCTGGCAAAAGAATTTGGTATAGAGTTTAAAAAGGAATTAAAGAATGCGGTTAAAGGTAACCAGTATGAAATGGGCTTAATTAAAGTACCTGCCGGTAACCCTATTTTTAAAACAGCAAATAATCTTTATTTAAAAGAGATAAGTACACTATCCTTAACAAGTCCCGCAAAATCGGTTTTAGACCATAAGGGAGATGTAGTAATGGCAATTTCAGATTTTGGAAAAGGGACAGTTTTTGCAGTTGGCGATCCATGGTTATATAATGAATATACAGATGGTAGGAAGCTGCCTGCATCCTACCAGAATTTTACAGCGGGTAATGAGTTAATGAGTTGGTTATTGAGCAAAGCCACATCAAAATAGACAGAAAAGAGATGAAACTGAATAAGAATAATTGCAACAACATAAGTAAGGAAGCTGTAACTCTTCCTGCACCAGAAATTTTTAGCTTGCCAGAGAAAGTTCTCCAGTTTGGTACTGGGGTGCTCCTCAGAGGCCTGCCTGATTATTATATAGATAAAGCGAATAGAGAAGGTATCTACAACGGAAGAGTTGTGGTGGTAAAATCAACAGACAATGGTACCACCAGTGATTTTGATGACCAGGATTCGCTGTATACTATTTGCATTAGAGGAATAGACAACGGAAAGAAGATAACTGAAAATATAGTTTCCTCAGCTATAAGCAGGGTGTTAACAGCAGGAAAAGACTGGGAAGAAATCCTGGATTTTGCGGCAAATCCAACATTAGAATTAATCATTTCTAATACAACTGAAGTAGGAATCCAATTAGTGGAAGACGATGTACATGCTTCTCCTCCAATCTCCTACCCGGGGAAATTATTGGCAGTGCTTTTCCACCGCTTCAAAATGTATAACGGTTCCAAAGAAAGAGGTCTGGTAATTATCCCTACAGAACTTATTCCCGATAATGCAACCAAATTAAAAGATATCCTTTTAACGCTTGCAAAGAGAAACCAATTGCCTGAGGCATTTATCACCTGGATGCAGGAAAGCAATACTTTTTGTAACTCTCTGGTAGATCGTATTGTTCCGGGAAAACCCGATAAAAACATGCTGGCAGAAATTGAAGGTCAGTTAGGCTATACAGATGATCTGTTAACCATGTCTGAAGTTTATAGTTTATGGGCGATAGAAGGTGACGAGAAAGTAAGAGAGAAATTATCATTTGCAGATGCAGATAAAGGTGTGGTAGTAACGCCCGATATCAATCTCCATCGCGAGTTAAAGTTGCGTTTATTAAACGGAACACATACTTTAAGTAGCGGAGTAGCTTTCCTTGCGGGTTTTGATACCGTTAAAGAGGCTATGGATAATCAGAGAATGGAAGCTTTTATTTCCAGTTTAATGAAAACCGAGATTGCTCTTGCAATTCCTTATCCAGTAACAGAAGAAGTTACTAATGATTTTTCTAACAAAGTGCTCGACAGGTTCCGCAATCCTCATATCAAGCACCAATGGTTAAGCATTACCATGAATTATACCTCAAAATTAAAAATGAGGGTAGTGCCATTGCTGCTTAATTATTATAAAAAATTAAATACAGTTCCGGGGTTAATGGCATTTGGTTTTGCCGCTTATATTAATTTTATGCATGGCCAGGAAAAGGACGGTAAATTTTACGGCACTAAAAACGGAGTGCAGTATCTAATTAATGATGATAAGGCAGCGTATGTTTCAGACATCATCAGGAAAAATGCAGAGGGAGACATGGTGAAAGCGATATTGAGTGATACGTTATTGTGGGGTGAGGACCTTTCCGTACTTCCGGGCTTTCTGAAAGCCGTGAACAAAAATTTATCAGATATAAAATCGTTAACAATTAAGAAAAAACTAAGCGCAATAGAATTTACAAGCGCAGAGGCTTAATAAGATGAGAAAAAGAGTTTTAAAAGTGCAGCCAAAAGATAATGTTCTGGTAGCATTAACAGATCTTTCAAAGGGCGAACAGATACATTATGCAGGCGAAGACTTTGTTTTGCTGGATGACGTACAGGCAAAACATAAGTTTTTAACAGAAGATCTAACAGCAGGATCGGAAGTAATTATGTATGGCGTGTTAGTGGGTAAGGTGCAAACTGACCTTAAAAAAGGAAATGTTCTAACTACCGCCAACTTAAAGCATGCCGCTTTAGGCTTCATTACCGGCGAGAGAAAAACAGATTGGCATCAGCCTGATGTTTCTAAATGGAAAGATAAAACTTTTATGGGATATCATCGTCCGGATGGAAGCGTGGGCACAGGAAATTATTGGTTAGTAATTCCTATGGTCTTCTGCGAAAACAGGAATATTGATGTTTTGCAGGAGACGCTTGTAGGATCTTTAGGCTATAAAAGGAAAAACAACTACCAGGCACAGGCAGAAGAATTGATAAAAATGTACAGTTCGGGCGCTAAAGCGGAGGACTTGCTTACTGCCGATATTTTTGTTGAAGAAGCAAGCCAAAAAACACAGAGGGTTTTTCCGAATGTAGATGGTATTAAGTTTTTGAAACACGAAGGCGGTTGCGGTGGGATAAGACAGGATTCCGAAACACTTTGCGGTTTACTTGCAGGTTATATTACTCACTCTAACGTAGCGGGTGCGACTATATTAAGTTTAGGTTGCCAGAATGCACAGGTTTCAATTTTAGAAAAAGAGATCGCCAGGAGAGATCCAAATTTTGCTAAGCCTCTTGTAATTCTTGAGCAACAAAAAATAGGTACCGAAGCAGATATGCTTTCTTTGGCAATAAAACAAACGCTTGCAGGTTTGGCAAAAGCCAATGAGAATGTAAGAAAACCTGCCCCGCTTAGCAAAATTACCATTGGTTTAGAATGCGGTGGTTCCGATGGGTTTTCTGGTATTTCTGCCAATCCTGCTATTGGCTATACATCAGATCTCTTAGTCTCTTTAGGAGGATCGGTAATCTTAGCCGAATTCCCCGAACTTTGCGGAGTAGAACAAAACCTGAGCGATAGGTGCTACAGGCTGGAAGATGCAGAACGTTTTTCCACATTGATGAGAACTTACGAAAAAAGAGCAGAGGAAGCAGGTTCGGGTTTCGATATGAATCCTTCTCCCGGAAATATAAAAGACGGTTTAATAACTGATGCTATAAAATCCGCCGGAGCGGCAAAAAAAGGTGGCACATCACCAGTTGTTGAAGTTTTGGATTATCCCGAAAAGGTTACTAAACCTGGCTTGAATTTACTTTGTACTCCGGGTAATGATGTGGAAAGTACAACTGCAGAAGTAGCTTCAGGCGCAAATGTAGTCTTATTTACAACTGGTTTAGGTACTCCAACCGGGAACCCAATCACCCCAGTGGTTAAGATATCCAGCAATACTACTTTGTACAATAAAATGAGTGATATTATAGATATCAATACTGGTACTGTAATAGAAGGGGATGAAACAATAGAAGAAGCCGGAGAAAGAATTCTGGATTATGTAATTGGTGTAGCCAGTGGAGAAATAGAGGTTTCTGCCGTCCGTCATGGTCAGGATGATTTTATTCCCTGGAAAAGAGGAGTGAGTTTGTAAAATAGTCGGGGTCAGAGGTCTGGGATTCGAAGTTCAGAACTCTACCTTGTCTTCGGTCTCCAGATTTCCAATTTCCCTCGTAATCGGTTACGTTAAAATATGCCCGCTTTTGTGCGGATGATTAAAATAATTTTCCCAATTTGCTACATCAAACCCTAAATTAAATTTTGTTAGGTGTGGCATTATTTAAAAAATAATAAAACATGAAAGAAGGTTCCGTAATAACAGACGACTTTTTACTCTATTCTAAACAGGCAAAAACATTATACCATGATTATGCTAAAGATCTTCCGATCATAGATTATCATAATCATTTACCTCCAAATGAAATAGCTGAAAATAAAAAATTCAAAACCATCACCGAAATCTGGCTCAAAGGCGACCATTATAAATGGAGAGCAATGAGGGCTCTAGGGGTAAACGAACGTTTTATTACCGGCGATGCTTCTGATGAGGAGAAATTTATGGCCTGGGCAAAAATAGTCCCGGCTGTTATCCGTAATCCACTTTTTCATTGGACGCACATGGAGCTTAAAAATCCATTTGGTTTCAATTCATTTTTAAATGAATCTTCTGCAAAAGAAATTTATGAAAAATGTAACGAGCTGTTAGCGCAGGATGATTTCTCTACCCAGGGTCTATTAAAAAGATTTAAAGTAGAGATGGTGGGTACAACAGACGACCCTACGGATGATTTGCAGTACCACAAACAATTAATCGATAGCAATTTCTCTATCAAAGTGAAGCCTTCTTTTAGGCCGGATAAGTCGTTAATGATTGGTGATGCAGCAAATTACAGGGCTTATATTAAAAAACTGTCTGCGGCATCCGGTATAGAAATTACAGATTTAACATCCTTAATAGCAGCTCTAAGAAACCGTATCGGTTTTTTTGAAGCACATGGCGCATCAATATCTGATCATGGCTTAAATACCGTTCCTGCTAAAGTTACGCTTACAGAAGATCAAAAAGATGAATTTAAAAAAGTGCTCTCTGGAGAATCAGATAGCTTCTCAGATCCAGATGCTTTTGCAGGTTATGTGTTAACAGAAATCAGCAAAATGTACCATGAGAAAGGTTGGGTACAGCAGTTTCACTTAGGAGCAATTAGAAATAATAATCATGGCCAAATGCGGAAGCTGGGTCCTGATACTGGTTACGATTCCATTGCAGATTTTCCTCAGGCCCAAAGCCTTTCTAATTTCTTAGGTAATTTAAGCCTGGAAGATCAGCTAACTAAAACTATTATTTACAACCTTAATCCTGCAGATAACGATGTGTTTGCAACCATGATTGGAAACTTCCAGGATGGAAAAACTATCGGTAAAATGCAATTCGGTTCGGGTTGGTGGTTTCTTGATCAGAAAGACGGAATGGAAAAACAGCTCAATTCTCTTTCAAATATGGGTGTTTTAAGTACATTTGTTGGAATGCTAACCGATTCAAGAAGCTTTTTATCTTATTCAAGACACGAATATTTTAGAAGAATACTGTGTAATCTGTTAGGTAACGAAATGGAAAATGGTCAAATTCCTGATGACGAAAAGTGGGTAGGGAAGATCGTACAGGACATTTGCTATTATAACGCTAAAAATTATTTCAGTTTAAAATGAGTAAAGTCTTAACATTTGGAGAATTATTATTAAGAATCTCTCCGGATGCGGAAGCCAGCTGGCTGCAAACAAACGAAATTTCTATTTACGTAGGTGGTGCAGAGCTAAATGTGGCTACTGCCCTTGCAAAATGGGGACTTGATGTTTCCTATTTTACGGCTTTGCCTGATAATGATTTAACCAAACAGGTATTAGGCTATGTTGATACTTTAAATATTGATACTAAGCGTATTGCCCTGCAAGGTGAAAGAATTGGAATTTACTATTTAACCCAAGGAAAAGATTTAAAAAGTGCTGGAGTAATTTACGACAGAGCATACTCTTCTTTTTATTTTCTGAAACCAGAAAACATCAATTGGGACAATGTTTTAGAAGGTGTAACTCATTTTCAGTTTAGTGCCATTTGTCCAGCTGTTTCGCAGGATGTGGCAAACGTTTGCCTTGCTGCGGTTAAGGCTTGTAAAGAGAGAGGGATTTATGTTACTCTTGATTTAAACTATAGAGCCAAGCTTTGGCAATATGGTAAACAGCCTGTAGAGGTAATGCCAGAAATCGCTCAATATTGCGATTTAATTATGGGTAATATCTGGGCAGCTAATAAAATGCTGGGTACTTCTTTAGATGATAGTTTGATAGATCAGGATACTAAAGAGGCTTACTACAAACATGCAGAAAAAACATCTTTAGAGATCATCAATAAGTTTTCTTCATGTAAATCTGTAGCCAATACTTTTAGATTTGAAGCTGGTGAAGGAATTAACTACTCCACCACACTTTATCAGGATAATAAACTGTTTGTCTCTCATCCATATAATGCAGATAAAATCATTAACAAAGTTGGAAGCGGGGATACATTTATGGCAGGTTTGCTCTTTGGAGTTGTAAGCGGAATGACTGCTCAGGAAACTTTAGAATATGCTACTGCAGCAGCATTTAAAAAATTGTTTATTCCTACAGACGCCACATCAACAACTAAAGAAGAGATTTTAGAAACTATTAAAGACTATGCAAAATAAACAAGAGATATTAGACAGCATTATAGCACAGGGGATGTTGCCTCTTTTTTATCATGAAGATAAAGAATTAGGATTAGCGGTTATTAATACGCTTTACGAAGCCGGAATAAGATCCGTAGAGTTTACCAATCGCGGACCAGCCGCTTTAGAGAATTTTAAATACTTCAAAGCAAATACAAAAAGTTTAAGCGGTTTTAGTTTAGGAATCGGAACGATAAAGAATACTAAAGAAGCCCAGGATTTTATTGATGCCGGCGCAGATTACATCGTTTGCCCTACTGTAAATAAAGAAGTTGGCGATTTAGTAAATAGTAAAAACATGCTATGGATCCCAGGATGTATGACGCCTACAGAAATTAGCCAGGCACAAAATATTGGAGCTCTTCTAATCAAATTATTCCCGGCTAATATTTTAGGTCCAGGTTTTATGGGAGCTATTAGAGAATTGTTTCAGGGGCAAAATTTTGTACCAACCGGTGGCGTAGAAATAGAAGAGAATAATCTAAAAACATGGTTTAAGTCTGGAGTTTGTGCAGTAGGTATGGGGAGTAAGATGATTACCAAAGAGATCCTGGATAGCAAAGATTTAACCACATTAAAGCAAAATGCCGAAAAAGCTTTGAGCTTAATAAAAGCCAGTAGATAATTAACCTTAATAAACTAAACCGAACATGAAGCAGGAAAAAATTGGGAAATACAGGTGGACGATATGTGCCATGCTGTTTTTTGCCACTACTATCAATTATTTAGACAGACAGGTTCTCTCTTTAACCTGGAAAGATTTTATTGCTCCGGAGTTTCATTGGACAAATAATGATTACGGTAATATTACCGCCCTTTTTTCTATCTTCTACGCAGGATCTATGCTTTTTGCAGGCAGGTTTGTAGATTGGATGGATACCAAAAAGGGATTTTTATGGGCTATAGGGGTATGGTCTTTAGGAGCATGCTTACACGCTTATTGTGGAATAGCTACTGCTGGTATTATTACAGGAAATTGGTTTGTGGGCTTTGAAGGAGCTAAAGAGATTCTTTCTACTGTCAATGACACAGGGATGGTCCTCACAGTAAGTGTAACCTTATTTATTTTTGCCCGTTTTGTGTTGGCAGTAGGGGAGGCAGGTAACTTTCCTGCAGCTATTAAGGCAACTGCGGAGTATTTTCCAAAAAAAGACAGAGCCTTTTCTACCAGTATTTTTAATGCAGGAGCAACCGTAGGAGCTTTAGCAGCACCTATATCTATTCCTTTTATAGCAAAAGCATGGGGGTGGGAGATGTCTTTCATCATCATTGGTGCATTAGGTTTTGTTTGGATGGGATTCTGGATTTTTATTTATCACAAACCAGAAGTGCATCCAAAAGTAAACGGGGCGGAATTGGCGTATATCCAACAAGATATTATTGCTGATAGAAAATTGGTTGATTACGTTGAAGAAACAACCACTAAAGTTTCGTTTGTAGATTGCTTTAAGTTTAAACAAACCTGGGCATTTGCCTTTGGTAAATTCATGACGGATGGAGTTTGGTGGTTCTTCCTGTTTTGGGCGCCAGCTTATTTAAGCTCTGTATACGGAATGGATTCTACACAAAGTGCTTTACCTCTTTTTGTTTTATATATGATTACCCTGCTTTCCATTATTGGAGGCTGGTTGCCAACTTATTTTGTTGACAAAAAAGGAATGAACCCTTACGAAGGTAGAATGAGAGCGATGCTTATTTTCGCATTTTTTCCTTTATTAGCTTTATTAGCTCAGCCATTAGGAGGATATTCCTATTGGATACCTGTTATTATAATAGGTATCTGTGGTGCAGCTCACCAGGCTTGGTCTGCCAATATATTCACTACTGTAGGCGATATGTTTCCTAAAAAAGCAATTGCAACAATTACTGGTATTGGCGGGATGGCAGGCGGTGTTGGTGCTTTTTTAATTAACAAAGGATCAGGTTTGCTTTTCGATTTTACGCAAAAAAATTGGACTACAATTAATGGTGAAGAGATATTAAGTAAATATCCTCAATTAGCAAACTCTGATACAGCAAAGGTGTTTTTGAAAGACCAGGGAGCAGGCACCCTCGAAGAGTTTTTGAAAAACCTGGCAAAATCAGGAGATATTGTAGTTAACGGTATCAATTCTGGATACATGATTATTTTCTCTATTTGCGCAGTTTGTTATTTAATAGGCTGGGGTGTAATGAAATTATTAGTACCTAAATACAGACCAATTACAGGGATGTAATCCGAGATCTATTGGAATATAGAAAAGCCGTAAGTTACATTACGGCTTTTTCTTTTATACTATCTTTTTGTCTACCCCTTTTATCCAAAATCAATTAAGGATCTACTAATTCCCATTTCTAATCCTCTCAACTCCGCTAAACCTTTCAATCTTCCTATAGCAGAATAGCCCGGATAAGGATTCTTATGAATATCGTCCAACATTTGGTGTCCATGGTCAGGTCGCATCGGGATAGCTCTGTTTTCCTTTGTCATGAGCAATACAATTTGTTTCATGAGAGAATACATATCTGCATTTCCCTCTAAATGATTGGCTTCATAAAAATTACCTTCTAAATCTCTGTGTGTACTTCTGAGATGAAGAAAGTAGATTCTGTTTCCGAGTCTCTTAATTATTCCTGTTAAATCATTATCGGCCCTGGCTCCAAAGGATCCGCTACAAAAACAAATCCCATTAGATTTATTAGGAATCTTGTCCAGAATGTATCTTGCATCGCTTTCAGTACTCATGATTCTGGGAAGGCCTAATATAGGATAAGGAGGGTCATCAGGATGAATAGCTAACTGCATTCCCAGCTCATCTGCTAATGGTGTAACCGCCTCTAAAAATTTAATAAGGTTCTCTCTCAGAGTATCTGCAGTAATTCCTTTATACTCATCAAGTAAACGAAGTACTTGTTCGGTACTAAAATTCTCGGTAGTTCCGGGTAAAGCTTGTAAGCAGGTATTCATCAGTTCTTGTTTTGCAGTTACTGATAGCTGATCATAATAAGCTTGCGCCTTACCTATTTCCATAGTTGAATATTCCTGCGATGCTTCCGGTCTTTTCAGGAGGAAAAGATCAAAAGCGATAAAAGCAGTTTTCTCAAATCTTAAAGCAAGAGCGCCGGAAGAAGTTTTGTATTTTAAATTGGTGCGCATCCAGTCCAGTACAGGCATGAAATTATAGGTGATTACTTTTATATCACAGCTCGCCAGGTTTTGAAGGCTGATATTATAGTGATCTATATATTGAAGATAATTTCCATTTCTTTTTTTAATGTCGTCATGTACGGGCAAGCTTTCTACCACGCTCCATCTAAGCCCTGCATTTTCAATTAGTTTTTTTCTTTTTATAATTTCCTCCATGGGCCATATTTCACCCACAGGAATTTGATGGAGCGCCGTGACTACCCCTGTGCAGCCAGCCTGTTTAAGATCTTTTAAGCTTACAATGTCATGCTCGCCATACCATCGCATTGTTTGAATAAGGTTCATCATATTATTTTTTTGCAACCGATAACATGTCTAAAATAGGCTTTATTTCGCATTTTTTACTTAATTCAAAAAAAATAAAAAAAAAGTTATGCAATCGGTTGCAGAATTGTTTTTTAATATCTACTTTTAACTAACCAAAGAAGAATGAACTTTCTTCTAATCAAGTACAGGCGAAATGCCTGTGGAATTATAAACTATAAATAAATCATAATGAAACTTTGCTTACAAACAGGAGCTTGTATTTTGGATGTTTGCCGCTGGCATAAACATTCCAAACATTTAAACTTCATTATCAAGAAAGGTGCATCTTCTTTTCTTCAAAAAGAAGATGGTGAGAATTTGCGCCACATTCAGTCATTAAAAAACAAAAACACTTTTAGTTATGAATAAACTTACACTCAAAAATTACCTCAAAGGCGCAATGATGCTGCTTTTGCTGGCATGTATTGTGCCTAATTCTTTGCTGGCGCAAACTGCGCTCAAAGGGAGGGTGCTTGATGAAACGGGACAACCCTTGCCGGGAGCAGCCGTAAAGCTTAAAAATGGCGGAGCGAGTACCCAAACTACATCAGATGGATCTTTTTCTATAACCGCTCCTGCAGGAGAGACTACGATTGTGGTATCTTTTATAGGCTATCTAAACCAGGAAGTGAGTATTGCAGGGAAAACAAATTTTAATATTATGTTGCAGCCAGACAATAAAAGCCTGGAAGAAGTGGTAGTTATAGGTTACGGTACCCAGCGGGCTGAAGCAGTAACTGGATCGGTTTCATCTATACGTGGAGAAGCGCTTAGAGAGGTTCCTTCCGCTAATATTACTCAGGCTTTGCAAGGTCGTTTACCTGGTGTAGAAATGACACAAACTTCAACCAGGCCTGGCGCTGGCATGCAAATCCGAATCAGGGGCACACGTTCTCTAAATACAGATCCTAATTCAGGCCAGGATGCTCCTTTGGTAGTGTTGGATGGAATTCCATTTTCCGGCTCAATTAATGATATTGATCCAAATAGTATCAGAAGCATTGATGTTTTAAAAGATGCCTCTGCAACTGCAATATATGGATCTAGGGGGGCTAATGGCGTTATTTTGGTGAGTACTTTTAGAGGACAAAAAGGGCAACCGGCACAATTTTCATACAATTCTTTTTATGGTTTAAAGAATGCTTTTGCAGAGTATCCAATGATGGATGGCCCTCAATTTGTCGAAATGAGAGCGTATGCCGCCCAAACTCAAACTGAGTTCGGTTATGGTAAGTTTGCTCCCTCAACAGACGAGGAGGCTAATGCGAATACCAATTGGCAGGATTTGCTTTATCGCACAGCCATGACTACCAGCCAGGATGTGAGTCTTTCTAAAGGATCTGAGAAGGGAAATTTTTCAGTAGGGGTAGGTTATTACAGAGATGAATCTGTTTTACCAACTAACGATTTTAATAGATATTCTATTCGGGCGGCTGTAGATCAGGAAATAGGGAAGTATTTCCGTTTTGGACTGACTTCAAATACCAGTTATACAATTACCCAAGGAGATCAGGTGGGTATAGGCGATGCCCTTGGTTCTTCTCCTTTGGCCTCGCCGTATGACGCTGAAGGAAATTTAAAAAGAGCTACTTTTGCTTCTATTGATCCATATAAAGTATGGACAAAGGAATCGGTTGAGGCAGTAAAAGATAGGTGGCTTAGTGAGTCGAAAGGTCTGGGATCTTACAATACAATTTACGGAGAAGTGCTTATTCCATGGGTGGAGGGATTAAAAGCTCGTGTTAATCTGGGTCTAAATGCTCGTCAAACAAGCGGCGGTAATTTTACTGGAAAAGGCGTAACCAGTGCTACTAATCCCAATGAGCCTTCTTCTGCGGGTATAAATCATTCTACGATGAACGACTGGACTATTGAGAACCTCTTGACCTATGATCGAAGGATTGGTAAACATGAATTTAATGCAGTAGGTCTTTAT
>JAZQRF010000374.1:0-4748 GCA_045629485.1 Pelobium sp. | reverse complement strand
ATAGCATTGCCTATTTTTTCAGGGACTACACCAGCATCGCCAATACAAGCGCCAACAATGGTTATGTAAACTTCATTCCCGGTAACCTTGTAATTTGACAACGCCTCAAATGTTTCTTTATGAATAAACGTTGGAGCGTGTTTAACGGTTCCATCCTTAAGATTGCCTGCCATTATGTAAACGAAGTCCGTTTGTTCTGTTGAATAAAAATGTTTAGGCGGTAACCGTTTCCCTCCCTTCACTTTCCCAACGTCATTTATTTCAGCCCACTTCCATCCCTTCGGTAACTCTCCTTCCTTCACATTTTTATTCGTCAGTTTCCCTTCAAAAGCCCATTTCAATACAGCTTGCCGGTAAACTTTCAATTGTTGCTGGGCAGTTTTTATTTCTTCAATGCTTTTATCTACTTCGCTGAAGAGTTCTTCTATTTTAGCAACGATAATTTGCTGCATAGCTTCTGGTGGAAGCGGGAAAGGAATTTCAACTAAACTTCCTTTAGTTAATTTCAATCTTGTTGTCCCGTTTACATACTGCCTGTAGTCTATCGAATTTAAATAATGAAGAATAAAGCCATTAGTAGAAACATTGTGAAGCTCTTTTAAAATATGAGCATGATTGTTAACCCAAGTCTTTCCCTTTATCTTATACGCTTTCTCTTTGAAGTTATCTAAAAATGGTGCTCCATCTTCGCCAACTAAAATGTATTCACCTTCGGTTATATAATTATCAATCCACCCAACTTGTCCAGTCGCACCATAGTAGGGAAACAATTCATCTTTGCTTTTGTCTGATATTCTCTTCTGCCTTTCAGATGAATTAATTGGCTTACGTAGATTATCTAAGACTTGTGCAGCGTCCCCAAGCTTAGTCCACTTCCAATCTTTTGGTAATTGATTTATGTTTTGTTCTTCGTTCATTGTTCAATATTGTTATCCAGTACAAGAGTGCGACGCAACGGCTGTTTCATAGTAGCATTGCGGTTGGGTTCAGCCCCAGCCCTAAGGGAGGAGAGAGATCCAGCCCTCCGCTTGTTGTATGACATACTTCTCCTGGTTTCACTCACTTCCAATCTTTTGATAATTCACTATTCATATTGTTTTTCTTCTCTTTCATTTATGGTCAACAAAGCGGCTTTAATACGGCTTTGATATGCTTTAAAACCCGTCTATCCTTTTCCGATTTATCTTTTTAGTCTATTGTGAATCAACGCCTACATATCATTTCATGTCTAAAAACTCGTCTAAAATCCCGTCTAAACTCGTCTAAAAAAACCCGGTTTAGACGAGAACCCACTTCTTTTCCTCATTAAGCGTAATAGTACCTTTTGTTTTCAAAGCCTGCAGGTTGTTCTTCACCTTGTCTTTGCGTTGCTTTTCGGTAAGTACTTCGGGTAACTTATCCAGAAGCATCGCTTCAAAATCAGCCCTGGTTCCCACATTAAACTTTTTTAAATAATCAATCATCATTTTACGGCAGTACTCATCATCAATTCCTTTATTACGGATATAAGTGGTTTGCTGCCCGGTAGCTTTTGCAATGCTTGCAGAAATATGATAATTAGGTTTTCTGCCTTCTACCAGCTTTTCTTTTTTCAAAAGTTCATAAGCAGCAGGCTCAAGCGGCAAATTCTTTTGCATACGATCGAGCATAATAACTATGCTTAATGGCAGGTCAGTTTTTTCAAGTAATAATTTACTATAGTTAATGTCTAATACTTGCCCGTATATTTCAAGCGTAACCTTTTCAGGTTCTGTTTTAGAATAATCGGGTAAAGGAAAAAAACGTTTGCGCTGTTCTTTAAACATGGTATGTATGCCATAGCCCATGGTATCAATCATGTTAAGATTTACCATTGCCTGCGCAAGCCATGGATTGCGATACCGTTCGGGCGTTTTTTCGCCAAGACTGTAATCCTCAACCTTGCCTTCGAAAAATGAACCCGCATTGGTAAAAATAAGCTTCTCTGTTTTTTCGACAACTATAATCCGGCTGTTCAGACTATAATCCTGGTGAGCAATACAATTGTTTAAAGCTTCTAAAATAACTCGTGGCTCGTACTTGAGTACTTCCGTAGCGATAAGTTGATTGTCTGGGAAAATTTTATAACGAATGTTTCTGATACGATGCAAGATGGCGGAAACATTTAATAAGAAGGGCGGTCCAAAATGCTCATAAGCTTGTTCGTCTGCATCAAGCTTCCATGTGATTTGAGCAATTGAGGGAAGTAAAAAACGTGCAGATTCTGGTTTACCTAATAATAACAAAGCTGCATTTGTAATGCTCCCGTTGACTGTAAGCTTTACCTTATCTAAAAGCGTTTGATCATCCCATTGGTCTGCGTCATTTTGAAACTTTACATTTTTCTCAATGTATTTTTCCTTTGCCAATTGTATAGCAACAGGATCAAGATCTTTTAATGTGGCACTAGAACAAATTTTAGCAGACCAATCTTCATGAGAATTATAAATTTTTCTTACTAAAGCCGGATGGTTTCGTAAATCAGTTTTATGACTATTTATACGAATGAATGCCTTCTTTTGAAAATGAGTGGGCTCAGCAACTGCCGCAGGTATTTTTAATAACGTAATAGCCTTACCATGATACTCAAACTCATGAATTTCAAAGTGAACCTTAGGATGTAAGAACATCCTTAACCATAGTTCCAAATCCTGGTTGCCGTGTTTACTTTCTGATACCTTAAACGTTGTACCAATAATATCATGCGTTCCATCTTTTACGCCCCAAACTAAATAACCATAAAGGTTATTATCAATGCAAGCTCCATTTGAAAGCGCAGAAATGTATTCACCTATCTGCTCATGGTCTATACCATTTTGCTTAAACTCAAGCCATGGCTTTTCTTTGTCTGTTGCACAAAGCTCTTCCAGCAATATGTTTAATTCCGTAATATTCATTTAAGCAACCAGGCTTTCATTTAGTTCATTAATAATTGCATCGGTTTCATCGCCGAATAGCTGCCACATTTTTCCGAGACCGCCTTGCTTGTTGAAAGGGTCGAGTTCGAAATCGTCCCTGTCTACATGAAAGGAGTTGGCTATGTAATCCTTTATCATTCGCAGCCATTGTACCTGTTCGGTGGTGTACTTGGTTGTGCCTGCCTGTTTCTTAAATATCCAGTCCTGGAAATTCCTGTCCACTGTTTTATCGAAACTAGTAAGGGTGGTATCCATTCCTGATACTTTACGTACTAACGAGACCAATGCGATCAACTCATTCTTTGTACTTCCATTTACTTTTTCTATTTGTTCGTAGGCTTTCCAAACGTGCAAAGGTGCAAGTATAGGTTTATCCAGCTTAAGTTGCTCCACCAAATTCTTAATCATGCCATAAGTGATCTCCCGCCGTTTATAGGGCTGGTCGTAAAATATCTGCAGCGCAACTATTTCGTCTTTGTGATTTGTAAGCCACTCTGTGAAATCTTTTATTAAAGCGGCAGACCTGGTAGCTACGTCTGCATCCCAACCTACGTTCAGCAGGGTGTCGCGGTTAATATCATCAATGATCTGTTCATGGGCTTTGCGTACATTATCGATGTAAGTATTCAGCTCACCGGTAAAAACTGCAGCAGCTTCCTCCAAAATAAGTGAATGCCGTTGGGTAAGCAGGGCACTAATATCTGCGGGCGCAGCATCCGGGTTTGCCGTTTCTATTGCGAGCTTTATGTCTTCCAACCTGTCCGGGTCGTACGCCGATAATAGGCTTTTGGCAACCTCGCCTATTGTTTTACCACCCGTTTTCTGTACAAAGATGGCTTTTTCATTTTCCGTTACCTGCTTGTCGAGCCGGGTTAGCCTGTTTGCCAACGATGTAAATAATTCTTCGTCTCTTACCCCAACAGCCACCGCGCCGAGTAAGTCCTTTAATGGGATCCCTGGTTTTTTCTCCAGCGGACGGCTGTCAGTTTTTATACTTTTTGTAGCACCTATCGCATCTACTATTACAAAATGGTCTTTAGTAACTTTAGCTGAAGGTGTAACCATTCGCAGTCTGTCAAGGTCAATGGTACGTGTGCCTCGTCCCTTCATCTGCTCAAAGTAATTACGACTTTTTACGTCGCGCATAAAAAGCAAACATTCCAACGGCTTTACGTCGGTTCCTGTCGCTATCATATCTACAGTAACCGCTATGCGGGGGTAGTATTCGTTTCTGAAGTTTTGCAATACACCCTTAGGATCGTCCGCCTTATAGGTTATCTTTTTACAGAACTTGTTTTCTTCGGCAAACTCTTCCCTGGCAATGTTAATAATATCGTCGGCGTGGCTGTCGCTTTTAGCAAAAATCAGGGTTTTCGGTACCTCAAACTTTCCTTCCTCATCAAACCTGTCGGGAAACATTTCGGGCAGGTGCTCTTTGAAGGTTCGTAATATTAACCTTATTTGGTTAGGGTTTACTACTTCATCGTCCAGCTTTTTTGAAGTATAGCTGACATCTTCGTCCACTATTTCCCAGCGTTTTTTACGGGTAAGCTTTTCACGCCTGTCTACGTACTCGCCTTTCCATATTACGCCACCCTTTTTACTTACTTCTGTTTCTATCAGGTAAACATTGTAGCCAACATTTACATTATCGAGAACTGCCTGCTCGTGTGTGTATTCACTCACTATATTCTGCCGGAAAAAGCCAAAGGTTCGGTTGTCGGGAGTAGCCGTTAAGCCAATTAAAAAGGCGTCGAAGTAATCCAATACCTGCTTCCACAAATTATAAATACTGCGGTGACATTCGTCAAT
>JAZQRF010000373.1:0-19378 GCA_045629485.1 Pelobium sp. | reverse complement strand
TTTGAAGCTCTGGTTGTTGCGGTATATAGCCATCGGAGGAGATCGATATTTATCATTTCTTCGGTTAAGTAGCCCTGATCGACAAAAACAGCAGGCCATTGTCCGCCCTGAGCTTTATGACAGGTAACTGCATAAGCAAATTTCATCTGGAGGGCATTAAAATATGGATTGATTTTTAATTCGCTCATTTTTTCTTTTCGTCCCGGGAGATGTTCATAATCTTTCATCACCTCTTCGAAAAAGCTTTTTTGTTTTTCATAAGTAAGATTTGGGCTTTCTGAATAAAGGGTATCGAGCATAAGCTTACAATCTAAACTATATTCTTCTTCTGTATCCTGAATCTGCAACTGAACATCCGCGAACCTAAATCCATACATCTCATGAATATTTTTAACCCTTATGATTTTAGCAATTTCGCCGTTTGCTATAAAGCCACCTTTGTCTTCAGGCAACCAGAAATAATTATTTTTCACAATCATGATGAGGTCGCCTCCTGTCAATTCATCTTCACGCCAAAGAATTTGGTTCCTGATATGTTGATTATATAAATTGGCGCTTTTATTAGACCGGCATATGATTAATGTATTTTCTAATCCATATTTATCATAGGCATAATTTAAGCCTTCAATAATTTTATCGCCTCCCATTCTATATACATCCTTATATCTGGTGGTATTTAAGGAAGGGAAGCTTTCCTTTTCTTCATTGACTTGATTCCGGATTTTAGTTGCATTATATAGGATACCAGATTCGTGAGCCTGCCTTACCACTTCTGTTAATTCGGTTTGTATAACATTTAAAGCAAAACCACTTAAGTAGTCGGCTGATAAGGCCGGGCTCTCAACAGAATTAACCGGGGGAAGCTGTGCGGTGTCTCCTATAAATATAACTCTGTTATTTTTTTTATTATATATGAAGTTTATCAGATCTTCCAATAACCCGCTTCCGCTATAATCGCTTTTATCATTGGAGATCATGGATGCCTCATCTACAATAAAAACAGTTTTCTTATGAAGATTAGGTGAGAGATTAAAGTGCATCTCTGGATTATTAGCAGATTTCTTACGGTAAATTTTCCGGTGAATAGTAGAAGCTAGTGAACCTGAGTAATTACTTAACACTTTTGCTGCTCTGCCGGTAGGTGCTAACAATACTACATCTATTTTACTATTTTTCAAAACGTTTACCAAGGCACTAACAACTGTTGTTTTACCTGTACCGGCATATCCTTTTAATACGAAGCAAGAATCTTCGTCTTTATTATTAATAAAAGAATCTAATAGAAAGAACAGATTATTTTGCTGTTTATTAGGTTCATGAGGAAAAAAGTTCTGCAGAGCTGATGCTATTGACATGTCCTCCAAATTTCATAAAAAAATCTTGAACCCTACATTGATTAAATTATTTTACTTTTGCTATTAATGAAAGACCATGTTTTTATAAAAGCTAATGATTTTGAATTAAGCTCTTCTGATAACTTATTAATAGAATTAAATGAGAACAGCTTTAACTATGCCGTTGTTAAGCCTGATGACCGATCTTTAAAAGCTTTAGGCACCGCCAACGGTTCGGTTTTTAATCAAAACCAAGATTTGTTTTCGTTTAATTTCTCCAATATATTCATTAGTACGCTCACCAAATCTTTCACTTTTGTACCTGAAGTTTTTTATAACGATACGCTAGAGCAAACATTTGTTTCTTTTTTACAGGCAGATCTGCAATCTGAAGAGGTATTCTCCAGTTTCCTGGATAAGCAAAACATCAGGAATATATATGCTTTGAATTCCTCACTTTTAGAAAAACTTAACCATTTTTTTTCTAATGCAAGAATTTCCACACAGATTAACCCTTTATATGAAGGCTGTTTGTTTGGCAAAATCGCTGAAGTAAATATTAATATTAATATTAAAGATGAGCATTTCGAATTGCTCATTATCAGAAATAATCAGCTGGATTATTATAATATTTTCGAATTTAAAAACAACGATGAGATTTTATATTTTTCACTCCTGACCTTACAGCAAAAAGGGCTTAAAGTCTCACATATCTCTGCCAGTGGTAAAATTGATGAGTCTTCTGATTTATTTTTGAAGCTTAAAGAATCTTTCCATAGCATAGAATTAAATACTCCAACAGGGATCTTAAACATTGGAGAGGAGTTTAAACAGGCGAATTTACATCATTATTTTTCTCTTTTAAGCCTTCACCTATGCGTATAATAGGAGGAAAATTAAAGGGCATTCGGTTAAACCCACCTACAAAACTTCCTGTAAGGCCAACTACAGATATGGCGAAGGAAGCCTTGTTTAATATTTTAGAAAATAGAATAGAAATAGAAGACTTAAAAATTCTTGATTTGTTTAGCGGAACAGGCAATATTTCTTTGGAATTTGCTTCCAGAGGCGCCAAGCATATTACTTCTGTAGATATTAATTTTGGATGCATTTCTTATTTAAAAACAACAAGCCAGGAGCTGAATTTGGAACAAATATCTTCGTTCAAAAGTGATGTTTTTAAATTTCTAAATGCCGAAACAGAGAAATACGATTTAATTTTTGCAGACCCACCTTACGATATTCCCAAAATTCCTGAGATTGCGCAAATAGTTTTCAATAAACAGTTATTGGCAGAAGACGGTTTACTCATCATTGAACATCAAAGCATGCAGAATTTAGGTAATCATCCTAATTTTGTAGAGAAAAGAAAATATGGTTATTCTGCTTTCAGTTTTTTCAAAAATCACAGTTAATTCATTCTTATGAAAATCGCATTATTCCCTGGCTCTTTCGACCCCATAACTAAAGCTCATGTTGATATTCTTAAAAGATCTGTCTCTCTTTTTGACAAGGTATATGTAGGAATCGGGTTAAACAGCAATAAAAAGCCTCTGCTGGAGGTGAGCACCAGATTAGACATGCTTAAGGCCGTTTTTGCCAATGACAGCAGAATTGAAATAGTGACTTATGAAGGTTTAACTGTAGATTATTGCAAGGAAATTGGTGCTTCATACATGATAAGAGGAATCAGAACAGTTTCCGATTTTGAGTACGAAAAGGCGATAGCACAAATGAACCATGCTTTGATTCCTGAAATAGAATCTATATTTATTGTGAGCAAACCAGGATACTCTTCTATCAGTTCTACTATTGTAAGAGATATTTTACGATTTGGAGGTGATGTTGGCCAATTTGTACCATCGGCCGTATTACCTTATTTATCGAATCTAAACAATATCTAAAACATCCAAAATAGAAGGATAGGTATTTGATTTTACGATGTCCCAATCCTTTTTAGCGATCCATCTGACTTCTGTAATTCCCTCTTCTGTCTGAGGAATTAATTTTTGCTTTGATTTACTTTTCATGGTATACCAATGAGAAATTTTCAAAACTACTTTGCCTTTCATTTCATAAACATGATAGGTTTTTAGCAATTTATTTTCTAAACTTTTCACCCTTATCCCGCACTCTTCTTCTACTTCCCTTACCGCTGCATCTTTTCTTTTTTCATCTTTTTCTAACTTGCCTTTAGGCAAATCCCAAAACCCATTTCTTTTAATAAAAAGATATTTGTTTTCTTCACTTTTAACCAAACCTCCTGCCGCTTCAATTACCTTAACCTGTTGTTTTATTTGATTAAATATTGTTTTAGGATCATCACTAACAAGATAAAATAATGAATATGGACTTTGAGATAGCCCGGAATAAAATTTATCAAATTCAAAATCCTGAACATCAAGTATTTGATATTCTGAACCTGCTAAAGGTGGTATAGAAGTTACAATTAGAGACTTCTGGTTGATATAAATATTGTATTTTTGCGCCATGTACAACAAAAGTGAGATTGAACAGAAAATTGCTGAATTTTTGTTGCAAATAAAAGCAATTAAATTACAACCTGCTAATCCTTTTACATGGGCTTCTGGTTGGAAGTCGCCTATTTATTGCGACAATAGAATTACATTATCCTATCCATCTATCAGAACTTACATCAGACAAAAATTATCTGAAGCAATTCAGGAAGAATTTGGGTCTGTTGGAGCTATTGCCGGAGTTGCCACAGCTGGAATTCCTCAAGGCGTTTTAGTAGCTCAGGAACTTGGTTTACCTTTTATATATGTAAGATCTAAACCAAAAGAACATGGTACACAAAGCCTTATAGAAGGAGAGATTAATGAAGGACAACGTATTGTGGTTATCGAAGATTTAATTTCTACTGGTAAAAGCAGTATACAAGCCGTTAATGCACTAAAAGAAGCAGGATACGAAGTTGCCGGATTAGCTGCAATTTTTTCTTATGGACTAGATATTGCTACAGAAAACTTTAAAAACGCAAAGTGCAGATTTATTACGCTTTCTAATTATTCTGCTTTATTAAAATATGCTGCAGAACATCATTTTTTTCCTGAAGGAGATTTTGATACCTTAGAAAAGTGGAGGAAAAACCCTGCCGAATGGGGAAAACAACTAGATATAAATGTTTAGATATGGCAATTTTTGAAAGCAAAACTTTAATCGCAAAATCAGCATCAGAAGTTTTTAATTTTCTGGAAGATCTGAATAACCATCAGGATTTGATGCCGGAAAATATTTATAACTGGACAAGTACTAAAGATGAAGCCCGTTTTACTATACAAAACATGGCCAAACTTGCATTAAAGATTGACTCTAAAATTGAAAATAAAGAAATTATAATCGTTCCGTTTGAAGAAGCACCAATACCACTTAGTTTAACCTGGACGCTAACCGAAATGGGCGACCAAACAGAAGCTAAGCTTAGCATCTCGGCAGAATTAAACATGATGATGAAAATGCTGGCAAGTGGTCCGCTTCAAAAACTTGCCGACCACCAAACGCAGGCATTAAAAACTAAATTCTAAAATATAACTCTGCTTTTGGCAGAGTTTTTTATTTGCTGATAATTTTTCAGTCCTCTACCCCTAATATAAGACATTTTGTCTCCTTTCCTGTGAATAAACTGCTTTAATAACAGTTTGTTAGCTACTATATTTAAATGGTTATGTTTTTGTGTATTTTATTCTGAGGACTAAAATTATGAACTTTAACAATTTCACCATAAAAGCACAGGAAGCTATACAAAAAGCTTCTGAAATAACTTCAGGTTTTCAGCAACAAGCTATAGAAAATGCTCATCTTCTAAAAGGATTACTCTCTGTTGATGAGAATGTAGTTGGTTACCTGTTAAAAAAGTTAAACGTAAATATCAATCGCTTAAACTCATCGTTAGACGAAATCATCGGTAGTTTCCCTAAAGTTAGCGGCAGTGATGTTTATTTGTCTAGCAATGCAAATACTGCGCTCCAAAAAGCTCAATCTTATTTAAAGGAATTTAAAGACGAGTTTGTATCAGTAGAGCATATGCTATTAGGTATTTTAGCAGGAAACGATAAAACAGCTTCACTTTTAAAAGATCAGGGCGTTAACGAAAAAGACTTAAAAAAAGCGATTAAGGATTTGCGTGGAGATTCTAAAGTAACAGACCAGAATGCTGAAGCAACTTACAATGCATTAAATAAATATGCAAAAAATCTGAATGAATATGCAGAATCGGGCAAGCTTGATCCGGTAATTGGTCGGGATGAAGAGATAAGGAGGGTGATCCAAATCCTATCCAGAAGGACTAAAAACAACCCTATTTTAATTGGAGAACCAGGAGTTGGTAAAACTGCTATAGCCGAAGGAATTGCTTTTCGGATTATAAAAGGAGATGTTCCAGAGAATCTCAAAACAAAAACCGTTTACTCATTGGATATGGGCGCTTTAGTTGCCGGAGCAAAATATAAGGGCGAATTTGAAGAGCGCTTAAAAGCAGTAATTAAAGAAGTAACAGACAGTGATGGCGAGATTATTCTCTTCATTGATGAAATTCACACACTGGTTGGTGCTGGTGGAGGTGAAGGTGCTATGGATGCGGCAAACATCTTAAAACCTGCTTTAGCAAGAGGTGAATTAAGAGCGATTGGAGCAACAACTTTAAACGAATATCAAAAATATATTGAAAAGGATAAAGCTTTAGAACGTCGTTTTCAGAAGGTAACTGTGGATGAGCCAGACACCCAGGATGCGATTTCTATTCTTCGCGGATTGAAAGAACGTTATGAAACTCATCATAAAGTTACTATTAAAGACGAAGCAATCATTGCTGCAGTAGAGCTCTCTCAACGGTACATTTCGGATCGGTTTTTACCAGACAAAGCTATTGACCTGATGGATGAAGCAGCATCTAAATTACGCCTGGAAATGGATTCTGTTCCGGAAGCTGTAGATGAGTTGGATAGAAAAATAACGCAACTCGAAATAGAACGTGAGGCGATTAAAAGAGAAAACGACGACAAAAAGGTTCAGGATCTCTCTAAAGAAATTGGTGATTTAACCTCTGAAAGAGATGAGTTGAAAGCGAAATGGCAGGGAGAGAAAGATTTGGTTGATGCTTTAAATACTAATTTGCAAAATATAGAAAATTTCAAGCTGGAAGCTGAACAAGCCGAAAGGGCCGGAGATTATGGTAAAGTTGCTGAAATAAGATATGGCCGCATCAAAGAAGCACAGGATGAAGCGGACCGACTAAAAAAAGAACTTGAAAATAAGACTTCTGATAGCAGAATGCTTAAAGAGGAAGTTACTGCCGATGATATTGCCGGTGTAGTTGCCCGTTGGACAGGAATACCGGTTACTAAATTGGTATCCAGTGAGAGAGAAAAATTACTGCATTTGGAAGAAGAGCTGCATAAAAGAATAGCCGGACAAAATGAAGCAATTGAAGCAATATCAGATGCAATCCGGAGATCGAGAGCAGGATTAAGTGACCAGAAAAAACCTATCGGCTCTTTTATATTTCTAGGTACAACAGGGGTTGGTAAAACAGAATTAGCGAAAGCTTTAGCTGACTTCCTGTTTAACGACGAGCAATCTATGATCAGGATTGATATGAGTGAATACCAGGAACGCCATGCGGTATCCAGGTTAATTGGGGCTCCTCCGGGATATGTAGGCTATGACGAAGGTGGACAATTAACTGAAGCTGTGAGAAGAAAGCCTTATTCTGTTATCTTATTAGATGAAATAGAAAAAGCGCATCCAGATGTTTTTAATATCCTTTTACAGGTTTTAGATGATGGCCGCTTAACTGATAATAAAGGCCGGGTGGTGAACTTCAAAAACACCATTATCATTATGACCTCGAATATCGGTTCTCATTTAATTCAGGAGAATTTCGCAAATCTGGATGAGGAAAATAAACCAGACGTAATGGCGAAAACAAAAACAGAGCTTTTTGACCTTCTTAAAGCAACGATAAGGCCAGAGTTTCTAAACAGGATTGACGAGATCATTATGTTTACTCCGCTGAGCCGCAGCGAGATTAAAGATATTGTATCTCTGCAATTTAAAGGAGTTCAAAAAACACTGGCTGATATGGGAATATCTATAGATGCTAGTGATGAAGCGCTGGATTGGCTGGCCCAATTAGGATACGATCCACAGTTTGGAGCGAGACCTTTAAAACGAGTAATTCAAAAACGTATACTAAATGAGCTATCTAAACAAATTTTGGCTGGCACAGTAAACAAAGACAGTCATATTAAATTAGATGTTTTTGATAATCATTTTGTGTTTTTGAATATTGACGAATAAAAATTCCTGTAATTATTAATAAAAAAGAGGTTATTTGGCATTCTAAATAACCTCTTTTTATTTTATCAAAACCTTAATCATATAAATTATTCGGACGTATTATTATAATTGTTTTAAAAATCCATAAATTCGATTAAATTAAGATATTTTGCGTTTATGATTTCACCCTCTAGTGAAAAGTATATAACATTTATAAAATTTTCACTATTTCTATTTATATTCTTCTACCACCCCCCTATTAGTTTTTCACAAGCTACCAATCAATTACAGACCCAAAATAACGGAATTATAGATTTAAGAAATTACTCTTTTTCTGATGAAATATCTCTGAATGGCAAATGGTTGTTCTATTGGAAAGAACTATTAAAATCAAGCGAATTGTCCCATAGTAAAGGTCAGGCAATTAATTTTCCATCAATGTGGCAAAACCTCACCATTGATAACCGCGAATTACCATCTTATGGTTATGCTACTTATAAAGTTACTGTGCTTTTACCTGAAAGTACAGCTCCCTTAAGCATCAATATGCCTGATGTTTATAGTTCTTACAGTTTATATATTAATGATGAGTTAGTTTTAACCAATGGTAAGGTTGCTAAGAATGCTAAAGATTATATCCCACATTGGCTAAATAAATCTTATGACATTCCGGTTGGCACAACCACACTGAATATAGCGTTACAAGTTTCAAACTTCAAACATAGCAAAGGCGGTATTAAAGAATCAATACTAATAGGAGATAAAGAATTACTCCTTCTTAAAAAACAAAGAACCGATGCTATTGATCTTCTACTTACTGGCTGTTTATTTATGGGTGGGCTTTTTTTTATGGGCTTATATCTTTTTGGAAAAAGAGATACTGCCATTTTACTCTTCGCCCTATTCTGTATTATATATAGCTATAGGATAATAGGAACAGATAATTATGTATTACATACTCTTTTACCAAATTTAAATTGGACAATAACTTTAAGACTTGAATACATTTCTTTATTTCTTGGGATCGGAATATTTGGCCTCTATACACAATACCTATTCCCTAAAGATGTTAACAAAAAAATAGCATATATTATAAGTGCAATATGCTTATCTTTTTCTATTGGGGCACTTATACTTCCGCCATATTACTTTACCCAGCTAATAACTCCCTTCTTATTTGTTACAATTTGTTGCTTAATATATGTTCCTTATGTCTACTTCATTGCATTTAAAAGAAAAAGGCCAGGTGCAGCGTACTCTTTATTGAGCGCTATAGCCTTAATGTGCGTACTCGCTGTTTCAATGTTGCATTACTGGGAAATAATCCCACCTCAACAAATCTTCACATTAATTGGATATATGAGCTTCTTCTTTTTGCAATCTATTGTGCTCTCTTATAGAGTTTCTTTTGCATTAAAAAAAGCGAAAAAACAGGCAGAACAAGGTTTAAGGGCAAAAAGTGAATTTTTAAGTACAATGAGCCATGAGATAAGAACCCCCTTGAATTCTGTAATTGGAATGAGTTATTTACTGCTTAAAAATAATCCAAGAGAAGATCAGAAAGAGCAGTTAGATGTGATGCTTTTCTCTGCCAACAACTTACTTTCTATTGTAAATGATATTTTAGATTATAATAAAATCGAGGCCGGGAAAATCACATTTGAATACATTCAAATGGATATAACTTCTATCATTAAAAACATAGTCTCGGGCTTACAAAGCTCTGCAAAAGATAAAGGCATTAAGTTAAAGCTAGAAATAGACAAAAAATTACAAAGCAAATTAATGGGTGATCCTACAAGAATTTCACAAGTCATCACCAATCTTGTTCATAATGCGATAAAATTCACACAAGAAGGATTTGTAGAAGTTGGGGTTAAGGTAGTAAGCGAAACGGAAACAACCTTTACATTAAATATATATATAAAAGACACAGGAATAGGTATATCCAAAGAGAAACAAAAAATCATTTTCGACAGGTTTACCCAGGCTGACTCCTCTACCTCCAGAGGTTTTGGAGGAACTGGCTTAGGACTTGCAATCTCTAAACGAATTTTGGAACTTCAACACTCTTCTCTCCAATTGAAAAGTGAGGAAGGTAAAGGATCAACATTTTTCTTCCTGCAAACGTTTGAAAAAAGCCAGGAACTCCTGCAATCCATACCATCAGAAAACCACCCTGTTTTGGAGGTAGAAAAGCCTTTAACAGGAGTTACCATTTTATTGGTTGAAGACAACATGATGAATATTATGATTGCACAATCTTTTTTAAAACGATGGGGTGCCGATGTTGAAGTTGCAAAAAACGGTTTAGAAGCAATTAACTTATTGAATTCAGCTAAACATCAGCTTATTTTAATGGATTTGCACATGCCAGTTATGGATGGTTATGAAGCTACCAAAAGAATCAGAAAGAAAGGGATTACCCTGCCAATTATTGCGCTCACGGCAAACCTGCTCAAAGAAATAGAGGAAAAAACAAAAAAGATAGGAATAGATGATATTGTAGTTAAACCATTTCTGCCAGATGAACTTTACAGTAAAGTTTTACTACATATTTTCAAGAACAAGCCTAAACTATAATTTGCTTCATCTGTTACCAAGAATCTATATTTTAATCCTTTATTAAAAAATCCTTAATAAAATAGCTTTAAAATGCGGGCAATGTTATATTTGCGCTATTATGTCAAAAAACAGCGACGAAATTTTCAAGAATGTTATTTCTCATGCCAAAGAATATGGCTTTGTATTTCAATCCAGCGAAATCTATGATGGATTAAGTGCGGTATATGATTACGGACAATTAGGTGCCGAATTAAAAAATAACATCAAAACTTATTGGTGGAAAGCCATGGTGCAAATGAATGAAAACATTGTAGGAATAGATTCTGCAATTTTCATGCATCCAAAAATTTGGAAAGCCAGCGGACACGTAGATGGATTTAACGATCCAATGATAGACAATAAGGATTCTAAGAAACGTTACAGGGCCGACCAGTTATTAGAAGATAAAATTGCCAGGTACGAAAAGGATGGCAAAACCGAGAAAGCAGAAAAACTTCAGTTAGAAATGGATGAGGCTTTAAAAGCCGAAGATCTACCTCGATTAAAAGAATTAATTGAAATACATGAAATCGCTTGTCCGGTTTCGGGCACTAAAAATTGGACAGATGTCCGTCAGTTCAACTTGATGTTTTCTACCCAATTTGGCGCAATGGCTGATGGTTCCGATGAAGTTTACCTTCGTCCGGAAACTGCACAGGGAATTTTTGTGAATTTCCTGAACGTACAAAAATCCGGGAGGATGAAAATCCCTTTTGGAATTGCACAAATTGGTAAAGCTTTTAGGAACGAAGTAATTGCCCGCCAGTTCATCATGCGTATGCGTGAGTTTGAACAAATGGAAATGCAATTTTTTGTTCGCCCTGGCACAGAGATGGAGTGGTATAATAAGTGGAAAGAAACCCGTTTAAAATGGCACCTGGCTTTAGGCACTAATCCAGAGAAATATAAATTCCATGATCATGCAAAATTAGCTCATTACGCTAATGCCGCTGTAGATATTGAATATGAGTTTCCTTTTGGATTTAAAGAAGTTGAAGGTATACATTCACGTACCGATTTTGATTTAAGCCAGCACCAGGAATTCTCTGGTAAGAAAATGCAATTTTTCGATCCTGAAATTAACCAAAATTATGTTCCATATGTAATTGAAACTTCTATTGGTCTGGATCGTTTTTTCCTGGTAACCTTAATAAACTCATTCGAAGAACAAGATTTAAGTACAGAGGATAAACAAGATTCCAGAACTGTATTACGGTTACACCCAGCCCTTTCTCCTTACAAAGCTGCTATTCTGCCATTAACTAAAAAAGATGGCTTGCCAGAGAAAGCAAGAGAAATCATGAACAGGTTAAAATTGGTTTTTAATATGGCTTATGATGAGAAAGATTCAATCGGGAAACGGTACCGAAGACAGGATGCCATAGGTACACCTTTCTGTATCACTATAGATCATCAAACATTAGAAGACCAAACGGTAACTATTCGTCATCGCGACAGCATGGAACAGGAACGTGTTGCAGTTGATGAACTGGAAAAAATAATTGGAGATCTGGTGAGCTGGAAAAACCTGTTATCATAACATAACAAGCAGTAAATAGATAGTCAGCATCTATTTACTGCTTGTTTATTCTATTTAATTTTCATGATGGCAGCTCCGGCTGTAACGGCAAGGGTATCTTCTACTAAACCGGTTACTTTATCATCAATATTGGTTTTCTTACTGATTTCTTTTCTTAAGTAATAGCTAATAAAACTAAATGCAATTGCCGAAGCGGCACCAATTACAGCTCCTTTAAGAGCGCTATCACCATTACCTTTGTAGATACCAGCACCAACCAGCGCTCCCGATAAGGCTCTTCCACTTAATTGTGTAGGAGAAATCCTGTCACCAATATTTGGTAATTTGTCTCCGGCTAATTCTCCTGCAGCCATAAATTTAGAAAATATGCCAAATGGCTTTTTTTGTAAAAAATTCAGGCCGGAATTAATCAAACCTAACTGCGGATGTTTAGAAAAATGTTCGCTCAGTATAGCAGGAGCACTTGCACCACGCATCCCTGCAACCATACCCAGGCCAATAGTTTTTATTAATTGGTGTTTCATAAGTAGAATATTTTCTTCTTATTTATCAAAAACCGACCCAATTTTGGGGAACCAATTTCATTTTCCTCTATTGGTATTAGTCACAAACATTAAGTTAAAGTTTTGGAATTGATTGAGGATTCACTAGTGTTGTTGAGGTTAAAAGACCCTCGTTCTAAAATAAAAAACCCAATATCTTTCGATATTGGGCAAATAAAAAAATTTTATTATTTAGTACTGTCTAAAACCTCCGCGTCCCCTGCCTCCGCTTACCATTTGTGTTTTATCTAACATACTCATTTGGCTTTTCATCATTTTAATCTGCTCCGCAAGTAATTTGTTCTTATCTGCTTTTTCGGCTTCTTTTAACAAACGCTGCGCTTCTCTTTTATTTCTTTTCCCCATCTCTACTCCTGCCAGGCTTAGATTTGCTAAAGCCACATTATGATCCATTGTTAAACCTAACTGAAGAGATTTTTTAAAATATTTCTCAGATTTCATCGGAGATTTTCTTGATTCTATTAATCCAATTAATAAATTATAGTATCCCCATTGGCCTTTGTAAAGTTCCTTTTCGTAATCTTTAATGCTATTTAACCAACTTTCTGCTTTATCCATATTCTCTTTTCTTAAGAACCATTGGGCGAGAAGCATTTTCTCATTAAAAATAAAAGTTACAAAAACCAGGATAGAAATAAATGCTAATAAAATCCCCCATCCCCAAAAAGAAAACACCATTAAAGTAATGGCTGCGCCTAGTAAAATCGCTCCTAAAACTATCCTTATAAAATTCGGCATATCTGATATATTTTATTTATTGATAAATTACTTATATAATATTTTACAAACTGTTATACCTATCTATTAAATACAGTTACAAATATATATTTTAGTGGCTGCAAATATCGTTTATTTGTAGTGTTAATCAATAAAAAGGTGGAAAAATGTCGGTACAATTAGAAAAATCCTGGCTTAGCGTGTTAGAAGGTGAGTTTGAAAAAGATTATATGAAAAATCTGAAAAGCTTTTTACAATCTCAAAAGCAAAATAAACAGGTAGTTTACCCGCAAAGCTCAGAAATTTTTAATGCTTTTCACCTAACCCCTTTCCATGATGTTAAGGTTGTAATTCTCGGACAAGATCCTTACCATGGTGCCGGACAAGCGCATGGGCTTTCATTTTCAGTGAAAGAAGGAGTTAAGCTTCCGCCTTCATTACAAAATATATATAAAGAACTGAATACTGATATTGATGGCTTTAAAACTCCCAATCATGGTAATTTAACCCATTGGGCTGAGCAAGGGGTCTTATTACTAAATGCAACTTTAACGGTTAGCGCTGGTACACCCGGGTCTCATCAGAAACAGGGTTGGGAAGCTTTTACGGATGCAGCAATTAAAGCCGTTTCTGAAAAGAAAACCGGCGTAGTGTTTATACTATGGGGAAGATTTGCTCAGGAGAAAATCCGTCTCATAGACCAGAGTAAACATTTTATTATAAAATCTGCTCATCCATCTCCTTTTTCTGCATATAATGGCTTTTTTGGATCTAAACCATTCAGCCAAACGAATGAGCTATTAAAAAAACAAGGATTAAAGGAAATCGACTGGCAGGTTTAATAGTTGGATAGCTTTTAGAAGCTGAATAAAATAACTACTCCTAATATTCTAAAGGTACGATAGGTTCTTTTTTACTGGTCGACATAATAATCATCGTTTGAAAATTTTTAACGACAGATATCTTACTTATTTTATTCATAATAAGCTGCTCGTAAGTTTTAATATCCTTTACATAGGCTTTTAAAACAAAATCACATTGGCCGGTTACGTGATGGCATTCGGTGATTTCCTTAATGGCTTTTATTTCTTCCAAAAAAGTTTGAATCGTATTACTTTGATGGAAATCTAGAGAAACCTGGATAAATGTTTTAATTCCTAAACCTAATTTTTCTTCATCAACCAGGGCGTGATAACTTTTAATATAGCCAGAGTTTTCTAATTTACGTACTCTTTCTAAAGTGGGCGCCGGGGACAAGCCAATATGCTGAGATAATTGTAGGTTTGTAATCCTACCGTTTTCCTGCATTATTTTAAGAATATTTAAATCTATTTTATCTAAATCCATAAGAAGATTATTTCTTACAAATTTAAATTTAATAAGATCAAACCAAATTAAATTTTATACAATCATTAAATTGATTGGTCAATATTTTTCATCATTAAATTTTTAGATAAGTCTAAAAATTTAATTAGATTTGTCACAACAATTATTTAGACAAATGAATACTTCCTTTACTGAAGAAAATTACATTAAAGCTATTTATCATTTATTACCAGGAGGAGACACGCCGGTAAGTACCAATGCAATTGCTGATGCTTTAAGTACTAAAGCTGCTTCTGTTACTGATATGTTAAAAAAGCTCTCAGAAAAGGAATTCATCAATTACGTTAAATATCAAGGCGTTACCCTAACCGAAAAAGGACGTAACAGGGCATTAAACATCATCAGGAAGCACAGGCTATGGGAAGTTTTTTTAGTAGAAAAATTACAATTCAAATGGGATGAAGTTCATGACCTTGCTGAAGAGCTGGAGCATATCAATTCAGACCTTTTGATAAACCGCCTGGATGAATTTTTAGAATATCCAAAATCTGATCCTCATGGTGATCCGATTCCGGATAAAAACGGTAAGTTCAAAATTCAGGACCTTATCCCTCTTTCTAAGCTTGAAATAAGCAATAAAGGAATTATTAGTGGCGTGAGAGAACATTCTAAAACATTCTTAAAATATTTAGAAAACACGGGATTAACTTTAGGAGAAAAAATAGCAATAAAAGAAATTATAGAATTTGATGGTTCTTTTATCATTGAAATTAATCAAAAGCAGCAAACCATTAGCAGAGAAGTAGCAAAAAACCTATTAATAGCTCATGAGCAATAATTCTGAATCTTTAAGCGAAGTACATGGCAGTGTAAAAACTGATAGCAGAAAAGGCTGGAAAAGAATATTTGCCTTTATTGGACCAGCTTATTTGGTTAGTGTTGGGTACATGGACCCCGGAAACTGGGCTACTGATCTTGCCGGAGGATCTCAGTTTGGTTATAAACTGATATGGGTTTTGTTAATGTCTAACCTTATCGCTCTTTTATTACAATCATTAAGTGCCCGTTTGGGAATTGTAAGAGGGTTAGATTTAGCTCAGGCTTCTAAAAAAGCTTATCCAAGCTGGGCAAACATCCCTTTATATATTCTTGCACAAATTGCGATTATTGCCTGCGACCTGGCCGAAATTATTGGAATGGCCATTGGCTTAAACCTTTTGTTTGGCCTTCCCTTAATTTGGGGGATTTGTATTACCGCTGTAGATACAATTTTACTTCTTTTCCTTCTAAAAAAGGGCATGAGAAGTATGGAAGGTTTTATAGTCTCAATGGTATTTATTATCGGCATTTCGTTTTTAGTAGAAATGTTTATTGTGGAACCAGAGCTAAAAGAGATCGCAAAAGGGCTTATTCCAAGTAGTTTGGACGGTAGTGCGCTATACATTGCTATTGGAATTATAGGAGCTACTGTAATGCCTCATAATTTATATTTACATTCTTCATTAGTACAAACACGTAAAATAGAAAAAACCAGTACAGGAATAAGAGAAGCATTAAAATTCAATTTTATTGATACAGCCATTGCGTTGAATCTTGCATTTCTGGTAAATGCTGCCATCTTAATTTTGGCTGCTGCTGCTTTCTTTACCAATGGTTTCCATGAAGTTGCCGAAATCCAGGATGCTTATAAATTGCTGGATAATATTTTCGGACCTGCTGCCCCAACTCTCTTTGCTATAGCGCTCATTGCTTCAGGGCAAAGTTCCACCATCACTGGTACACTTGCAGGCCAGATCGTAATGGAGGGGCATCTAAATCTGAGAATTGCATCGTGGCTAAGGCGTTTAATTACCAGATTGTTAGCAATATTACCAGCGCTTTATACCATCCTGCACTTTGGTGAAGATTCATTGGGTAGCCTCCTGATATTAAGTCAGGTAGTATTAAGTTTGCAGCTTGGTTTCGCTGTAATTCCATTAATCCATTTCAATTCGGATAAAAAAATAATGAAGGAGTTCGCCATTAAAAACTGGGTAAAAATACTGGCGTGGCTTAGTGCCTCTATTATTATTGGCTTAAATGTTAAATTAGTCATCGATGAAATCAATAGCTGGATTATTAGTTCAGGAAGCAATAGTTATTTAATTTACATCACGGTTATACCTTTAGCAATTGCTATCGGGCTCTTATTACTATACATCATCTTTAAGCCTCTATTTGTGAGAATAATTGATGAGGAAAAGCCCAATATTCCGCATGGGGAGGCTCTTAATCTCTCGGACCTTAACACTCCGGACTATAAAAATATTGGCATCAGTATAGATTTTTCTATAAATGATAAAAATGTTATTCGTCATGCCATTTTACAGGGTGGAAAAAATGCCACTTACACCTTAATACATATAGTAGAAACTGCAGGTGCAAAATATCATCAGCAGGAAGTAATGGATATGGAGACCCTTAATGATGAAGAAAATCTAAAAAAATACCAGCAAAGTTTAGCTGATTTAGGCTATAAAAGCATTTATAGGATAGGTTATGGTTCTACCTCATCAGCGATTGCGAGAATTGTAAATAAAAGTGAAATAGACTTTTTAGTGATGGGCGCTCACGGACATAAAGGGTTTAAAGATCTCCTTTTCGGATCTACAGTAGATGCGGTTAGACATAATGTACATATTCCAGTTCTAGTGGTGAGGAAATAATGAACAAAAATAATTACAAAAAATCTTTTTTAGCATGGGCGCAAGTCACGCTTTTTTGCCTCATTTTGGCAAATGGGATTTTTTGTATCCATAGCCATAAACTGGCTAATGGCCAAATTGTTGTTCATGCTCACCCATATTTCCCTCAGGAAGACGGCAAGCCAATTCCAAATAATCATAGCGCCGGTGAGCTCATTATCCTGGGTCAGTTTTTACATGCAGGGATTGTATTCTCAGAAATTACCTTTATTGATTTTTCAGTTCCTGAAATTGAGATTTTAAATAGAAGCCACGAACCTACGTTTTTTGCAGTCAAACAATATTTTTTCTGCACCCCTCATCGGGGCCCACCCTTCTACTCTTAAACTCATGTTGTTGACTAATTTTTTCAACAATTAGAGGCTTTCTTTATTTTTTCAATTCCAAAAATTCATATTTAAAATGGAGGAATGCGCTATCATGTTCATTTGTTCCAAAATTCAATTCATTCGTATAATGAAATCATTATTTTTTATATTCTCATTCCTTTTATCTTTTTTATCCATATCTGCTCAAAACAATTTTCATTTAAATGGCAAAGTAAATTCAAAAGATGGTGCAGTAATTAATGCATCTATTAAAATTGCGGGAACAGCAACAGGTACAATATCTGACGTAAATGGAAATTTCAACTTTTCCAATTTAAGCAAAGGTCATCATACACTTATTATAAGTGCTATTGGCTATCAAACTAAAAGACAAACTATTCATCTGCAGACAGATCCTCAATTCATTAAAATATTTTTAGAAAATGATGATTTAGGGCTTAATGAAATTGTAGTTACCGGAACGATGAAAGAAATGAGCCGGAGCGACAGCCCAATCCCTGTAGAAATCATTACTCCTCAATTATTTAAGAAAAACCCGACACCAACATTATTTGAAGCGATTGGAATGGTTAATGGCGTACAACCGCAGCTAAATTGTAATGTTTGCAATACTGGCGATATCCATATCAATGGTATGGAAGGCCCTTATACCATGATCCTGATTGATGGAATGCCTATCGTAAGTGCATTATCTACTGTATACGGCTTAAATGGTATCCCTAACAGTATGGTAGAACGTATTGAAGTGGTAAAAGGCCCGGCCTCGTCCCTTTACGGATCGGAAGCGATGGGAGGAATTATTAATGTAATTACTAAAAACCCTAACAAAGCCCCTTTAATTAGTGCGGATGTTTTCTCTACCTCCTGGGGAGAATTAAGCGCAGATGCGGCCGTAAAATTCAATACAAAAAAGACTACCAGCCTCTTTGGACTCACCTATTTTAATTATCAAAATAAGGTAGATAACAACAATGATAATTTCACTGATTTAACCCTACAAAACCGGATTTCCTTATTTAATAAATGGAATTTTAACAGGAAAGGCGACAGGATCGCCAGCATAGCAGGAAGGTATGTGTACGAAGATCGCTGGGGCGGAGAAATGGACTGGAATAAATCTTTTAGGGGTAGCAATATTGTTTACGGTGAAAGTATTTACACCAGCAGAGCAGAGTTGATCGGACTTTATCAAATCCCCTCAAAAGAAAGAATATTTACTCAATACTCTTACAACTGGCATCATCAGGATTCGTGGTATGGAGACACAAAATATTTAGCTACACAACATGTTGGGTTTATACAATCTTACTGGGACAAACCTTTAAACAATAAACACAATTTGTTATTAGGAGCATCTTTTAGATTTACACAATATGACGACAATACACCAGCCACTGCTGATGTAAACGGAATACGGAACACCCCATCTCAGACTCCTTTACCTGGCATTTTTATTCAGGACGAATGGAAATTAGACAGCCTTAATACTTTACTTGCGGGATACAGATACGATTGCGATAAGAACCATGGCAGCATACATTCTCCAAGAATTGCCTATAAATTATCCCCTAATAAGAATCATACTTTACGGGCAAGTTTTGGTACTGGGTTTAGGGTAGTTAATCTTTTCACAGAAGACCATGCGGCATTAACCGGAGCCCGGCAGGTGATTATTACTGAAGAACTCAACCCCGAAAAATCTTTTAACGGAAATCTTAACTATGTTTTAAAAATTCCAACAGAAAATGTTTTTATGGGTTTTGACATCACTGGGTTCTACTCCTACTTCACCAATAAGATTATTGCCGATTTTGACACTGATCCCACTAAAATTATTTATGAAAACCTTAACGGACACGCCATTACGAGAGGTGTTTCTTTAAATACCGATTTCGCGTTTACATTTCCTTTAAAAGTTTTGGCA
>JAZQRF010000372.1:0-3209 GCA_045629485.1 Pelobium sp. | reverse complement strand
TCCAGCATGATCGGACTTTGTCCTTTTCATGGCGAAAAAACCCCTTCTTTTCATGTTTCTCCTGTAAAGGGGATCTATAAATGTTTTGGCTGTGGCGAGGGAGGAGACTCCCTTCAATTCATCATGGCCCATGAAAAATATTCCTATCCGGAGGCACTAAAATACCTGGCCAATAAGTATAATATAGAAGTAGAGGAAACCGAAGTTACACCAGAGTATAAAGCAGAGGTAGACAAAAGGGAAAGCCTTTACATTATATCTGCTTTTGCCGGGAAATTTTTTGAAAATGCTTTATGGAATACAGATGAGGGTAAATCTATCGGTTTAAGTTATTTCAAAGAGCGTGGTTTTAGAGAAGATATCCTGAAAAAATTTGAGGTAGGCTACTCCCCCGAAGACTGGACTGCGTTAAATGATAAGGCTTTAAACGAAGGCTATAAACAGGAATTTTTAGAGGAAACCGGCTTAGTAATAAAAAGTGATAAGGGCCGGATTTACGACCGCTTTAGAACACGTGTAATATTTCCTATTCATAATTTTACTGGGAGAGTCATTGGCTTTGGTGGCCGAACACTTAAAACGGATAAAAGCATTCCTAAATATGTTAACTCTCCAGAGAGTGATATCTACCATAAATCGAATGTACTTTACGGTCTTTTTCAGGCGAAGAAAGCCATTCGCGATAGAGATAATTGTTTTCTGGTAGAGGGCTATGCCGATGTTTTGGCTGTTCACCAGGCCGGGGTAGAAAATGTGGTAGCTTCTTCAGGAACTTCACTAACTACAGAACAGATCAGGCTGATTGGCAGATTTACAAAAAGCGTTTGTATTTTATATGATGGCGATGCGGCGGGAATAAAAGCCTCTTTGCGTGGTTTGGATATGATTTTGGAAGAAGGTTTAGACGTAAAAGTTGTACTTTTTCCAGATGGACATGATCCGGATTCTTATATCCAGAAGTTTGGGGCTTCTGAGTTTAAAACTCATATAGAACTTAACAGAAAAGATTTTATCTTTTATAAAACCGAAATACTTTTAAAAGAGGCCGGTAATGATCCAATAAAAAAAGCCGGAGTAATCAGAGATGTAGTAGAAAGTATTGCTAAAATTCCTGATGCCATAAAAGCTTCGGTTTTCCTGCGGGAGTGTAGTTCTTTATTGAATATGGAAGAACGCATTCTTATTTCCGAGCTCAATAAAATGAAGTTAGGAAAGGCAAAAAAAGAGCAAAGCGGTCCGCCACCAGATTTATTTGAAGATGGCCCACCACCGGATCTTTTCGAGGATAAGCCGCCTGTACAAACTGATCTTTACCAGGAAAAGGAAATTATACGGGTATTGCTTTCTTACGGAGATAAATTAGTGACCTGGGATGAGATGACTGATATTTATATTGGGCCTTATATCATTACCAATTTAAGCGATATTACTTTTACAAATGCTATTTACAGTAAGATTATCAAAATCTACCAGGATGAATTAGAGAAAGGGAACCTACCGACAGAGCGATTCTTTATTCAGCATCCCGACCGGGAAGTTGCTTCGGCGGTAGTATCCGTTATCTCAACGCCCTATAGCCTGAGCGAGAACTGGTATAATATGCATAACATTACCGTAAACGCAGAAACGGATAATCTAAAAGCAACCGTGATGGGTGCTATCTTTCATCTAAAAAAGAAAAAAGTTGCTGTGATGATTACAGATAAACAAAAGCTTTTACAAACCGAAAAAGATGAAGATAATGTGATGATTTTAATGAAAGAATACCTGGATTTAAAGGAAGTCGAAAAATATATTTCTAATTATTTAGGTTCTGTAATTATAAAATAGTGGCCATTCATAATGATTTTGGAGTAAAAGGCGAGTTGATTGCCAAATCATTTTTAGAGGAAAATGGGTATGAGATTCTTGATCAGAACTGGTGCTACCGAAAAGCAGAAGTAGATCTTATCGCTTTTAAAGAAAAGACCATTATATTTATAGAAGTGAAAACCCGGTCTGGTAATTATTTTGGAGAGCCAGAGGAGTTTGTAGACGATAAAAAGCAGCAATTGCTATCAGAAGCGGCAGAAGAATACATTTACATAATGAACCATAAAGGAGAAATTCGATTTGATATCATCGCGATCCTTTTTAATAAGAATTTTGAACAATATAAATTAAAACATATTGAGGATGCTTTTTGGAATTACTAAATTTTGTCAGTTGAATTACGTTCTTATTACCATATTATCTATTCTATCTATAGCTTCCTGTAACCGGAAAGAGCAATCATCTTCTTCCAGCTCAGGCGTATTGATCACAGCTCCTGAAACAGGTACTATAGTGAAATCCGGTGAAGAGCTGTTGGTGAAACTAAATTTTGGAGGATTAGAAATAGATTCTGTTCAGTACTTTTTGGATACTGCAAAGCTTGCAGTAAAAACAGATACTTCTGCTTTTAATCTAAAATCTGCTGATTGCCCGTTAGGAAGCAGATTAATAACAGTTAAAATTTTCGCAAAGGATGTTGAAGAAGAGCTAACTACCAACGTGGTATTTGTGGCTTCTAAAACTCCTGAACAATATGGGTATGAAATAGTAAAAAGCTATAAGCATGATATCTCCTCCTATACACAAGGTTTAGAATTTCATGAAGGAATTTTCTACGAAAGTGATGGTGAATATGGCGCCTCCAGCTTAAGAAAAGTTGCGTTAGACGGAAAAGTTATCAAACAGAAAGACATCGACAAGAAATATTTTGCTGAGGGGATTACTATAGTTGGAGACAAGATTATCCAGCTCACCTATAGGGAGAGGGTAATTCTGGAATATGATAAGAACACATTTGAACTCCTAAAAACCTATCCGTATAACCATGCAAATGAAGGATGGGGTTTAGCTTTTGATGGTGAAACGATATATAATACAGATGGATCAAACAAAATTTTCAGGCTCAATAAAACCACTTACCAGCCAGAAGGTTATATAGAGGTTTATGATGATAAAGGCCCGGTAGACGCTTTAAATGAGCTGGAATGGATTGAAGGAAAGATTTATGCTAACATCTATACTTCGGATTTAATAGCCATTATCAATCCGCAAACCGGAGAAGTGGAAGCTTACATTAATTTAATGGGCTTAAAAAATGAGCAGGTGGAAGATGAATCTCAGGATGTATTAAACGGAATTGCATGGGATGCAAAAGGGAAGAGGCTTTTCGTTACGGG
>JAZQRF010000371.1:0-4637 GCA_045629485.1 Pelobium sp. | reverse complement strand
GTCAGCTAGCAAATGGCTTATTACGATAGAGATGATGTTCTGTCCTTTTGATTATTCTAAGCAAAATTTTAAGCATGAACCCCTAATAGATTTCTTAAAACTATTAGATAACAATCGAAGTGAGTTTATCTCTCGTTTCACCGATGTTATCACTGATTCGCCTAAAAGCGGTAAGAATTTGCTTTTGCAACTTATTTCTACCAGTGATAAGATCTTTTTAAACCTAAAAATTATATCGCATGCAAATGTGAATATCCCAAACAAAGCAATTGTTCGAAAAGCGTATATGCAAATGATGAATATCATTGAATCCTTGCTAGAGTTGTGTGGCAAGATCAATAAAAATATTTATTATGATTTACCTTTAACTAAATTCGATTGTATTATTAAACGAACAAAACTTAGAGGCAAGATTTCGAACATTCACCAGAAGTTAAAGATGTCGTCTTGTAATCCGAAATTAATTACAGTAATAGTAAATAAGCTCCATGAAATTGTTATTGCTGATGCTCTTGAAGTCGGATTATTCAAGTATGCTAATATGCTTGTTAAAAAAATAAGTTTATTAAGTGAAGTAAGAGATGAGAGTATTGTGGCACTTCTTATCAAAAATAACTTTAACTCTCCTGAGTTTTTTGATTTTTGTATAGCGCAGTATAATGAGATCATTGATGATGACTGCCTCTATACACAAATTGAGCTCATTGTTTCGATTGAAGAGTCTTTAAACAATACCAAATCTCTAGGTAGATGGATACTAAACAAGGCCGATAATTCTATCAAGGATCAATTAATTCATTACTTCAAAATGAAAAAGTATTATCTGGAAAAGCGTTTGGATTTAAGACGAGCCCAAATCGCGGATGAAAAGTTACAAGAGGATTCCGCGCGAATAGAGACTACATTAACAGTTGCTGAAATGGGGTTTTTAATTAAATTATTCTTAGAGCACAAGATACTCCCAACAAAAAATATTGGAAAGATTTATTTATTCTTTGCACAGAACTTTTCATCAACAAAAACCAAGTTTTTATCTGCTAATAGCATACAAAAAAAAGCTAGTAATGTCGAATTTACAACTGCCAGGAAGGTCAAGGGACTTCTGCTTAATATGGTCGCATGGATTAATAAACATCATCATGTAGATAATTACGCGCAATAAAGAGTTATTTTTAATAATAATCTTTATGAACAGGATGCTCGTATCGAGTTAAGTATCTCAGCCAATTTACTTCTGTTTGGTAGATGGGAATTAAGTAACACACGATAAAAGTTTTTTCTTTGTGGAGGCGAGGCTGATAAATAATTGTATTCCTTCTGAAGAAATTTGATTTTTTTCACTTTTCTAAGATTTTGATTTTATATTTTAAAGTTGGTCATCGCATAGTATCACAGCATACAGATAAATAGTAAGATTCAGAGTTATAATAATTTAAGGGGAAGGTGCAAGTCAAGTTGTAATCTTCCCCTATTGTAATATTGGTTTATGGTGTAAAATCAGAGTTGTTAATTACAATTTCAGGTAGTGTGAAGCGGAATTTTTTAAGATCTTCAATGGTTATTTTATATTTTCCATCCTCTATAGTTCTTATTATCTGATCTACTCCTATCTCCTGCGGGGTGAGTCTTTTTAAATCAAAGTACCTAATTCCTCGAAATACTAATTCTTTTCTTCTTTCTTTGAGAATGAAATGTAACAGTTCATTTCCTGCTAAGTCATCAATTTCAGATGGAATTTTTGTATATCTATTTTCCATAAGCTTTTTAATCTCTTGAATTGCAAGTGCTGTTTTTCCCAGTCGCGCTAAGGATTCCGCGCGGTTAAGAATTATTTCCGCGGTTGTTATTCCGCAAAACCTGGTGGAGGATGAACTTTTTGCGTAGTCTCCGGTAAACATATAATAGCCATCCGCATTTTTTGTAAAAAACATTTTCTTTCTCAGGTCATCATCACTGTAAGTTGCATACAGAGTAGGCTCCACGCGCGCTCTATTCTCGGTTAACGCTCCCCCTGTTGACTGGTAGAAGAAAATAACCTCGGTATTATATCTTTCAAAAGGATATTTCACCTGACTAAGGCTCTTATAATTTAGTAAAGCCCCTTTGATTTTTAGACATTCTTGGGCATGAAATTCTGCTTTTTCGTAGTCATGAATCATCAGGTAATATTTAGAAAAAAGTGCATGTACTGCAGCGAGCGAAGGGGTAATAGGGAGCTCAGGTATAGCCGGCAGCAGTAGCTCACTGGCTGCTGTTAGATCCTGCTCGATTTGTTGCATACATTCCTGCAAGCTATTTCTAATTAGTTTTTCATCAATATCTGTACCCCTTCGCAGAGGAACTCCTATTATTTGTTCTGCCCTTTGGGGATCATAGGCTTCAGAATAAAAAAGCAGCAGATCGAAATAAGTTAACGCTCTATAAAATAAGGCTCTCCCTTTTAAGCTGTTTTTCCTTTCGAGTGATACCTCATTCATTTCATTCAGCTTTTCTTGTATTAAATTAGCTTGTAATATTCTGAGATAAGCGCTGGCCCATGGCACCTGGGCGGTGGGCAAAGTGTCCCAGTTGTAGGGGATACGGTCTTGCTGTAGGGATATTGAGCCCCATACACTGCTAGTGAGTAAGACATTGTCCGAGGCAATTTCACCCCAAGCGGCTGTATAGGAGAAATTCATTGTTCCCGCTGCTCGTAACAAGGCTTCTAAATCCTGAAAAGTGGATGGAGTGGAAAGTTTTAAATCGCTTTTTTTATCTAGAAATTTTGTGCATCCAGATAACAGGATGACAACGCAAAATAATAAAGTAGTATTTCTCATAATTAATTTTATTAATAACTTAAGTTGAATCCTACAGAATAATAAGTTGGTGGAGGTATGTTCCCTCTATATTGTGGATCGAAATCCATTTTTGATGATTTCCATAATACCCCCAGGTTGTTTACCATTCCAAATAATGTGAATCTTAAATTCTGGTTTTTTACTTGCAGCGTGGACCTGTAGTCCATGCGAATATCATTCAGCCTGATAAAGTCACCGGGCTCTACTAGTGGCTCACTGTTCAAATAGAAACTATTTGCAGCTGTATTTAAAGGGTAGGTGAAGGCTGGAACATGTGTTTGGTTTTCATCCCCAGGCTTTTGCCATCTTTGGGTATAATCGATATGTCCCTTGCTGTTATTTATTAAATTAGCATAATCTATTCCTGTCCTTCTAAAATAAAAGTCCATCTGATAAATTATATTGAATGACAGGGCTACTTTTTTATAAGAAAAGTTATTCATTAAAGATCCAAAATACAGGGGACGTGTAGATCCGTGGAACACCAGATCTTCAAAAGGTACTCTGGTGCCGGTTATTGTGGAATAGGCGGTCGATGGCTCTCCATCCAATATGCCTCTAGGGGCGCCAGTTTCTGGATCTAATCCTCCCCATTTATAGGAGTATAAACCAAATACCATAGTGCTATCTTTCATGGACATCAATCCGCTGGTATAGCGCGATGGCCCAGAATATTTTTGATGCGCCTTTACAATCCAACTGTTGTTATAACCGAAGTTAAATCCGCTTTCCCATTTAAAAGGTTTAACTATGTTAAGGGTATTTAAACTAATGTTCACCCCTTTAGTTTTAGTGTTTGCGATGTTGTAAACGGCTGTGGGCCTCCCTAGGGTAGCGTTTATGGAAACGGAATACAATAAATCGTGAGTATACTTACCAAAGAAATCCACGCTACCTCTAACCCTTTCTGATTTTCCTATAGAAAAATCCAGCGCTAGGTTCAACTGTTTAACCTTTTCCCATCTTAAATTGGGGTTTGGCAACGTGGAGACGCTAGCTCCACTATAACCGGTTAACCATTCAGCGGCATTCTGTGAATAATAAATAGTAGTATTGGAACTCATAGAATTATCTACATTTCCACTTACACCGTATGTGGTTCTTAGTTTTAATTTAGGAAGCCACTGGATGTTATAAAATTTTTCATTGTCCAATAGATAAGAGTACCCCGCAGACCATAATGGCGTCCATTTGTTATTCGTCTCTAAGCCAAATACGTTGGCGGCATCCTTTCTTAAACTTGAAGAGAAAATGTGTTTACTAGCAAATGTATAACTTCCATTAAAGTAGGCCGATACCGTTCGGTTAACAAAGAGCCCTCCTTCCCCCACGGGATAGGGTATGATTCCATAAGTTGCCAGATTGTCGTATATGGGGTACCGCTGGCCGTGCATTACGGTATTGGAAAATAATCCTGTTTGATCGTTATACCCAAATCTGGTAAAGGAGGAGTTCTCACTTTTGCTGTCGGTGATGTCAAATCCGGCAATGGCCCTTATGTAGTGCTTTTCTCCCAGGTTGGTGGAGAAATTTAACTGCATGCGCGCATTATGGGATTTTCTGGTGTCATTACTTTTTTCGAGTATACTTCCATAGGGGAAATGGTAGGTTACCCCGTTACTGGTGATTTGTGATCCTCTGTTTATGAGGTTCCTGGTGTAATAATGATCTAGGTTATTATGCGTAGTTAACTCCGAGGATGAATTTAGAAATCTATAATCCGCCGATAGTTGCAAAGCAGGTAATAGCTGATATTTAAAATTCAGGTCCGCTATTATTTCACTTCTATTAACTCCT
>JAZQRF010000370.1:0-28923 GCA_045629485.1 Pelobium sp. | reverse complement strand
ATGTGTTCTATGATGAGCGAATACGGACGTAAAACGGTTTCTGCTTATGCATCAGCAAAAGGTGGTTTAAAGCTTTTAACACAAAACATGTGCTGCGAATGGGCAAAATACAATGTGCAAGTAAATGGTATTGGTCCGGGTTATATAGCCACTTCACAAACCGCTGCTATCAGAGAAGGTGCGCATCCTTTCAACGATTTAGTGATGACCCGTACACCGGCTAACCGCTGGGGCGAACCAGAAGATATTGGCAATGCTGCTTTATTCTTATCTTCTAAAGCCGCTGATTTTGTTAACGGCCATATTTTATATGTTGATGGTGGCATCTTAGCTAACTTCGGTTATGTTAAGGGAGAGAATGATATTTAAATAAAACCAACTTGAAATAAAAAAGGAGAAGGCAAATGCTTTCTCCTTTTTTTTCGGGCACTTGTTTTGTTAATTGTTTGAAAATAAACTATGCAAACGGATAACAAATTAAAAAATATAGAGCGTATCAGTCGTTTAATGGATAGCCAATTTAAGATTGGCGGCTTCCGATTTGGATTAGACCCTATCATCAACATCGTTCCTTTCCTGGGAGATGGGATTTCTGCCATTATTTCGGCATTACTTGTAGCTACAATGTATAAGCATGGTGCCAGCAATAAAATAATGGTAAAGATGGGCCTCAATATCTTAATAGATGCTATCATTGGCGCTATACCCGTTCTGGGCTGGATTTTCGATTTCTATTTTAAAGCAAACGACCGAAATGTTAAACTATTAAAGGAACATTATGAGGAAGGAAAACACCAGGGTAGCGGCAAAAGCATTTTATGGGCAGTTGCATTTGGTGTGCTGATTCTTCTTGTAGTAATTTTTTATTTATTATGGTTATTAACTAAATGGTTTTGGAATATCGCTTTTTAAGATCATTCAGGTTTAACTACAGGTAAGGAGAAATAGAAGGTAGAACCTATCCCAGGTTCACTTTCTATCCATAATTTACCTTTGTGTCTTCCAATAATCTCAGAGGATATGTATAAACCCAGACCTAAACCCTGGAAAATAATTGCTGTTTTATCAACCCTGTAATACCTATTTGTAACCAGCATGAGATCTTCTTTTTCTATACCAATGCCAAAATCCTGAACAGATACAATTACTTCTTCGTTTTTAACTACTGAAGTAACAATAATTGTATCCGCTTTTGGAGAATATTTAATAGCATTAGACAAAAGATTATAAACCACCTGTTCTATGCGGAACTTATCGGCCATTACCATCACATCTTCTGATTTATTTAAGATGATTTCATGCTTTTCGAAGGTATTTTGAATACTACTTACGCTTTCTTCCAGCATACCATTAAATTCAAACTTGCTTTCATTATAAATCATCCTGCCGGCATTAATTTTAGAAACATCTAAAAGATCAGCTATCAGGATTTCCAACCGCTTCAAATTTTTTGCGGCCTTAGTTGCGTAGAGGTGGGCTTTATGATCTTCATCGATAGACTTTTCTATTAATTGAATAAAGGCTTTTACGCTCGTTAAAGGTGTTTTTAATTCGTGACTGGCAATACTCATAAATTCATCCTTTTTCTCAGAAAGTTCCTTTTCTGCCCGGGATAATAATTCTTGCTCGGTAATATCAATTATACTGCCTATAAAACCTTTAAATTGTTTCTCTATATAATAAGGGTTAGAATTGCCCAAAACCCATCTTGATTCGCCGTCAGCTCTCAATAGCATAAATTTACTCGAATAAGCGGCTCTTGCGTTATAGGCTTCCGTCCAATCTCGTCTTCTTTCCTCCGCACCTGTAGGACTCATTGCCTTAAAGAAGCCTTTGCCCATACTCTCTTCAAAGCTTAGTCCGGTAAAATCAATCCACTCTTTATTTACATACACACAATCCCCAAATTCATTTGATTTCCATACCATAAAAGGTGTTTCATCTGCCAGCGTTTTAAAATGATTTTCATTATCAATCAGCTGCTTCACCTGTAATTTCTGATCATGAATATCTATATTGGATCCAATCCACATCACCACATCGTTCATGTTATCTTTTAAGGGCACACCCTTAATCAAATGCCATTTGTAATTGCCTTTCGAATCTTTTAGCCTTGCTTCTATAGAGAATTCCTTATCGTTTTTTATCGACTGATTCCACTTTACTTTAGTTTCAATATAATCATCTTCATGAACTGTACTCAGCCAATCCCAATCCTCTATATTAGGATCACCAGCATACCCCAGCCAGGTTTTATTTATATATTGTAATTCACCTTCCTTAGTGGCCATCCAGATAATGTGCGAAATGGCATCAGCCATACTGGAAAACCGGCTTTTACTAATTTCCATTTCACGGTTTGCCAAAACAAGATCGGTAACATCAAAACCGAAGGTAGCAACACCATCCACCTTTCCCTCTTCATCATAAACGGGTGTCAATAAATAATCAACATATAAATCATGATCTACGCCCTGATTATCTCTGTATTTAATACGATGCCTCTTACCTTTAATAGCTACACCTGTTCTATAAACCGTTTCCGGTTCATGATCTTCCGAATTTAACCCTGGATAAAGTTCTTCACGGGTTTTCCCAATCTGGTCGGTCCTGCCGCTGGCATCCATTACCGCTTTATTCACAAAATCAAAGCGCAGCTCTTTTCCTCTTTTTATGGTAATAAAAGCCGGAGCATTCATCAAAACCGATTTAAATTCTTTCTGTTGTTTAATAATAATCTTCTGCAAGGCAACTGTCTGTTCTTCAGAAAGCTTTTTCTGGTTAATATCTATAATATAAGTTATGGCATCTCCCCTATCATCATTTTTAAGCACAGCAGAACCCAGTAAAACCCATACCCTCGACCCATCCTTTTTTATATACTGCTTCTCAAATGGCAAACATTTACCTGTTGCCGATAATTGCTGAAGTGCTTCATGAGATTTATCATGAAACTCTTCAGGAGTAATTACATCCCATCTTAATTTACCAGCTGATAAATCTTCTTTGGTATAACCTATAATATTTAGAAATGCTGCATTTGCATCTGTAATTCGTCCCTCAAAATTCGAGATCAATATTCCAATTACATTGGTATCATATAGTTTCCCAAATTTATCTTCAGCCATTATAAATTTGAGCTTTGCCTGGTTGATGGTTGCTTTAACAGTTTTTCTTAAAAAAATAAAAAACAGGCACCCAAAGACAAGAAGAATACAAACAATAATTTTGAATGCAAATAAAGACAACCAATCTGTTATTAGTACAGCAATTGTTACAGCGATTAGCATAAACAGCACAATAGAGGCTATTTCTAATTGGCGGTAAATAGTTTTCGAATTCATAGGTTTAGAACTGAGAAGGCAGCATCTCTAAATTAAAATAAAATTAATGATTTTTAAAATCTTAAATTCAATTAAGAAATAAAACAACTCTAATATTAGAATAAGGCACAGTTTTAGTATATTGATAGCAAATCAAAATATTATGAAGATCCAGGTAAATACAGACAAAAACATCGAAGGAAGAGAGCAATTAATTGCCTATGTAGAATCTATAGTTAAGGATGGCCTTGAGAGATACAACGAACAGATTTCTAGAGTAGAAGTACACTTAAGTGACGAAAACGGCAGCAAAGAAGGCACAGAAGATAAACGCTGTTTAATAGAAGTAAAAGTTGAAAAATTAAATCCAATAGCCGCTTCTGAATTAGCTTTAACTCTTCACAAAGCAGTGGATGGTGCTACAGCAAAAATTAAAAAAGCTTTAGACAGTAAACTCGGAAAAATAACACAACATTAATGCATTAATCAAAAACAACAAAACTAAAAAAGGGCATTATTAATGCCCTTTTTTAGTTTACAGAATTCACTGACTTAATTAGTCTGCTCTTCCGGTTTTTTTATCTTTTTGTCTTCCAATAATGTATCCTGTTCCGGCACCAACAGCACCCCCAATTGCAGCACCACGGCCATCTTTTTTATCTACCAGAATACCAGTTACTGCACCGGCACCGGCACCTATTACAGCTCCTTTAGCTGCAGAACTCCATCCTTTTTTCTTCTCGGCCACAGGCTGAGCTGGTTGCTGATTGACAACAGTTACATTTTGAGGTCTGGATGCTGAAGCTTTTGCTTCTGCTTTTGCTGCAGCAATTTCTTCTTGTCTTTGTACCTCAGCTTTTTTTTCGTTTTCAGCTCGTTGAAAACTATCCAGCCTTAAACTGTCTTTTATAATTTTCACTGAATCTTTGAAAGTGTATGTATTTGCGCCACCTTTGTTATCTGTTGCATTGCTATTACAGGCAGTTACAGCTACTGCGACCGCCAAAAACATGATTACTTTTCTCATAATTAATATTTTATTCAAAACTTATTAATAGTTTATTTACTATTAATACTACCTAAGGAAAAACAATGCCAAAAATTCAATATTTGGAATTATAACAAAATTTCTCGGCTTATTCTTTTATCAACAGTGATATAACCAGGATAGTTGATAAGCTTATTTCCTAAAGCAATAGTTGGTTTAATTTTTACAGTTACCAAGCCAGTTGCTTTATCTTTTGAATCATTATTATTGAAAAGGTTTAAAAGGTCGTTTAATGTTGTTTCATCTGCCAATAGATCATAAATATTAGCATTCACAGATACCGGCACAACTACTTCTTTTCCAGGTTCTACAAGCACTTTCTGATCTACAAAACCCTTTGCTATTTGTTTATTTTGAAATAAAATTAAATATTCAAACTGATTGATTCCGGCAATATGGGATGTAGGATTCTGGATTTTAAGATTGACGATACCTTTCATTGGAATATTTTTTCTTAACATCGCAAACGCCAGGGACGGCGCATTGCTCAAGTCTATATTTCCATTATTAATGAATGCTTTTATTGGTTTACCTGCTATAAATATACTATCAGCCGATTGGATTTCATACTTGCAATCTTCTAAAGCTTTAAGCTCTTTCGCCTGCTTATTAATTCCACAGCTACTTAATAACAAAATAATTGCCAGCTGATATAAAATATTAATTTTCATAGATGTATAACGGTATTTATTGAGTAAAGGTATCCTTCTACTATTGCAGGAAATTAAATAAAAAAGGTAAAACACTTGATTTTAAACACCAGCTGTTTTACCTTCTTTTAAGTGATGAATTATTTAAATTCCTCATCGTCTGATTCTCCTTCCAATTCATCATCGTCTTCAAGAAAGAGGTCATCATCTTCAAAATCTTCATCAGGTTCTTCGACAGGAATTTCCCCAGCCAGGTCCTCATCATCTAAAGGAGTATCGTCATCAAAATCATCATCATCCAAAGGATCAGGATCTGTCTCATTCACCAAAGGAACATCCTCATCAAACTCTTTATTCACATCATTTATCCAGCGCTCTTCGTTTGTTGGCTCCCGTTCTGTGAAATCATTTTCAGTTAAGTCTGAAGATCTTGTTACAGTGTTTGTTTCATTGTAATTTTTCATAGCTGTGGTTTTTATAATTTAAAACAAAAATGCGACCAAGTTCTTACCTGTATATTAGTTTTTCCTTTTTGCTGTGATACGTTTCACGTCCTCTTCAAGTGTCTCAAAAACGAGCTCACCATTTTCTAATTTTTTTATTAGAAATGGAATTTTTCTGGTAATCCCTATTTGCAGTACTTCTTCATATCGTATAATATCTTTTTCTATAAGATAGGTTCCCTCTGAAATCACCTTACCGCCAGATAATATTTCGCAGGTTTTATCCTGTTTGAAGTTTATAGATGGATATTTTTCTTTGAGTTCTTCTTCATCCTGTATTAAAGGAGGCTGTTGATTGATAAATTCTACCTTGGTATATATCCACTCTCCAATAATATCCTTTTCATTATAAGACGCACCGCATGAAGACAGCAATAGCAAAGCTATGAGTAGTTGGGAAGTTATTTTCATCATTGTTTTTTATTTGCCCTTATCATTTCACCAAAATCCATACCCCTATCCATAGCCAGTACTGTTTGTGTTAATCTTTTAATCCTGGTAGGTTCTGTCTTAGCTTCATTAATCCATTTTATAAAATAGTGTTGGTGAGATTTTGGTTGTTTTAGAAAATTCTCTAATAATTGGCTCTGCTCTGCCAAACAATCATACAAATCATCAGGCATCTCTATTTTAAAATCTCTATCTTCTTCTAACTGTAGTACAACCGCCGCTCCCTTTTCTTTTTTAAGACTTTTTCTTAAAGCAAGTTTTAAAGGTAAAATAAAATCGCCCTCACCCATAGGGACAAGAGCGATTCCATTTATTGGTAAATCGTCTATTCTACCTTTAACTCTAAAACTAACTTTGCAACCAGGCTTTAATTCATGGGCAATATGCTGAGGAATATCTACGTAACTCCATCCGGATTTTTCACCCATTTCTTCGAACTTTCTAATTTGCGATGCATAACGAATCATACATGCTAAATTAAAAATTTAATTATTGAATTTATAGGTTGCGCTAAGGCCTTTAAAGTTGGTACCCATTGCCGGTGTAATGGAAAGGTTAACCTTGTTAGATTTTTTATGTAGCTGAGGAACCAAAATTCCGGCCCCTGCTCCTATTGCATAACCCAGTAAATTGTCTGTTAAAAAGTGTTTTCCTGCTTTTAATCTCATGTAAGCTACAGATGCAGGCACAAGTGCCGCAGCAGCCCATACATATGGTTTTGCTTTCGAATCTGGATTAAAATCACTAAATACTTTGGCTGCAAAAAATGATGCAGCAGCGGTTGCCGCTGTGTGCCCGGCAAAGAAAGATCTTTGTGCATCTTTATCAGTCCGGTCTTCCATAGGAATACTTGTATTATAGACAAGAGGCCTGCTTCTTTCTATTAAGCCTGCCGAAAGAGTAAAACTGGCACCGGTGATAGCCATGGTTTCTACAAATAAAACCATTACCTGCCCGGCATGCGATCTTTGGTTTTTATCTAAAACCGCCATAATGGGTGCTACAGCAAAAGATGCGAAAAACGGGATATAACTATCTTTATCTGCTTTATCAGAAAAATTCCCTGCTGCAAAACGATCGATAAAAAAAACATCTTTTTTGTCAAGAGCATTTACCTCTGCGATAGTTAGTTCATCTTTATTTTTGATAAGACTTAAACCTAAAACATTTAAGCCAATTCCTCCTGCGATAATAGGGCCATCAACTTTAAAATTTGTTTCATAAGGCGATTCTTTTTGAGCGTTGGCAACGTTAGTGATTAATAAAATAGTCACTAAGAAAGAAAATAGAGATTTAGTATACATATGTGTTATATTTTTTCTGTTTGAACACATATAGACAAACCACCTGCCAAACTCAATTAAACTTCTACAAATTCCCATGCAGATTTATACATCCCTTCATTTTCAGCGTATTGTAGAAAGTTTGCATAAAATTCAGAGGAACTAATGGTTGCCCCATCACCAATAATGACTAACTTCTTCTTAGCCCGGGTTATTGCCACATTCATTCTTCGAATGTCTGATAAGAATCCGATATTCCTTTCGTTATTGCTTCTGGTTAAACTGATGTAAATGATATCTCTCTCTTGTCCCTGAAAGCTATCGATCGTATTAACCGCAATTTTGTTCGCAATTTCTTTTAATACTGTCGACTGTGCAATCAAATCTCTTAAAATATATACTTGTGTTTTATAGGGAGAAATAACTCCAATACCCGGGAAATTGGGTGACTCGTAATTTTGTTGAAGTTCCAATACATATTTTGTAATATGCCTAACCAAAAATTCAGCTTCTTCTACATTACTTAAACTGGTCCCATCCTGTTTTTCGTTATAGCCACATCCGGCTGTATCTATAAACTCAAAGGGTAAATCTTTATTGAATAGCAATTGATCTGCTACTGACTCATGTGCTCTAAGCATATCATCATAAAAGACCCTGGAAGAATACCTCATAATTGCTTCGTTCATCCGATATTGTTCTTCTAATAAGACAACACTTTCGGGATACAGAGAAATACATTTTTCGAATAAAGTGTTACTCAAGCCACCTTTGGCTGCAGTAAACGACTTAATTGTGGGTGGCAATTGGCAATGGTCTCCTGCAAACACCACTTTATCTGCCTTTAAAACCGGAATCCAACACGCAGGTTCGAGCGCTTGCCCGGCTTCATCTATAATAACTGTACTGAAATTTAAATCTCTGATAGTGTAATGATTCGCACCTACCAGTGTAGCGGTAATCACTTGTGCTTTAGAAATTATGTGCTCGGTTATCCCCTCTTCTATTCGTACAGCATCCTTTATCAGTTTTCTCGATTCATCCAATAAAGCATTGCGCTGTTCACGTTCTGCTTTGCCAAAATTGCGCTTATATTTATGCGCCATGTTTTTAAATTCTGCTGCCCGCTTCTTCAGCTCTTTTAACTGTTTCTTTTCAGGATGATCCGCTATTTTATGATCAAGAGTTAAAGACAGTAATTCCGCAGAAATTCTCGCGGGGTTTCCGATTCTCAAAACATTCAGCCCTTCGTTAGCAATCTTTGTGCTCAACAAATCAACTGCTGTATTACTGGGTGCAACAATTAAAATCTGCTTTTCCCCATTCTGTACTAAGGCTTTCACAGCCTCTACCAACGTAGTAGTTTTCCCTGTTCCTGGCGGACCATGAACGATAGCAAGATCTTTAGCGTCCACAATTTTACGAACAGCTACCTGTTGTGCCCTATTTAGCTTGGATATAATAATTGTGTTCGAGGAGGCTGTGAATTGAGGTTTAACTCTACCCGTTAGCACTCTAACAAGATGACCCTCTTTTGCATCATCAACTAAAATTGAAGCTTTTTTTAAAGCATTTTGCATCTCCTGATAACTGTTGCTATCAAAGAGTAAATCTACTCCCAATTTTCCATTATCACACCAATCCGGCAATTCATCTGTTCGAAGTGTAATCTTCATTCTATTGCCTCCATAAAAATTGACAACACCTTCAACCCTATCCGTTTGTGGTGCATAATTAGAAAACAATGCTACAGGCATACCGAACCTAAACTGATGAGCAAGGTCATGGTGGGTAGTTCTTTCAATTTCTACTGTTAGGTAATCACCCCTGCTAATTTCTGTACCACGAATGGCAATTGGGTACCAAGAGAGGCCAGTTAACCTTCTTTCTGTAACGGGAGAAAGTTGAGTTTGCTTTAAAAAGGAGTTATGGTCCTCTTCTTTTTCTAGCTTCAAGAGATCAAGAAGATCGCGAAAATAATTCATTGCCCGCAAAGGTAGAAGGTAATTTAGATTTCATCTCCCCTGCCTGCATATTTTTTAATATTTGACCTTATTCAGAGTTTTCTTTTTGTTCAACAGCTTTGGCCACTTTCTCATTTTCACCAATAGACCTGTTATCACTCTCAATTTCTACCTGTTTGGTAGTTACAGCATAATGGTTAGGTAAAATCTCAGATCCATAACTCAATGCGTAAGCTTTGGTAAACTCGGCGCCAAAATATAAAATTATGGATGAGTAATAAGTCCATAATAAAAGAACCACCATAGAACCTGCAGCACCGTATGCACCTCCTACGTCGCTTTGGCTAATATAAAAAGCAATGGCAAACCTACCAATCATAAATAAGACTGCAGTTACAAGGGCACCAGCTATAACATCACGCCATTTTATAATGGCATCGGGCAGTACTTTAAAAATGACTGCAAATATTAAAGAGACTATGCTTAAGGTAAGCAGAAGATTAAAAATATAAAAAACAATTACTGTAATATCTGGATAGGCTGCCTGCAGGCGATCGCTGATCCCTTCTATAACAGCAGTAATACCAAGAGACACCAATAGAATAAACCCCAGGCTAACAATTACAGAAAAAGAAAGAAACCTGTTCTTTAACATTTTTAACCATCCCTTTTTTGGTTTTGGTTTTAGCCCCCAGATATCGTTTATAGAGTCTTGTATTTCAGCAAATACAGTTGTTGAGCCCACTAATAAAGTAATTCCCCCAATAATAATGCCCATGGTATCCTTACCAGTAAGAGAAGAATTTTTAATTATTTCCTGCATTTGATGTGCAGTATCCTTTCCTAAAACACCAGCAAGCTGGTCATAAACTTCTCCTTCTACAGCCTCCTGCCCTAGAAATAAACCGCACAGGGAAATAACAAGTATCAGTAGTGGAGCCATAGAAAAAACCGTGTAATAAGCCAGAGCTCCACTCATCTTTGTGATTTTATGTTCTCCGAACCCTTCAAATGATTTTTTTAAAATCCCTCCTATTGTTTTAAAAGTGAATTTGTTTTTCATATCTAATTTTATGTATTACACCTTTCTATTCCTCTCTAATAATCTTTATGGATTTTTACAAAGGCTTTTTTAATTATACATAGCGAATGATATGCCGAAAATGATGCTGATTTATATTTTATAAACAGGCATGAAAATAAGTGTTCTTAAGCTGCTAAGAAAATGAGTATGGTAACCGCGAAAGAATAATTAGAAAATCACCAAATTCTCCTCCAAGCCCAATTCAGAATGTACCCTCGAATATTTATTAAGATTATTTACTTTTCTTCCTCGGAGTGCTGCCAACATTAAAAACTATACCAATGGTAAATACAGAATTTCCGGCTGTGAGGTAATCCCTGTTAATTAAACCGAATGTACTTCCGCTCGTATATTGCAATTGAGCGGTTTTACTGACATACATTCGGGTAAAGAATATAGGTTCTAAAAATATATTATCCTCCAATGGTTGTGTTAAACCATTCTTGGTAAAATCCTTCATTCCTACATGACTTATTCTTAAGGCTGTACCGTAATTCAATGGGTATTTATGTCCGAATAACCTCAGGTCTTTCTTTTTTTTTGCACTGTAATTTACCTGCATAAAAAACTTATTAAAGCTCACCTCCTGGATATCAGAAACAATAGGCCCTTCATAAGTCAGGTCTTTGTAACTTCTGTCGGTTTTTCCAATGCCATAACCTGCATACACTTCAAAAACCCGGCGTTTATCAGGGCCAAAAGTATCGAAATAGCCAATCCCTCCCTCTAGTAATGTCTGTTTAAAATCCTTTTTACGACCGCTATTATCCATAATAGAGCCATTGGCCATTATTGCCAGATGATCTGATAGTGCATAAGCTGTATTGGCGCTGAAATTGCCTTTTAAACTGATGTGTCCGCCTCCATGGAATTCTCCGGCTTCTGTCAGCATTGGAGTATTGGGAACGTTGGGCATATAGATAGACGAACAGCTACTGAAAATGAAAATGGAAGCAACACCTGCCAGCCAGTAATTTTTAATCATAAAGAAGTGTATTATTTTAAAACAAATTTGTAAAAATTTCGATTTTGAAAGGAATAAACGTTATAACAATTCATTAATTTTAAAAGAAACTAAGAATAAATTCGTTTTATTATGAAAACACCTGAAAATCACCAGTCTGTAATGACTTATTTAATTTTAGACGATGCTGTTGCTTTTTTAGATTTTGTATTGAATGTTTTCCATGCGAAAAAGAATGATATCATCTACAGAAAGGATAACAAAACTATTATGCATGGGGAAGTAACCATAGATAACAGTACCATTATGTTTGCGCAAGCAACAGCAGAATACCCAGCACAAACTGCAGGACTATTCATTTATGTAGAAGATGCTGATGAAACTTTTAAATTGGCGATACAAAATGGTGCTAAAGTAATAATGGAATTAGAAGATAAAGAATACGGAAGAAGTGGCGGTATAAAAGACCCATGTGGTAACTCCTGGTGGATTACAGGATTCCAATCATAAAAATAAGATTATGAAACAGTTCACAATAAAAACCATTCTAGGGATTATTCTTCTATTAGTGGTAAATAGTCATGCTTTTTCCCAGGAGAAAGGAGAAAAGCTTAAAGCGCTGATTGAAAAACAGGAATATGTCTTTAACGCAACAAGCGCAACATCACAAGGTGGGAGAACAATTCAACTTACCAGCGAATATGATTTAGAAGTCTCTAAAGACAGTATAAAAAGCTATCTGCCATTCTTTGGAAGAGCATTTTCTGCTCCATACAATCCCAGAGACGGCGGCATTCAATTTGAATCTAAAGACTTCAGCTATTCAAAAAGCTTTAAGAAGAAAAAAGGTTGGGATATTTTGATTAAACCTGAGGATGTGAATACGGTGAATTCTTTAAGACTAAGTGTATCAGAAAGTGGCTATGGCACTTTATATATCATCAGTAATCAAAGATCTCCTATCTCTTTTTATGGCTATGTAACTGCTCCGAAAAAGAAAAAAGAATAATTTATTATTCAAATTTGATGGAGGTATCGGACAGATATCTCCATCACTTGTATTTGTGGTTAATCCTTTATTTTATTAAACCGCATAATTGGAATATCGCCCATCATAAAGGTCAGTGTATTTCCGTCAGACACCCTATAAGTGTCTACTTTCTTAAGTGTCTCTAAAAAAAGCTGTTCCCCTTCACCCGGACAAAACATCTTCGTGGTGGCAATAGGTGTATTAAAATCAATCTTATTCCCATCAACAATCAAAGCTCCATTTAAAGAATTGCAGCTCGTGTTCCCTATGATCCTTTTATTTTCTATATCAAAAATAAGCGTAGGCCTTTTGTCTTTATATAACCCTGTAAAAGCTATTTTCGGCCCTGATATATAATTCAGCTCCCAGGTTCCCTTTAAAGAATTCACGGAAGAATTGGCAATTTGCTTTTTATTGGCACAACCGATAAATATCAAGCAGCACAAAGCAATTATTAAATTCAATTTTTTCATTATCAGATTTATAAAGGTGATTGTCTTATAGAACTCGATATAATTATCAAAACTTCTTCTCAATACCTAAGCCAAAAAGCGCAAAATCATATTTCACCGGATCATGGGGATCCAGCTCTCTTAAATGGTCGGTCAGCTCCACGGCAGTCTTCCAGTCGGTTTGCTTCCTGTCAATCAGACCAATCTTCCTCGCTACACGGTCTACATGCACATCACAGGGGCAAATGAGCTGGCTGGGCTTTATCCTGTTCCAAATCCCAAAGTCAACACCGCTATCGTCTTTCCTCACCATCCATCTTAAAAACATATTGATTCTTTTACAGGTCGATTTTTGTAATGGAGACGAAATGTGTTTTTTGGTACGATGTGGAAAATCGGGCAGAGAAAAGAAATAGGCCCTAAAAAAGTTCAGGCTCCCTTCCACGGTGTTTTGCGCAAAATTATCCATCAAACATACTTCTGATGATGAACGCTTGCCAGCTTTATCAGAAGGAGTAAATGTCGCATATTCTTCTCTAAACTCTTTCTTATTAAAAGGTAAAAAAGCATCTTCCAGTGAATCGAATTGCTGGTAATGTTGCTTAAAAAAAGCTATAAAATAAAGTGTATCAGTATAATTAAAAGTCCGGTGTTTAAACTTTTCAAATCGTTTTAAATCCGATTCTTCATGATTTAATATAAAATCGTGAGGCGCACCATCCATCAATTGAATCAGCTCCTTAGATTTGTTGATAATGGTTACCCTTTGTCCCCATGCTAAAATAGACGACCAGAAACCCATTATCTCGATATCCTGCTTTTTAGAAAACAAATGCGGAATGCAGACAGGATCTTTTTCTATAAACCCGGGCTGGTTATATTGTATCACTTTCTGATCTAAAAAAGCTTTTAGTTCTTCTTCGCTGTTAAAAACCGACATTGGTTTCAAAGATACTTATTTTCAGGTTTCGTCCTTCCTTAAAAAGCTGTATGGTTCGTTAAAAATTAAAACTATATTTGCAGCAATACAAAGGGGTGCTGATTAATATTGGCTGAGATTATACCCATTGACGATAGCTCGTCATAAAGCTGATCCAGGTAATGCTGGCGTAGTTAAAGGTTCTTAACCTCCTTCCTCTGTATTCCTAATTTTTTATAGATGATGAATATACAAGAGTGGTTCTCCCTATTTTTTAATCAAATTAAGCAAACATCTATTATAGAATGGTTAGCAGTGGGATTTGGTGTTACAGAAGTTTTTTTAGCTAAAAAGAATAACATCTGGCTTTATCCTACCGGGATAGTGTCTATCGTACTGTCTATGTACCTCATGCTCCATGTAGGACTTTATGCAGAAACATTATTGAGTATGTATTACCTGGTCATGAGTATCTATGGCTGGTATTTCTGGTTAAACAAAAAGTCTAAGCCGCAGCCAGAAATCAGCTGGACCAACAAAAAAGAGCTCAGAATAGCCCTATTGATCTCGGTTATTGGATTCTTTTTGTTATATACCGTTTTGGTTAATTTCACCGATTCTACCGTACCAGTAGAAGACGCTTTTGTTTCCTCAACTGCATGGGCAGGGATGTGGCTTTTAGCAAAGAGAAAAATAGAAAATTGGATATTTCTCAATATATCCAATCTGGTAGCTATCCCTTTGCTTGTCTACAAACAATTACCAATGATGGCATTGCTTACCCTTATTCTATTTATAGTTGCAATTTTTGGATTTATAGATTGGAAGAAAATATACAACAAAAAGTTAAATGCTTTAAAAGTCTAAGATGGAAGATATTTTGTTTAAAAGAGAATGGTTTGATATCATTTCTAGGTATGCCCCTGCCTCTGAGAATTTGGGAAAACTTCATCCCGAAATTCTAAACCTTGTTTACCAGCAAAAGTGGTTTAACCTTTATGTGCCTAAAGTGTATGGCGGCGAAGAGAAAACCTTACCTGAAATTCTAAGAATTGAAGAAAATCTGGCAAAAGCAGATGGTAGCCTGGCATGGATCGTTACTTTATGCAGCGGCGCAGCCTGGTTTTCTGGATTTTTGGATAAAAATTTAGCAAGTGAAATTTTTGCAAATCCAAAAGCTTGTTTTGCCGGAAGCGGAGCGGTTGGCGGTACTGCGGTTAAAACAAGCGGTGGGTATTTGATTAAGGGGTTCTGGAAATATGCAAGTGGTGCCTTACATGCAACTATATTTACTGCAAACTGTATTTTAAAAGATGAGAATGGCAGTAACCTGATGGATAATGAAGGAAAAGAGATCATCAAATCCTTTATATTAAAAAAAGAAGAAGTAAAAATTATTTCTGAATGGTCTTACTTTGGACTTGTGGCCACCGGAAGTCATGCTTTTGAAGTGAACAATCTGGAAGTTGCGGAAAACAGGATGTTTGAGATAAACGAAAATATTCAGTTTGAAAACCCCATATTCCACTACCCTTTTCTGCAATTGGCAGAAACTACTTTAACCGTTAACAATTCCGGAATGGCTAGCCATTTCATACAATTGGCTGAACAGTATTTCTTTAATCGAACTGGCATCAAGCGTTATAATGAAGATCAAATAGCCTTTTTTAAGAAGGAATTACTCAGACTGAAGTCTGAGTTTAATAACCTTAGATCATCATTTTTTAATACAGTAGATGAGTCATGGGATCAATTAATCCATCATCAAAAAATTGATACCATTTTACTGGATAAAGTAAGCCAATACAGTAGGTTATTATCTCATCATTCAAGAAATACTGTAGATACTTTATATCCTTATTGTGGGTTGGAGGCTGCCAAGAAAGAGAGTGAGCTCAATAGGGTATGGAGGGATATCCATACTGCAAGCCAGCATTCTTTACTAACTTTTTAATAAGCGGAGATATATTCATTATCAAAAACTTATGGAAAAAAACGCTTATTCAGCAATCTATTTCCACTGTATTGCACACAACCTAATTGAAAGGTGGTTATTATGTAAAGAAAATGATTGTCTGGGCTAAAGAATATGTAAGTAAGAACAACTAGCTTATACCCAATTGGATACACATAGCGGGAACGAAAAAATCAACCAGTATTATATCAGTTTAGCTTTACGTAGTGAGGCAAAAAGGAAATAGAATGGACAAATGATTTGCAGGTTCATTATAAACAAGGCCTGTCAGTATTTTTGAAATTCACTTATCAACCTAACCATTAATTTGTTATTAATGGTTAGGTTCGAGATGCCCTTAGTTCTTTATAGCATCTCTTACTCTTTCGGCTTTTCTGTCTGCAGAATCTACAGCTTTACGGGCAGCTTCCTTAGTTTCATGAGCCACTTCCTTCACATCACGGGCAGCATCATTGGCTAAATCTTTTGTTTTTTGCCATGCTGCTTTCGCCTCTTCCAGGGTTCTCCTGGAAACCTCTTCCGCTTTTTTATCTCCGCGTTCAATAGCATCATCAAGATCCTTTTGTGCCTTTTCGACTTGCGCTTTGGCTTTTGCTTCAGCAACAGACACGTTGTTTTTCAGCGTATCAATTTCATTATCGAGACGCTCTCCTGCTGTCTCGTTTTTCGGATTATTATTGCAAGAGGCAAAAGTTAATGCTCCTAAACATAAAGCTAAAAAAGCGATCTTTTTCATGACAATTGTATTTTGATTCTCTTGTTAAACAGGTGCCGGAAGATTATGTTTGGGTATCCCACAAATAATTGTTATGAAAACAAAATAGGAAATACTAAGAATCTTAAAGTACTAAAAAACCATAGTCTCTCAGTATATTAACAGGTTTAGAATACCAAAACAGTTCAAAATTCTCGAATTGAGTTTCAAAATCTATTTTCAGTTCCTGGAAAGTATGAATTCTACCGCAAGAAATACTAGTTTCTTTTAAAATGCCAGCCAGCCACTTTCCTTCTTTTTGATTGGTTTGAATTGAAAAGGTCTTCTTCTTATCATGGAAAGTTAAACTCATCATTTCCCATGAATTTCCTTTCTTAGTTTTTATAAAATTTTCCGTTATCGGCCGCCCTCCTAACCAAACTATTTTAGCACTCGGTTTAGTGTTAAAATTTGGTTCGCGTTGTAAAGCTTTTTTAATAAAGTTAGCGGGGATTGTTGTTCTTGGTATTTTAAAATCAAACCAGTCCTGCAAAGGATATTCAAAACAAATTCCATGCATGAAATTGAAGAGCGATTTCTTTAATCCATAGCTAAATTTACCATGGTCGATGCCGGTTTTATCAATATAGTTTATATCGTTGTTGGCAAAATTCCCGATTTTATCAGTTTCCTTGATGACACCAAATTTTTCGGGATACATGCCTACCGGACTATGGGCGGTCATAGCAAACTGATGCCAGAAACCTGATTGCAACACCCCGGCTTCAAACAGCTGACGAACCATTTCCAGGCTATCTACAGTTTCCTGTATAGTTTGTGTAGGATAACCATACATGAGGTAGGCATGTACCAATATACCTGCTTCGGTAAAGTTGCTGGTTACTTTTGCGACCTGCTCTACCGTCACGCCTTTATCAATAAGTTTCAATAACCTGTCAGAAGCTACTTCCAGGCCTCCGGAAACAGCAATACAGCCAGACGCTTTTAATAAAATGCAAAGGTCTTTAGTAAAACTTTTCTCGAAACGAATATTTGTCCACCAAATTACGGTTAGTTTCCTTCGGATAATCTCCAGGGCCACTTCACGCATTAAGGAAGGAGGTGCAGCCTCATCCACAAAATGGAACCCATTTTGCCCGGTCTTTTCTGTTAACTCCGCTACCCTTTCTACAATTAGTTTGGCGGCAATAGGTTCGTAAACTTTTATATAATCTAAAGAAATATCGCAAAAAGTACATTTACCCCAATAGCAACCATGAGCCATGGTGAGTTTGTTCCACCTGCCGTCGCTCCACATACGGTGCATGGGGTTTACGATTTCTATTACCGAAATATACTTATCTAAATACAGGTCGCTATAATCTGGTGTACCTACTTCTGCATGTTTGTAATCTCTTTGCAAAGCATCATTTCTGTAACTTACCTTTCCGTTTTCCAACAAAAAAGTTCTTTTATAGGTTTGAGCTTCAACAGGTAAATTTCCACAGATGTTTTTAACGAGGAGCTCAACCGGCACTTCCCCATCATCTAAAGTGATATAGTCAAAAAATTCAAAAACCCTAACATCTGTTACTGAACGTAGCTCGGTATTTGGAAAACCGCCTCCCATAGCTAATTTGATTTCAGGATAGTTTTGCTTTACCCATTGTGCACAACGAAATGCACTATATAAATTCCCAGGAAAAGGAACAGATATCAAAAAAAGCTTGGGCTGGATGACCTCCATTCTATTTTTTAATATATCAATCAGTATTTTATCGATGTATGTTAATTCCTGATTTAACATTTGATACAGTTCATCAAAAGAATTGGCGCTTCTTCCTAAACGTTCTGCATACCGGCTAAATCCGAAATTTTCATCCACACATTCTACGATATAATCAGAAATATCTTCTAAGTATAAAGTGGCTAAATGCTTGGCTTTATCCTGGGTCCCCATGGCACCAAATGCCCAGTCCAGTTCTTCCAATTGTTCAAACCTTGATGCCTGAGGCAGAAAGTCATCCCCACAAATCTGTAAAGCTAAAGTTGGATTTTTGCCTTGTAGAAAAGCTATTACTGGATCTATGGTTGCAATATATTCTTCTTGTAAAGCAAGAATTCTTTTAGAATTATCACTTATAGAAGTTTTGGTATTTGCTTTAAATAAGTCTGTTAATCCTTTATTTGAGAACAGTTGTAATATTACCTCGATTCCAAGATCTGCTTGGGTTGCATTTATACTTTTGGTGTTAAGAAATCCTTTAATGTAAGCCGTGGCAGGATATGGTGTGTTTAACTGAGTAAATGGCGGAGTAATAAGAAAAAGATCTGTTTTCAATAGGAAAATGTATTTTATACAAAAGTAATAGATTTTACAGATTAATATAAGAAATAAAAAAGCCTGTCTTTTATCTTAATCGATAAAAAACAGGCTTAATACTTTAAATTATTTACCAACCTTAATAGGCTCTTGCAAATAACACCCTTTGAGTTGATGGTTTACCACTTACCATACAAATACCTTCTTCCTGTTCGTTATTTAAAGGTATACATCTAATTGTTGCCTTAGTTTCATCCTTAATTCTTGCTTCTGTTTCTGAAGTACCATCCCAGTGGGCTGAAACAAAACCAGGTTTTTCGTCTAATATTTTCTTAAATTCCTCGTAAGAATCAACTTTTACAGTATTCTCTGTTCTAAATTTTAAAGCTCTGTTATAGATACTGTTCTGTATTTCTTCTAATAAGCTTTCTACTACCTCGGCAATATTATCTCTGGAGATAGTTTCTTTGGTACGGGTATCTCTTCTGGCCAATTCAATGGTGTTATTTTCTAAATCTCTTCCGCCTAAAGCTAAGCGAACAGGAACACCTTTCATTTCGTACTCTGCAAATTTAAACCCCGGCCTTTGTGTATCTCTATCATCATATTTTACAGAAATGCCTTTGGCTTTTAAATCAGCTATGATCACATCAACTACTTCTGTGATTTTGGCTAATTCTTCTTCCCCACGGTTTATAGGTACTATCACCACCTGAATTGGAGCTAACTTTGGTGGTAATACCAAACCTGCATCGTCTGAATGTGCCATAATTAAAGCTCCCATTAAGCGGGTAGACACGCCCCATGATGAAGCCCAAACAAACTCTTGCTTACCTTCTTTGCTCGTGAACTTCACATCAAAAGCTTTAGCAAAATTCTGACCTAAGAAGTGTGAAGTTCCAGCCTGAAGTGCTTTACCATCCTGCATTAACGCTTCAATGCAATACGTATCAAGCGCACCGGCAAATCGTTCGTTAGCAGTTTTCTTCCCCTTCACTACTGGCAATGCCAGCCAGTTTTCTGCAAAATCCGCATACACATCCAGCATTTGTTCTGTTTCTGCAATTGCTTCTTCTGCTGTAGCATGTGCGGTATGTCCTTCCTGCCATAGAAATTCAGCAGTTCTAAGAAACAAACGGGTTCTCATCTCCCATCGTACCACGTTAGCCCATTGGTTCACTAAAATTGGTAAATCACGGTATGACTGGATCCAGCCCTTATAGGTATTCCAGATAATAGTTTCTGAGGTTGGCCTTACAATTAGTTCTTCTTCCAGCTTGGCATCCTCATCTACGATGATATTGCCATTCCCGTCATTTTTTAGCCTGTAATGTGTCACAACGGCACATTCAGTTGCAAAGCCATCCACATGAGAAGCTTCCTTAGAAAAAAATGACTTAGGAATGAATAAAGGGAAATACGCATTGCTGTGACCTGTATCTTTAAACTTCTTATCTAACACAGCTTGCATTTTTTCCCAGATAGAGTAACCATAAGGCTTTATTACCATACACCCTCTTACAGCAGAATGCTCTGCTAAATCGGCTTTGGCCACTAATTCGTTATACCACTGGGAATAGTCTTCTGATCTGCTTGTTAATCCTTTACTCATGTATTTAGAATGGAATAGTTTTTGTAAAATTATACTTAGCTAATAAAGCTCAAAGTTATAATATTTAGGATTATAATTTTATATCTGCAACCTATTATATTTGCCATTCGTCATAATAACTTGTATCGTATAAAATGATCGCCACGTAACATAAATAAGACGTTTAAAAATCATTTTTTTGCTAAATAATATTAAACTTTATATGATATAATTAGTCTGATAAGAAGAGCAAGAAAGAGAAATATGAGATACCTTAACCTAATGGGTATTCCTAAATTGTAAAAAACAACAAGATGAAAAATATAATTATAAAATCGATGATTGCCGGGGGGATTGCATTAGTTGTAAGCAGTTGCTCTACCGGGCAGATGGCTGTAGAAAATGCATCTAATGATGATGTTTATAATTCTAATGTACAAGCCAAAAAGATCACTTACGCTGCCAGAACAACCAATAACTATACTGATTCTGGTGCTGATGATCAAAATAACTCCTACTATGATGAGTCTTATGACTCCAGGTTGAGTATAGAGAATAGGAACCCGCTTTCGTGGAGAGATTATTATCTGCATAATCATCTTCCCTACGATCCTTTCTTCTACGATCCCTATTTTTACAACAGCTGGTATAGTCCTGGTTTATCTTTTAACCTTGGCTTTAACAATTGGGGATGGAACAGCTGGAGCTTAGGTTGGAATAACTGGGGTTGGAACAACTGGGGTTATAATCCATGGTACAGTCCTTACCATTCTCCGTTCTGGGGTCCTTATTCTTATTATGGTTATGGATTTGGACGACCACCTTTCTATGGAGGAGGTTATTGGGGCGGAGGCTACTGGGGTGGTGGCGTAATCGTTCGTAATCCTGGTGTTGCAAGGCCCGACCGTGGTACAGGAAGAGTTTCTACTGCAAGACCGGGCACTTCAGACAATGGAGGAAGATCTAGCGTAAGTAGAATTCCGAGACCAAGTGATACTAGCCGTCCTTCGTCTGGAACGAGAAGTTCTACTGGCGACAGGAGTTCGGTGGGGACATCACAATCTACAAGGCCATCCCGGACAGAGGGCACTCAACAAAGACCTACAAGAACAGAAACTCAGCAACGACCTACCAGAACTGAAAGCTCTGGCAGCAGGCCTTCAGTTGAAAGAAGCTCACCGCAACCTTCTTACACTCCATCAAGACCTAGCAGTGGCGGCAGTTCCTCTGGCAGCGGTGGCGGCGGAAGACCATCGAGATAATCAATAATAAGCTTAAAAAATAAATTGGTACTGGCCATTAGCCGGTACCAATTAAAACCCTTAAGAAAAACATTTATGAAATTAAGATCAATCATATTAGCGCTACTGGCTTCAGGAGTTGCTACACAGGTTTTTGCACAATATACAGAAGATGCATTTAAATTCTCGGGGACCGAGAACAGCACTACAGCGAGATTTAATGGTTTAGGAGGACAACAAACTTCTCTTGGTGGAGATTTAAGTTCATTATACGGAAATCCTGCTGGGCTGGGAATGTTTAGCCGATCTGAATTCTCCCTTTCTACCAGTTTCATTAACAATAGCAATAAGGCAGACTTTTTAGGTAATAATAATAAATCATCTTTTCTTAATCCCAACATTAACAACATTGGTGTAGTATTACATTCGCCTGTTGCTAAAACTGGCAACACCACCAGGGGATTACTATCGATGAATTTTGGTATTGGCTATCAAAAAACAAATTTCTTCCGGAATGATTTGGAGTTTGGGGGAGAAACTTATGAAAATGGTTTAAGTGATTATTTTACTGAGTATGGAGAATATGCAGACAGGCAATCTCCAGTGATTAACGATCCTCTACTCGAGGCCGCCAGAGAAACAGGCCTGTTTTCATCGACAACAACTGGACCATATACAAACAACACAAGTGCTACTTCTACACAATATCAAACGATAAATCGTAAAGGTGGTCAATCTAATGTTGATCTCTCTTTAGGTTTAAACTTTAGCAATACCTTTTATTTAGGCTTTGGATTAGGGATAGCCTCTGTTAATTACAGATCAGAAGAATTACTAAACGACAGAAGTTTTAATGAACTAAACAATACAGATTATTCCGCAGATTTTCTAAAAAGTTATGATACAAGAGGTTCGGGTGTTAATTTTAAGGTGGGTGCCATTATTAAGCCTGTTCAGGAGCTGCGTTTAGGTTTCTCGCTTGAAACCCCTACCTATTATAATTTAGATGATAATTATTATGAAGAGGTCTCTATCACAGACGACTATGGGACTGAAACTGGTTATAACACCTACCCCGTAAATTACGATCTGAGAACACCTCTAAAACTTAACGGTGGTATTTCTTACATCATTGGGAATAAAGGATTAATCACTGCAGATGTGAGTTATAGGGATTATTCTAACATCCATTTTACATCTGATACTGATGCTCAGACTGACAGAACAACAAACCAACAGCTTAATACCTGGTATAAAGAGGTGGTAAATTACGGCGTAGGCGGAGAATATAAATTAACCAACGATGTTGCTTTAAGAGCTGGGTACAGGTTTATTGCTGATCCTAACAATGGTTTAGACAGAGATTATGCTGTTAACAGGTATTCTGGAGGCATTGGCTACAAATTTGGAAACTATTTTATAGATGGCGCCGTTCAGTTTTATGATTTAAAAAGTGATTACTCTGCTTATAATCTAAATGCAGGAAATGGCCCAAGAGCAACAATTAATAACAATGTAACCAATGTTTCTTTAACATTTGGAGCAAGGTTTTAATAGTTACAAGAAAGTTAAAACGGGTGTGAATGCTCTTCAAGCAGGTACCTCATAAAAAAAGGGAGCTCATTTGGAACTCCCTTTTTTATGAGGTTTAAATGTTTTATCTTGATCCAAGATCAACATAACTTTTATCTGTATCACCGATATATATCTGGCGAGGACGCCCTATAGGTTCTTTATTCTCTCTCATTTCTTTCCATTGTGCAATCCATCCCGGTAAACGGCCTAATGCAAATAATACCGTAAACATTTCTGTTGGGAATCCTAAAGCTCGGTAGATAATTCCGGAATAGAAATCTACGTTTGGATAAAGTTTTCTTTCTACAAAATAAGGATCGCTTAAAGCAACTTCTTCTAATTTTTTAGCGATGTCTAAAACAGGATCATTAATCCCTAGTTTTGCTAAAATATCATCACAAGCTTTTTTAATGATCTTCGCTCTTGGATCAAAGTTTTTATATACCCTGTGTCCAAATCCCATTAATCTGAAAGAATCGTTTTTATCTTTTGCTTTGTTCACCCATTTGTCAACATCACCACCATCGTTTTTAATCTTTTCAAGCATCTCGATTACTGCCTGGTTTGCACCACCATGTAGCGGACCCCATAACGCAGAAATACCAGCTGATATCGATGCGTATAAATTACAATCTGAAGAACCTACAATTCTCACAGTTGAAGTAGAACAGTTTTGCTCGTGATCTGCATGAAGTATTAACAATTTATTCATTGCATCTACAACAACAGGATCTATGGTAATTTCTTCAGTCCTCTGGCCAAAAGTCATATTCAGGAAATTGGTCACATAGTCGTATTTATTTTGAGGATAAATTACCGGGTGACCCAAAGATTTCTTGTAAATCCATGAAACAATGGTACTCATCTTTGCCAATAACTTAATAATTGTGATCTCCTGCTCTTCTTTACTTTGTTGAGGATCTAAAGACTCAGGATAAAAAGAAGAAAGCGAACACACCAAAGATGAAAGTTGTCCCATAGGATGAGATTTTGAAGGAAATCCATCGAAGAACTTCTTCATATCCTCATGCACTAATGTATGACGGTTGATTTGATATTGAAAATTATCTAATTGCTCCTGAGTTGGCAGACTTCCGTAAATTAATAAATAAGCAACTTCTAAAAAGGATGATTTTTCTGCAAGATCTTCTATAGAATATCCTCTATATCTTAATATGCCTTTTTCTCCATCTAAAAAAGTAATTGCACTTTTTGTTGCCCCTGTATTTTTAAAGCCACTATCCAAAGTAATGTACCCACTCTGATCTCTTAGTTTTGAGATGTCAATGGCCTTTTCACTTTCTGTTCCTTCTAATACTGGTAATTGGATAATTTTACCATTTAATTTAAGTTCTGCTGTTTCTGACATAAAATTGGTGTTGTGCAACAAATTTAATTTAAATCGAGTAATTTCAAGGTTAAAATCTTATTAAAATTCTAATTAAATTATCTCTTAATTGTAAAAATTGAAATACATTTGATACAATTTTCAAGTATAAGCATATAATTTTAAAAAAGCTGCCTTAAAAACAAAAAAAGCCCCTTTTTTAAAGAGGCTTTTTCTGAAATTAAGATATTATTATTTAGACAGATTAAATGAATATGCCGCTCTTAATGCAACCATACCATTGCTGCCATGTTCGTATTCGAAACCTTCATATCTCAAAGCAATATCCCATTTTTGGTTTGCATAACCAATGCTTGGTGCCCAAACAAATGGAGTTCCATAATTATCTTTAGTAGAAAAGGCGACACCTAATTCTGGCTGCGCATAAAAAGTATTTCCAAAGAAGAACTTCGCACCTGCTTTTAAAGGAATCAAATCTGCACCTACTTTTTCTCCGGCAATTTCTGGTTTACCTACAAAACCATAATATCCGGTAGTTAAAGTTAAAGAGGTTCTAGCACCTAGATCATGTTGCAATCTTAAATCCGGAGCAATAACAAAGTCGCCAGATTCGCTTTTAGTTGGAACCCCTAAACCAAGAGCTAAACCAAGCCTGGTTCTTGAACCATCAGAATTAGTTTCTTGCGCTTGTACGCTGTTGAGACCGATGTATGACGTTATTGTAGCTGCTACAACAAACATTCTTAGGATTGTTTTTTTCATATTTTATTATTTTGATCATACCTTTACAAAGTGCATACCAAAACGGAACATTAGTAATAAAACATCCTATCAGCTTAATTATCTGTTTGATTTTTAATAATTAAGAATTCAAATAATCTTAAGTACCGCTAAGCCTTTCTTAAAGATTTTCTGTAAGTATGAGGAGACATTCCCATTACTTTCGAAAAGAGCCGGGAGAAGTATTGAGCATCTTCTATTCCTAAATTAAAAGCAATCTCTTTTATCAGCATATCCGTATATTCCAAATATTCACAAGCTCTCTGTATTTTAAGCTGGTTAAAGTAATCTAATGGAGAAGTACCCGTTTTACTTTTAAACAAAGAAGAAAAATGAGGAACAGAAACATTTACATGCTGAACAATTGTTTTTAAAGCCAGTGTTTTGTGTAGGTTTTTATTCATAAATTCTATAGCAGCATTTGTAATCTGCTGGTTTTTATCTTTATGGTCTGTTTTTCTCTGGATATTAAAAATAAATGAAGATAAAAAGTGAAGCAGGCTCATATTTAAAAGCATCAGTATATCTTTGCTATATCCTCTTTTTAAGTTTTGATAGATCACATCAAAAAGTTGAATTCTTTCCTGATTATATGACAAAAAGCCTTTGTAAGATTTTGTATGATTATAAAAAAGTTGAAGCAGATCAGCCGCTGTCTCACCTGTAAACTCAAACCAATATATTGACCAAGGCTGATTTAACGCCGCCTGATAAGAATAAGACGTATCTTTTGGAATAAAGAAGAACTCTCCTGCCCGTATTTCATAGTCAAGATCTTTAATTCTTGTTTTGCCACGTCCTTTAATGCAATACACCATTACAAAATGATGATGACCTACATGATTATCATCATACTGATATTTTGCCTTCGGAAAAAAACCTATCTTAGAAAAAACCAGAAGCTCTTTTCCCGTTACTATTTCCTGCTGGCTTTGAGTTAATTCCAAAATCCTTTCCCCTTCAAACCCTTGTTTTTTCTTTTTCATCCTATCCTTTTGTGGATATAAAACTAGATATAATAATCCAATAAGTTAATAATATTATCCATCAACAAGCTATTTGTTTGGTATAACTTCAAACTTTTATCAGTTATATGTTTTCTCTATATTATACAGGTTATAATCAGGAGCTAAAGATGAATAGGCATATAAAGACGAATAAATTTAATGATATGAAAGATTCGCATCAATTGGTACTTGATACCTTTAAAAAAGTATTTAACGAAAAGCCCTTAGTGGTATGCTCGCCGGGAAGAGTTAATTTAATTGGAGAACATACCGATTATAATATGGGTTTTGTTTTGCCCGCCGCTATTAACAAAGCAGCATATATAGCCATTTCAAAAAGAAATGATGATTTGATCAAAATCATTGCAGCCGATATGGGAGAAGAATTCACATGCAGCATTAATGATTATGGTTTTTCTGAAAAAGGTTGGCCCAACTATGTGATTTGTATTGTAGATGAATTACTTAAAGCAGGAAAGAAAATAAATGGCTTTAACGCTGTAATCTCTGGTGATGTCCCATTAGGAGCAGGCATGTCTTCTTCTGCTGCCCTGGAATGTGCAGTTGCCTTTGCACTGAATGAGATTTTTGACCTCGGGTTAAGCAAGATGGAGATGGTAAAAATAGCACAGGCAGGTGAAAACAATTTTGTTGGTGTTAAATGTGGGATAATGGACCAGTTTGCCAGTGTTTTTGGTAAAGAAGGCCATGTAATTCGCTTGGATTGCCGTTCATTGGAGTATGAATATGTCCCATTTGATTTGAAAGGAGTTAAGATTGTTCTGTTTGATTCTATGGTAAAACATTCTCTTGCTTCTTCTGAATATAACGTGAGGAGCAGCCAGTGTAAAGAAGGTGTTTCTATTATCAGACAAAAGTATCCCGATGTAAAAACTCTAAGAGATGCAACCATTGAAATGGTAGAAGAGCGCCTGCATGATGCAAGTACCGACATTTATCATCGCTGTAAATATGTGGTAGAGGAAAATGCAAGGTTATTGGCTGCCTGTGATGATCTGGAAGCAGGCGACATTGCTGCCTTTGGTCAGAAAATGTATGAAACTCACCAGGGCTTAAGCGAACTTTACGAAGTAAGTTGTCCGGAACTGGATTTTATTGTAGGCTGCGCTAAAAAGGAAAAAGCCATTATTGGTGCCCGGATGATGGGCGGTGGATTTGGAGGCTGTGTAATAGCCCTTGTTAAAGAAGATGAGATAGATGGTGTGATAAAAAGAATAAAAGATGCCTATTTCAATAAAATGAATGTCGGCATGAATGTCTATATCACACAAATACAAGACGGAACCAGAAAACTGTAATATCGGACAAATGGAATTTAATTTTGAAGAACATCCACATAAGCGTTTAAATATACTTACCGGAGAATGGGTGATGGTATCTCCGCATCGTACCAAAAGGCCCTGGCAGGGCAAAGTAGAAGCTCCTGCAAACACTAAAAGGCCTAGCTATGATCCTACTTGTTATTTATGTCCAGGAAACACCAGGTCTGATGGTTCAGTAAATCCAAATTACACTGGCCCCTACTCCTTTACCAATGATTTTTCTTCTTTATTGAAGGACACTCCGGAAGGCAGCATCAATACCAGGGGACTTTTACAAGCCAGCAGCGAAAAAGGAATTTGTAAAGTGATCTGTTTTTCTCCGAGACACGATTTGACACTTCCGCAGATGAGCGAAAGCGAGATTGAATCTGTAATTCAACTTTGGCAAGGCGAGTATCGTGAACTTGCTGAAAACAAATGGATAAAATACATCCAGATTTTTGAAAACAAAGGTGACATTATGGGGTGCAGCAATCCACATCCTCATGGCCAGATTTGGGCGCAAAGCAGTGTTCCTGTAGAACCGGCGAAAGAAAGTATTCAATTCTTAAGATACTATCAGGAGAATAACAAGAGCTTATTAACCGCTTACCTTGAAATTGAACTTGACAGTCAAGAGCGGGTTATAGAAGAGAATGAACACTTTGTTGTTTTAGTACCGTTTTGGGCTGTTTGGCCTTACGAGACGATGATTATCAGTAAAAGACATATTACCAATATTTTAGAGTTCACAAAGAAAGAAAATAGTGCACTGGCTGAAATTCTTAAAAAGCTCACCATAAGGTATGATAATCTTTTTGAAACCTCCTTTCCTTATTCGGCGGGGATGCATCAGGCACCAGTAAATGATGGGGATCATCCGGAATGGCATTGGCATATGCATTTTTACCCTCCTTTATTAAGGTCGGCAACAGTAAAAAAGTTTATGGTGGGTTACGAGATGCTCGCCAATCCTCAAAGAGATATTACTCCCGAGCAGGCTGCTAAAAAATTGAGAGAGCAAAAAGAAATACATTATTTAGAAAATCAATAGAATAAAAAAAGCCCTTAAAAGGGCTTTTTTATTCTATTAGAAGGGATGGATTATAATATTAAGATCAATACCAATAATACTATAATAATAGCAGTTACTGATAAATAAACACCACCTGAAAGAGCTTTAGACTCTTTTTTCATTTCAGTAAGTTCACTTCTTAATTCTTTCTTTTCTTCCCTGCTTAATGCAGATTTGTCCATTTCTTTAATTTCTTCAACTCTGTTGGTTATTTCTGTTAACCTCATTTGTTGTTTTTCAGTTAAAGAAACAGCTTTGTCTGTTTTAGCCATAACGCTTACGGAACTAAATACCATAAGCAAAGAGAAGGCGATGTAAAGTA
>JAZQRF010000369.1:0-4447 GCA_045629485.1 Pelobium sp. | reverse complement strand
ATAGGTTATCTGTTTGATGGGTTTTATACAGAAGATAATATTCCGGAAAGTCCTAAACCTTCCGGATATCAGGTACAACCTGGTGATTTAAAATATAAAGATTTGAATACAGATGGTGTAATTGATGAATACGACAGAACCATTATAGGTAGACCAGATGTTCCTAATACTAGTTATGGTTTAACATTGGGTGGCAGCTATAAAGGTTTTAGCTTTAATGTGCTACTACAGGGTACAACCGGGTATAGCTTTAGTGTTAAAGAGGGCGGGATAGAACCTTTACGAAGCCAGTTTCAGCCTATCCACCAACAGCGATGGACACCGGAAACGGGTGATGCGGCCAAGTTTCCACGTTTAAATGGTGCTATTAATAGTCCTGCAGCTTACCTCTCAGACTTTTGGTTAATCGATGCTTCTTATTTGCGATTAAAAACCGTAGAATTTGGTTATCAGCTGCCAGATAAATGGCTTCCGTTAAAAATGAATAATGCAAGAATTTACCTAAGTGGCTATAACTTGCTTACCTGGACAAATTATTCTTTGTACCAGCAGGATCCTGAAGTGACATCTAATACAGCAGGTGATGCTTACCAGAATCAGCGTGTGGTAAATCTTGGTTTGCAAATCGGATTTTAAAAGAATAAGTAAAAAGCATTAGAAGCCGTCTCTCTAAGATGCGGCTTCTTGCGTTTTATTATCTACAATAATTGATGAAATGAATGTTTTGTTAGAAAAATTGTATAGATATTACTTATTAAGCTTAAAAAATTAAATTAGCGAAAATTAAAATTAAACAACCATGTTTCCTACACTTAGCTCAATCACAGAATATTTGTTTGGGTTTAGCCTAGGCTTGCCAATTCTAACCTTTGGTTTTTTTGTTGCTGTGGCCTTTATATGTTCTTATGTGGTATTTAAAAACGAATTTGAAAGAAAGGAGCAGGAAGGTATAATTAGGCCATATCTTAAATTGTTATCTTTAAGAAAGGCTTTTATTCAGGATATTCTATCTTATGCTTCTTTTGGTTTCTTTTTAGGCTATAAAGTTTTCGGTGCTTTTTTTATTAAAGGAGATTTTTTACGCTCTCCTTCTGATTTTTTATTTTCTATAAAAGGAAGTTGGCTGGCTGCTATTGTGTTATCTGTATTATTTGCTTTATTAGCTCTTAGCCTTCATAATTTTAAAATTCCTAAAAGAGATGAAATAAAGCAAGTGACGATTCATCCCCATCAACTTATGCCTAAATTAATTTTATGGGCTGCTGTTTGGGGATTTTTAGGAGCAAAAGTTTTTAATTACTTAGAGAACATCTCACTTTATAGCTATTATACCTGGGAGCAATTTTGGAAATACAGCGGTCTCACCTTTTATGGTGGTTTGGTTTTTGGCGCTTTCAGCTTTCTTTATATAGGCTATAAGCATGGTATAAAGCTTATACATTTAGCAGATATAGGTTCACCGGGTATGTTGGTTGCTTATGGCGTAGGACGTATTGGTTGCCACCTTTCAGGTGATGGAGACTGGGGTATCGTTAATAACACCTCTAAACCTTTTTATTGGCTGCCCGATTGGATGTGGTCTTTTGAATTTCCACACAATGTGTTAAATGCGGGCACCTACATTAATGGATGTACAGGAAAATATTGTTCCATACTCCCTCAAGGAGTATTCCCCACATCTTTTTACGAATCGTTTATTATATTAACAATCTTTCTAGCCATCTGGTGTATACGCAGAAGAATAAAAGTGCCGGGTATGATGTTTGCAATCTATCTTTTAATAATAGGATTAGAACGCTTTCTAATAGAAGAAATTAGAGTAAATTTTAAATACAAAATTCTAGGGTTCTACTTATCCGAAGCTCAAATCGTTAGTTTAATTTTTATCATTACGGGTGTAATAGGCCTGTATATATTATTACGTAAAACGTCACTTGCCAAAAGAACTAATGTACTTCCCGTTTAATTACAATAAGCTTGACAGCAAAATAAATTAAATTCTTCAGCTTAGGTTATTATATGAGCAGGAGGCATCGGTTTTTGTTGATATATAGGGAGTTTGAAATTTTTTATAGTCAGAGTTATCTTTGATATTTTTAAATAATTGCAAAACAAGTAATTTGCTTTTATTTAGTTTTTAAAAAATTCTATATTTCTTTATTAAATCTAAAAAAGTTTTTCAATTATTTGCTAAAACGATTTACTGTATTAGCTTTGGGAAGTTAATATTCATTTATACTTCTGTATTCTTCATTGAACAGATGGGAAATGTATATAATTTACTTACTATTTTATAAAATAATGTCTAAAAAAGCAGCTTTTACAGATCAGAAGTACCTGGTTACCTTAATATTTGTTACCTCCTTATTTATGTGCTGGGGTATCGCAATCACAATGGCTGATGTCCTTAATAAGCATTTCCAGGATGTATTGAGTCTTACCCGGTCTCAATCAGCCTTTGTTCAATTTGCGATTTTTGGTGCCTATTTCGTGATGGGGATCCCTGCAGGATTATTTATGAAAAGGTTCGGCTATAAAAATGGAGTTTTGCTTGGTCTTTCTTTATTTGCATTAGGATCATTTCTATTTGTTCCTGCTGCAAGTACGGCTTCTTTCGGCTTTTTCGGAATTGCTCTGTTTATTGTAGGCTGCGGGTTATCTACATTAGAAACTGTTGCTCATCCTTTTATAGCTTCACTTGGTGACCAACGTACCAGCGATCAACGGATTAACTTTGCACAATCTTTCAACGCTGTAGGAGCAATGTTAGGCCCACAGATTGGTTCTTATTTTTTATTTCGTAATCATATTGCAGGAAGTAATGATTTGGGGCCGGTAACTACACTGTATATTGCGATTGGTACCGTAATTACGCTTATTGCAGTATCTTTTGCTATGGTAAAAGTTCCGGCAACAACCGATCCTCATGTCGTTTCTAATGAGGAAGCCGTGAATATTGATACGGCCCCTGATAAAAAGCTAATTGAGCATAGACATTTTGTTTGGGCGGTGATTTCGCAGTTTTTTAATGTGGCAGCACAGGCTGGTACCTGGGCCTTTTTTATTAATTATGCCCATGAGAAAATGGGGTTTAGTGACGTGAAAGCTACAAGTTATCTCACTCTTTTTATGGGTATGATGCTTACGGGCCGGTTTGTTGGTACATTTTTAATGCGGATAATTGCTCCTAATCAATTACTCGCCGTTTTTGCTGTTGGAAATATATTGATGTGTATTATTGTAGCGCAAGGATGGGGTTGGGTGTCGTTTATAGCCTTGTTAATGGTTAATTTCTTTTTTAGTATCATGTTTCCAACAATCTTTAGCTTAGGATTAAAGAACCTTGGTAAACGTACACAGCAGGCCTCTTCGTTTATTTCTATGGGAGTGGCTGGTGGAGCTGTTTTCCCTTTTTTAATGGGTAAAGTTGCCGATACTGCAGGAGTTGCAAATGCTTATTATCTACCAATAATTTGCTACATTATTATCTTTTTATTTGGCGCAAAGTTTTATAAGGTAAAGCATTAACAACTTATAAAAGAAGTTTCTCTAATTATTAATTTAGATACAATAGCAATTAATATCAATTTTCGGTTCAATAATAACTAAATAGATCTAGCTAAGAAGTCTTAAATATCAAGATTCTTTTTAACAGGCGATACAGGGATGTGTTAATATTATTTGGAATCACATCGTATTTCCGCAGAAGTATTTGTATGATGAGTTTAGAGATGTTGTAAGTCTTTTACCAATATATAAGTCTATGTATATAGTTATATAGAAGGCTTATGAATAAAAGACGTGTGTAATACTATTATATAAGAAGTATCAATTTCGTGAGAAAATACCTGCTTAGATATTTTTGATCTAAGGATATATAATCTTAATAGCATATGAATACTATACATCGCCTCTCTTAACCAACAACACCATTTCATTCTCTAATTTTAAATAGCCAAATTCATAACAAAAGGTGTAGTGATTACCATTTTGAGTTTGGTACATGTGTGTATGATAAGTGGTATTATAACCGGCCTCCAGCAGTTTCTTAAATTCTATTTTAGTTTTACCGCTGGGATTTAATCTTTCCATAATCTTTCTGTTTCTGGATAAGATTTGATTAATGCTTTTCATAACAGAATTATTTTCTGCCTTTAGGCGGTTATTGAAATTGCTTCTGCATTGGTCATCACAAAATTTCTTGTCCGCTCGCCCTTTTATTAAAGTTCCGCAATCTAAACAGGTTTTGTCCATAACTTTCTGGTTGTTAGTTATAAATGTAATTATTTATTCGTGTATAACCGGCTATATACGGATATAAATGTTTATCATCCGGCTAAATTTTTCGGTTAGTCACACTTTTGTGTCGTCGGTTGATGAAGATGTCAGCTGGTCGTTAATGAAGTATTTACAATTTAATTTTAAGATCATGAGTAATTTAAGAAAC
>JAZQRF010000368.1:0-8429 GCA_045629485.1 Pelobium sp. | reverse complement strand
ACCCGGACCAATACCATTTACTTGCACATTGTATTTTGCCCATTCGCAGCACATGTTTTGTGTTAAAAGCTTTAAACCACCTTTTGCTGATGCATAAGCAGAAACCGTTTTACGTCCGTATTCGCTCATCATAGAACACATATTGATAATTTTTCCTGCTCTCTTCTCAATCATAGCCGGAGCTACTCTTTTAGAAACAATAAACGGAGAAATTAAATCGGTATCAATAACTTCTTTAAATTCTGATACCGGCATATCTAAGATTGGAATTCTTTTAATGATACCTGCATTGTTTACCAAAATATCAATAGCACCAACTTCTTTTTCGATGATAGAAATCCCTCTGTCTACATCCGCTTCCTGGGTTACATCAAAAGCTACAGTGAAAATATCTAAACCCAGAGCTTTAAATTCTGCTTTACTGGCAGCCAGTTTATCTTCAGACCTTCCGTTGATACAAACTTTAGCGCCTGCTTCTGCCAGTGTTTTAGCTACTGCAAAGCCAATTCCGTGAGATCCTCCGGTTACTAAAGCAACTTTTCCGGATAGATCAAATAAATTATTTATCATGATTATTTTAATTGATTAGGTTGAACAACATCCATATCTCCGTAGTCTAAATTTTCTCCGGCCATACCCCAAATAAAGGTGTAATTCGCTGTTCCGGATCCGCTATGGATAGACCATGACGGAGACCAAACCGCTTGTTCGTTTGTCATCCAGATATGCCTGGTTTCATCCGGCTGACCCATGTAATGACAAACCGCCTGGTTTTCAGGTACTTCGAAATAGAAATAAGCTTCCATTCTTCTGTTGTGGGTATGCGCAGGCATGGTGTTCCAAACACTACCAGTTTGCAGCTCTGTTAAACCCATTTGTAACTGGCAAGTTTCTAAAACAGTATTGATTAATAACTGGTATATTTTTCTCTTGTTACAAGTTTCTACACTTCCCGCATCAATAATATTCGCTTCTTTTTGAGTTACTTTTTTGTTAGGGAATTTTTTATGAGCAGGAGCAGAGTTGATGTAGAACTTTGCTGGTGCATTCGCATCAACACTTTCAAAAGTAATATCTACCACGCCTTGTCCTAAGTATAAAGCTTCTTTGTAACCTAGTTCGTAAACTTCGCCATCAGCTTTAATCACCCCGTTTCCACCAACGTTAATAATTCCAAGCTCTCTTCTCTCTAAGAAATACGGAGCCTTTAACGAATCGAAAGTTTCTAATTTTAAAACTTTGCTAACAGGTAAAATACCTCCTACAATATACCTGTCGTATAAAGAATATACCAGATTAATATCATCAGCCTCAAATAAATCAGGCATTAAAAATTCTTCTCTAATTCTTGCAGTGTCGTAATTTTTAAAGTCTGCAGGATGTACTGCATATCTTTCAGTGTACTTCATATTTTTTATTTGTTGATTTTCTTATAATTAATTGAGGATTGATCTCTATATTTTTATCTCTCGAAAGAGATTGGTCCTCTATATCTTCGAATAATAATGTTGCCGCAGATTTTCCTATTTCTGTACTAAATTGCTCTACACTTGTGAGTCCTATTAAATCTGTAAAAGGCTCATTAGCAAAACCCGCAACACCAACTTCTTCTGGTATTTTGATGCTTTTTTCCTGCAAGAAGGTCATTGCTCCTAAAGCAGCATAATCGCCGGTTGCAAAAATCGCATCGAATTTAATTTTATCGTTTATAAGTTTCGCTGTTGCTGCATAACCTTTTAGCTTGGTTAATGCGTCTTCTACAACCAAATCCTCATTATAAATAATGTTATTCTCTTTAAGGGCTTGTTTATAACCTTTCAACCTTTCTGCATATACATTAACGTATAATGGGCCGGTTAAATGTGCTATGTTTTGGTAGCCCTGTTCGATTAAATGGTTCGTAACTTCATAAGCCCCCTTAAAATTATTGTTTATTACCTGATTGCTATGTATTTCCTTTAGCGTTCTGTCGAACATCACAAAAGGAACTTTTTTCTCAAGAATGTCTTTAAACGAAGATTCGTCTTTTGATTCTCTGGATAGCGAGATGATGATGCCGGCAACATTATTATTTAAAAGAGTTTGTACGCTATCTGTTTCTTCCTGCAGGTTCTCGTTAGATTGACAAATAATTACATTAAAACCTTTCTGTTTAGCAATAGTTTCTACCCCGTTAATCACATTGGAAAAAAACACACGATTAATTCTCGGAACCACTAAACCAATGGTGGTACTAAAGCCCTTTTTAAGTTGCTTTGCAAAGGAATTAGCCTGGTATCCCATTTCCTTTGCTTTATTTCTTACGTTGTTCTTGGTTGTTTCACTAATTCTTGAACTATCGTTTAGGGCTCTGGATACCGTAGAGAAATTGGTATTCAGCTCCTTTGCGATATCTTTTATGGTTACTTTTTTGGTCATCTGGCAAGCCCAAAGCTAGCCTTTAAAAACAAGTTGTACAAACGTTTGTACAGAATTATTTATTTAACCACTAGCTGCTACTGTATTAATCAGTAATGGTTTTATTAAATTTTATTATGTAAGAAACCAGGAAATATCTTTTCAGATTTGTAAATTGATAATTATAAACGCTATTGCTGCCGGCTCCCAGGTATCTGTCAATATTTTGGTTTAAGAGATCGTAACAAGATAATTTTAGCTCACCTCTATCTTTTTTTAACATCTGAAATGCCAAACTTACATTGAGGATGTTGGCCGTCTTTTGAAAATTAGTTCCCTGTGTAGGGTTATAAGAATAGGTGTAATTTCCCTCAATAAACAGTTTTTTAATCCACTTCACACTATAATTCATCCTGAAATTATGAGTATTGTAATTTAGCTTGTTAAAACCAGGGATGTCATAAGTTGTGTAGGTTTTGTTGAATGTATAATTAGGTTCAAGATCTACCCTGTCTTTCCAATTAAAATTAAAACCATTTGAAACATTCAGATAATGGTTATCCTGAAATCCCTGATTTTGGTTAAGAATAATAAACCTATGACTCAAGTTATAATATAGGTTTGATCTGTAGCTAATAATTATATCATTAAATTTTTTAAATTTTTTATTTAAGCTTAAGCCTCCATAGGTGCTATAGATACCGTCCTTATTTATTGGGCTGGAAGTAGATACGCCTTCACTGCTTAAAGTTTGTATGTTAGCAGTACTGCTTTCTTCTATTCTTAAGTTTCCGTAAATGTTTATACTTAAATCACTTTTCTTAATGTATTGGTTACTATTAATGCCAATGGTATGTGTTTTTGTGGGTTTTAAATAAGGGTTGCCTGTGAAAAAATATAGTTGTGAGTGTTGAATGGTAACTGGTTGAATGGAATAGATGTCGGGCTGACTAATATTTACATTGTAATTTATACTACTATTATAGAAGCTGAACCTAAAGTCGGGCAGGATGTACTTCCTGTTAGTTTGCATATCTTCAACATTTTTATGAAACTTATTTTTTATTTGCAACCATTCATGCGATAAGCCAATATCCAAACTTATTTTTTTACTGATTTGATATTGAACTCCTGCTTTTAGCCTTTCAGACCATTGGTACCTGTCAAGGTCAGAGCTTTGATTCTCTAAGAAGAGAGAATAGTCTAAACTCACAAGATCCTGATTAAAGTAATTTGTTTCTCTCCCGGTTACACTATGTTCTCCACTTAAAGTAGAATATGCTGTTAGTTTTTTACTAAGAGGATGCCTGTAAGATACAGCTAAATTAATGTTACGATTATTATTGTTATTGGTATTCAATCTTCGAATAATTTCGGGATCTAAATTGGAAGAGTAGGGTGTTAAATCACTAAAATTATAAGAATAAATTTTTGTGGGATTGATGTTTATATTATGGTTGATATTTAAAGATTGCCCTTTCTTTTGTAGGTTCCTATGGTAAGAAAAGTTATGAGAAAAGCTATTTCTTGTCTCAGTAGAGTTTGAGCTTGATTCATTTTTAGAGATGCGGTTTAATGTATTAAAAGAGTTGCTCAACCCAGCATTCAGGGAATTACCGTTGCCGATGCGCAATTTAGGTGTATACCTAATGGTGTGGATTGTGTCTGGTTTCCATTGAATTAAGCCGCTTATGTTATGGTTGTTGTTTATTCTTTGGTTAGAGTATATTGAATTTGAAAGTAAGGTGTCGGTATCTAAATAATTTGATGTATAGGTACTATAATCAGAGGTGGTTGTTGAATTTCCATAGAAATATAACAAATTCATCTTTAGTTTTTTACCGTAGTCATTGTTTATATTTACCCCTCCCGATAATACCTTTTCTATTCCTCCGAAACTTTGCCCGCCTAAAGAAAGGTTATTCATGTTTTCATTACCTCCCCGGTTAAAACCTCCCAAATCTGACAGGTCATGTCTGGAGAAGCCAGTTTTATTTAAGTTATTTCCTACCCCGATAACGCTTATCTGTAAAGTATCTCTAAACATGTTAAACAGGGCACCAGATTCAAACCTGTTGTTACTACCAGTTCCTGCATATACTTTTCCGAAAATGCTCTTTTTAAATTTCCTTTTAAATTTCAGGTTTATGATTTTGGCTACCTTATCCTCTTCAATTAAATGGTCCGGATCGTTTTCACGATCGTCATAAACCTGTATTTTATCCAATAAATCGGCATCTAAATTTTGAAGAGCAATTTTGTGGTCATCACCAAAAAATTCTTTCCCATCAACCAATATTTTAGCTACTTTTTTCCCATTTACGGTAATCCCTTCACTATCAATTTGCACACCGGGAAGCTTCTTTAACAATTCTTCTACTACAGCATTAGGCCTAACCTTAAAAGCGGCCACATTATAAGAAATGGTATCTTTATCAATCACAATAGCCTGCACCGGAGCAGATACTACAACCTGGTTCAGTAAATTATCTTTAATATTTAAATAGATGGTTCCCAAATCTAAAGTTTCATCTTTTTTAAGAGAAAGAACTTTCACATAGGGTTCATAGCCCATCATGTAGGCAGTTATGGCAATAGCCTTATCAGAAGGTATATTTTTAACAGAAAAATCACCGTTTTTCAAAGTGGAACTGTATGCTACATACGAAGAATCTTTAACCAATGAAATACTAATTGTAGCCATTTCTATAGGTTGTTTGTCTAAAGAGTCTATAAGCTTTCCTTTAATCGAAGAACGGTTTTGTCCGTAAGAATTCCCCAAAGAGCAAAGTAAAATGAGAACTAGTAAATATTTTATCATTATTGAATTGATTTATAGTTGCTTAGTAAAGATATGATAGTTTGAAAGCAATAAAAGTTAATTAATGTTAATAGTGTTTTGTTTTTCAAGATGTTCCTGCTTTTATTGAAATATCTTTCGGTAAATTTTAAAGATTTGGCCAGTTGGGTAGTGGTGTATGTCTGTTTTTCTGGCAGGATAAAAGACTTCAAGTATTAAGAACAATAATAAACTCAGTATAATCGCCTTTTTTTCTATAGGACAGTTTGATATTCGACTCCAGGCCCGTTTACCTTTTTAATATGACCTATAATATAATTCTGTAGTTAATAAACAGAGGAAATTAGTCTTTTTTATTGCAAGAATATAAATTTAATTTTCTAATCATTAAAATAATTTAAAATTTTTCTTTTATTTACAATAAATGTTTATTAATTTTAGTTAACTTCAAATTAATAAACTATGGATGTTCCTTATCCACCAAGGGTAGTTCTATATCCCGAAGACCTGAAGCCTTTCGTTGTGGGCTCAGACAAAAATGTATATAAGCTGTATGCTCAGATAAAAGAGCGGTTTAATATTCCTAAGAATATAAGGGTAACTATATTTAATGTTAGAGACTTTTATTCTATGACCATTGAAGAGGTTATCTGGATTATTTTTAAACTTCGATAGCTTATATTTTAAGTTTATAAAAAAAAGGCTATATCGAAATTTATAGTCTTCTTTATTTATTAAATTTTTATAGGTACCTGGTTTAAATACCAGTGTTGCATTTCTATAGTTTTAATAAGTAATGCCTTAAACTTATAGAGTTATCACCATAACTGTTTATGTAATCTTTAAAACCTATTAAGTTTTGCCAATAGCTTAGCAAGTTACCTCTATAACTTGTTAAGTAAAGCCTATAACTCGTCAGGTTAGCTAACAAACGTGTGAAGTTATTGCAAAAACTTGTTGAAGAATGGCAATAACTTGTGAAGAAATCTAAATAACTTATCAAATTTACTCTCGCAAAAGGGGTGTTATTATCATTCCTTTTCCTCATTTGCTACTATTTTCTATTTTTTGCCAGATTTTACCTTTTTTTAATTTTTGTTATTGGTATTTGCCATTCTTTGCTAAATAGGTTATTGTTTTTCTAAATTACTGATTTTGAGTGTTTTGATATTGTATTTCTACATCCTACATTCGTATAAAGCGTTTCCAAATTCATGGATCGTAAAAAAGAAAACAGGTTATGAGAATACCCAAACTAATTATTGATTACGGAAGAACTCCGGATGCTACTTTAAGCCGAATGGCCATAAACATTAAAAATTCTTTAACTGATAATCCCAATTTCCCGATTACCAAACCTACATTGGCAGTTTATTCGGCATCGCAGGAAGCGTATGAGGAGGCTTTAAATAAGGCCAGTACGGGAGACAGAACTTTAATTGCGCTTAAAAATCAGGCTAAAGAAGATTTGGTGGCAAAATTACGTCAGCTTGGTTTAGATATAGAGGCGCAAGCGAATGGCGACAAAGCTAAATTGTTAAGTAGCAGTTTTATAGTATCATCAAGTTCAGACTCGCCCACACATATTAATGCTCCAACTGGTTTCAGAATATTAGACGGACAAAATCCCGGAGAAATAATAATGATGTGCAAAAGAGAAGGTAACGCCAAATCGTATGCTTTTGAATATACCAACGAATTGCCTACAGAAACAACTGTGTGGATGGTTATTGTGAGTACTACTCGTGAAATTACTATTAAAAATTTACGCAGCAACACCAGAATTTACGGACGTATTAGGGCTATTGGCACAAAAGGGCAGGAGGCGAGTACGGAAGTGTTGTCCAGGTTAGTGCAATGATTGTTTTTGTTTTTTACCTTCGTCATGTTGAACGATAGTGAAATAGCTCACTAATTATGATGAGATGTCTCGCTTCACTCGACATGACAATAATGGAAGGGTTTACCTTGTCATGTTGAACGATAGTGAAAAAGCTCACTGGTTATGATGAGATGTCTCGCTTCACTCGACATGACAAAGATGAAAGGGTTCAGCATAATCAAGCCTATTCATACATCTCTGTTTATCTTACCTTGTCATGTTGAACGATAGTGAAACATCTCACTAGTTATGTTGAGATGTCTCGCTTCACTCGACATGACAAAAAACAAAAGAGTTCAGCATAATATCAAGCCTATTCATACATCTCCGTTTACCTTCGTATACCTTGTCATGTTGAACGATAGTGAAACATCTCAACAGTTATGATGAGATGTCTCGCTTTCACTCGACATGAGAATAATGGAAGGGTTTACCTTGTCATGTTGAACGATAGTGAAATAGCTCACTAGTTATGATGAGATGTCTCGCTTCACTCGACATGACAATATGGAAGTAAAAACAAGCACATAACATATGCTTGTTTTTAGTTTTAGATTACATTTATCGAACCTGATTGTATATTAGAACTCGATTTAGCTTTTACATCAGGCTGTCCACCGCCAATACTGATTTTTATTTTTCCGGGTAGCTGAACAGCTTCGCCCTGCTCATTAATTACGGCTAACTCATCAGGAGTCAACTCGAAACTTACTTCCTGACTTTCGCCTTTCTTCAAAAAAAATCTTTTAAAACCTTTTAAAGCCCTTAAAGCCTGGTTATTTTCATGCGTTAGGTACAGCTGTACAACCTCTTCTCCATCTCTTTCTCCAGAATTTTTAACCATTGCTGTGATGGTTATACTTTCTCCTTTTTTTAATTGACGGGGAACCTGTAGGTTATTATATTCAAATCGGGTATAGCTTAAACCATAGCCAAAAGGATAAAGTGCCTCTCCTTTAAAGTAACGGTAAGTTCTGTTTTTCATCGAGTAATCGTTAAAATCAGGCAAGTCGCTATCACTGGCGTAAAAAGTAACAGGTAGTCGCCCGGCAGGGTTGTAATCTCCAAACAACACATCAGCAATGGCATCGCCTGCCGCCTGACCCGCATACCATGAATTCACTATGGCAGGAATATGTTGCGCTTCCCAGGGAATAGCAATAGCACTACCGGTCATCATTACAAATACAACTGGTTTACCTGTTTTTTGCAACGCTTTCATCAATTCTGTTTGTATTTGAGGAAGCAGGATAGAGGTCCGGTCTCCGCCGTTAAAGCCCGGGTAATTCACTTTCATTTCTTCTCCTTCTAATTGCGGAGAGATTCCGCCGGCAAAGATAATGGCATCGG
>JAZQRF010000367.1:0-18166 GCA_045629485.1 Pelobium sp. | reverse complement strand
TGTAGTTGGGACCATTGCCCTCATTTTAGTTGGAGGTGGAATATTTGTTCATAACATAGATTTCTTACATCATATATTACCCAACATGATTCCCATTGTTAAGGAATTTTGTACAGGTTTAGTGGCCGGCTTAATTGCTGTGCCTATAGTGCTGCTGGCAAAGAAGCTTTCTCCGTAATAAGATGAATGAGTTGTAATTGCTCAGCACAATTCATAAGGACTACTTCGCTATTATCTATTCATTTTAAACACTCGATTGAAATTAATTACATATTTGAAATAATTTATATATTTATGTACTATTAATTGGTGACGAATATTAAACAGAGATGAAGTATATAGATTATCGTTCCCTTTCAGACCTTACTTTATTATATCTGTTAAAAGATGGGAATTCATCAGCTTTTACAGAAATATACAATAGGTTTAGTGGGTTATTGTATATCTACGCTATGAAGATTATAAAGGATGAGGAAGAAGCAGAAGATGTAGTGCAGGAGCTATTCATTACGTTTTGGAATAGTCGGGAATCATTAGAAATCAAAACCTCCCTATCTTCTTACTTATATAGTGCAGTTCGTTATAGATTTTTTGACCTGCTCTCTAAGAAAAAAGTTCGTTCAGACTATGCCCAAGCTTTCCAGTCCTTTATCGATCGGGGTGCTTACTCTACAGACGATTATATCAATGAAAAGGAATTAATCTTACTGGTTGAGCAGGAAGTTTCAAAATTGCCATTAAAAATGCGCCAGGTTTTTGAACTTAGCAGAAATGCAGGAATGACCCACCGTGAGATTGCAATAGAATTGAACTTATCAGAAAAAACCGTTCGAAACCATATTAACCATGCTTTAAAGATCCTTCGCTTAAAATTAGGAAGTGCCTTTTTTTTCATATCCCTTTTTTTATAACCACTGTTTCTTTTATAAAAGATCATCTCGTGAAGCTTTTCTGAATTGATAAAAAAAAGTTTAATTTTTTTAGGCCATACCTGTTTCTCAGCCGTCATGTTTAAAAGGCCCCTGAGAAAGTAGTTATGAAAGACCAAGAAGAAGCGCAGCGTTTAATTGATAAATATACTGAAGGATTATGTACACCTGAGGAGAAAGCTCTTGTGGAGTCGGGTTTTTTAAATGATGTAAAGAATTCATCTTTTAAAGTATCAGAAGAAAAGATAGAAGCCGCTCAGAAAAGGATGCTTGCCCATATTGAGGGGAGGATTGGCAACAATACTCACACTCCCGGTAAACATGTGTTTTTTCAGCGAATAGCAATAGCTGCAAGTTTAATTTTGGTATTGGGATTGGGGCTTTATTTCTATCAATCTGAAAACTCAAATAAAAACCAACAGGAGCTAGCGGCTATTCCAGTTGTACATCCTGGTGGAAATAAAGCTTACCTCACGCTTTCTGATGGGAGGAAAATTCTGCTTAGTGATTCAGATGAGGGGAAATTAGCCGAACAATCTGGAATTGTGGTTAGTAAAACTGGTGATGGGCAATTGGTTTATGAAGTTTCAGAAAATGATCAGATGGGGGCAGGAAGCCATATGGAATATAATACCATACAAACTCCTAAAGGCGGACAATACCAGGTAATTCTTCCAGATGGAACACGTGTTTGGTTAAATTCTGGTTCTTCCATTCGTTTTCCTGTTGCTTTTTCGCCTCATTCCAGATCTGTTGAGACTTCAGGTGAAATTTATTTTGAGGTTGCAAAGGATAAAAACAGGCCTTTTAGGGTAACCTCAAACCATCAGGTAGTAGAGGTATTGGGTACACATTTTAACATCAATGCTTACCAGGATGATGGATTGATCCGCACCACCCTATTGGAAGGAAGTGTGCGTATTTTATCTGGAGATAGTGAGGAAACACTAAAACCTGGAGAACAATCGCTTGTCTCAGGCAAGTCACAAATAAAAACCGCAAAACGAGTAAATATAGACGAAGTAATTGCCTGGAAAAACGGTGATTTTATGTTTCGTAATTCTTCCCTGGTTTCAGTAACAAAACAGCTGGAGCGTTGGTACGATGTGGAATTTATTTCATCAGAAAATCTTTCTTATCGCTTTAACGGAAAAATTTCAAGAGACAAATCTTTGACTAAAGTTTTAAAGATGATGGAGATTACTAGCGGTGCAAAATTTAAAGTAGAAGGGAGGAAGATCTATATGAATAAATAGGTACTAAAGCCCAAAAAACCGGAGCGCTCGAACGCCCCGGATAAATGAGAAGGCAAACATTGATCACACTGAAATACAACCAAATTTTTAACCTACTATCAGCAAATGTATGAATTTTAAAATTCATGAGGGGAGAATTGAGCCCCAGAAAAAGTCACGTTTAAGAAATCCCACCAGTAAAAAACTAAGGACCTTTTTAATAATGAAATTAACGGTTTTACTAATAACGCTACTCTGCTTACAGGCAAGAGCTTCTGTTTTTTCTCAGCAGGTATCACTTAGTGTGAAAAACGCGTCGTTCGAATCAGTTTTAGAAGAGATTAGCGAACAGATTGGCTACGACATATTTTATGAAACTAATTACCTAAACAAAGCCAGACCAGTAACTCTAAAACTACAAAATACTTCTGTAGATGCTGCTCTAAAAAAATGTTTTGACGGACAGCCATTTACCTATGAAATTTTGGATAAGGTCATCCTGATTAAGAACGGGAAAGCAACGCATCCTGCTGTAATTTCTGCTATAGAAAAAATTGAAGGAACTGTACGCGATTCTGTAGGAGCAATGCCAGGAGTATCCGTTACTGTAAAGGGAATAAAGGGAGTTGGTACTGTGACAGATGTTAATGGAAAATACTCTATAACAGTTCCCGATGGAGGTGAAGTATTAGTGTTTTCTATGATGGGTTATGAGACACAGGAAATTTCAATCGTCGGAAAAAGGACCATTAATGTGATGCTCGAAACAGCAAATAATACCTTAGATGACGTAGTTGTTGTTGCATTCGGTAAGCAAAAGAAATCTTCTATAACTGGTGCTATTGCGACTATTCAAACAAAAGAATTGAAACAATCTGCAGTATCTAACCTAAGCAATGCATTAGTTGGCAGGTTACCAGGGTTGTTTGCCCGTCAATCAACAGGTGAGCCTGGTGCTGATGGTTCTTCCATTTGGATAAGAGGAATCAGTAGCTTTTCCTCAGACCGTAATCCTGTTATTCTTGTAGATGGGGTTAGGCGTGATGGATTTGGTTTAATTGATCCAAATGAGGTAGAATCTATATCAATATTGAAAGATGCAGCTACTACATCAGTATTTGGCGTGGAAGGAGCAAACGGAGTTGTTCTGGTAACAACAAAAAGAGGTTCAATTACTGATAAGCCAAATGTAACCTTCAATATCGAAAAAGCACTGGATAATCCTACTTATATCCCCGAGTACCTTAGTTCTTCTGATTATTTCCGCATGAAAAGAGTAGCATTAACGAATGATGGGAAATTTACAGAAGCAGATATTTATTCTGAAGATTTTATCGATCAGTTCGATCGTGGAATCAATTGGCCAAAGGAACTTCAGTATGAGTACCTGTATCCGGATGTGAACTGGTTTGATGCAATCACAAATGATTTCTCAACCAGGACTACAGCTAACATCAATTTAAATGGAGGATCTAAAAAAGCCCGGTACTTTGTTTCTGGTTCGTATCTAAATATAGCAGGTATTTATAAAGTAGACAAAGAAAAAGATTGGAATTCGCAGGCTAAAGAAGATCGTTTCAACTTTAGAAGCAATATAGATGTAGAGGTTAATAATTGGATAAGTACAGAATTAAGTCTTGCTACCATCATCAGTAATAGAAATTATCCGGGAACTAATGGCAGTACGCTGTGGCAGGAACTTTATATGACTCCTTCGTACGTTTTTCCATTAAAGAATCCTGATGGTACTATTGCTGAGGCTTCTTTAGTTGGTGTTAGGAATCCTTATGCCCGCTTAAATGAATCTGGTTATAGCAGGGTGTTTAATTCTTATATGCAAGGTACTGTGGGTACATTGTTTAAATTAGATTTTATCACTAAAGGACTTTCTGCCCGGGAGAGATTCTCTTATGATTTCCGTTCGGATGGTGGCTATACCAGAAACCGCAACTATTATTCATTTGTTTACAACGGAGAGAATTCTGCAACAACATACTCACCAGTACGTACAGGAGCAGATTTTTTAGGTTATGCTGAAAGCGGCTCCTATTATGCCCGCAACATGACCAATGAACTTTACTTAAACTACGACAGGACTTTTGGAAATCATGCTTTTGGGGGGATGTCTCTTTACAGGATACAAAGTAATAATTATAGATCTGATAATGCTACAGGCGCATTACCATATAGGACCCAAAGTTTAATTAATCGCCTTAATTACAATTTTAAGGAAAAATATTTTGCCGAGGGCGTTCTTACCGTGAGTGGTTCAGAAAACTTCGCTCCCGGAAACAGAACAGGAATTTTTCCTGCAGTATCTGCAGGATGGATTATCAGCAGGGAAGCCTTTATGCAAAACCTTCAATGGATAAACTACCTGAAGTTAAGAGCTTCCGGAGGTAAAGTTGGAGTACAGGGTAATACTAGATTTGCTTACCAATCCAGATGGAATCTGAATACCGGAAGCTATGCTTTTGGAGATAATTATGAAAACCGTATTAACACTGCTGCCCCTTCAGTTGAAGGTAACCCTGAAGCTACCTGGGAAACAGAAACAAATTATAACCTGGGATTGGAGATTAACCTGTTGAAAGACATGTTTCAGGTTGAAGCAGATGTGTTTTATAGAGATAGGGAGGGAATTTTTACAACAAGTTCAAGAATCACCCCTGGAGTTTATGGATTAATTAGCTACCCGAGTATCAATGCCGGAAGAGTAGAAAATAAGGGTGTGGAACTAAGTGTTACACACAACAGCAGCCTGGGGAAAAATTCCCGAATGAGGGTTAGCGCTCAATGGTCATTCGCCAGAAATAAAATTCTTGATTATGCTGAGCCAACTTTCTTTGACAGACCATGGCAGCAATATACCGGCAGACGTTTGGGCGAATTTTACGGCTATACGTCGCTTGGTTATTTCCAAAACAGAGAGGAGATCAATAACAGTTCGACGCAATTTGGAAATTTGCAACCAGGAGATGTAAAGTATAAGGATATAAATGGAGACAATATCATTAATACACTAGACAATTCTTACTTAGATAAGGTGGGAGATCCTGAACATATTTTTGGAGCGAGCCTAAACTTTAAGTTGAAAAACTGGGATCTGGCATTTTTATTCCAGGGTACAGTAGGCAGATCAATCGATATACGAAGTGATGCACTTTTTGGGAAAGACTGGCTTTTTGAACAAATGAATGTTGATTTTCAAAATAATTACTGGACTCCTGATAATAGAAATGCAAAATACCCTCGCTTATCATCCGGAAAGAATGAAAATAATACGGCAGGATCTGATTTTTGGTGGAGAAGTGGGAACTATTTAAGGTTAAAGAATGCCGAAATAGGATATAACTTTTCCAGCAAAGTTTTGGACAGGCTAAGGGTTAAAAATATCAGGCTCTATGCTAATGGAAATAACCTCTTAACCTGGGACCATCTAGACGGGATGTTTGATCCTGAAGTTAGCAACAATAATGGAGCGCTGGCATATCCTATTATGAGAACGGTACAGATGGGATTACAGTTTAGCCTGCAATAAATAATCGTGGGATTTACTTCAGCCATTTATCTTAATTATTAAAGATTCAAGACGATCGAAATGAAAAGAAAATTAAAAGAATTTAGGTTATGTGTTATGGTATTTCTATTAACAATGACCTTTGTATCCTGCAGCGATTTTTTGGATGTCGCACCTAAAGAGTTTTATCAGGAGTCAGATGTTTTAGAAGACATTGTGGAACTCGAGAAGGAACTTACTGCTCTTTATAATGGTTTGCCACTTGATTATTGGACAGCAGACGGAAATGCAGCTAATGCGCTTATGTCCGCTGCATCTGATGAAGCTGCGGGAAACTGGACAGATATGGGCTCAGCTCTTTATGAAGACGGTACCTGGAATCAGGCAAATAATCCTTTAAACAGATGGAATGCTTATCAGCTTATTCGTACAGCACATCATTTTATTCAACATATTGATGAAGTTCCAATAAAGGACAAGCAAAGAGAAGCTTATTATGCCGCTCGCAGAAATCACTTTAAAATGGAAGCAAAGTTTTTTGTTGCTTTTTACACTTTTGAGTTGTTTAAACGCCATGGTGCAGTTCCTATAATAGACCATTACATCACAGCAAAAGAAGTTACCGAAAAGTTGGACACACCAAGGAATAGCACAGAGGAGGTAATAAGCTTTATGATAGGTATTCTGGATGAAATTATCCCAAGCCTTAATCCCACAAACTCCGAGAATAGAGATATAGGACGAGTAACTCGCGGAGCAGCACAAGCTTTAAAAGCGAAAATACTGCTTTATGCAGCTAGTCCGCTGTTTAATGGTGGAGAGATTGATGGTAGTCCAGTAATTGTTGATGGACAGCCGGTTAAATCAACTTTGTTAAATGTAACGAATCCGGATGGAAAGCCTTTATTCAATGTAACCTACAATAAGGAAAAATGGAAACTTGCTGCAGATGCTGCGGATGATATTATTAAAACGAATTTATACGCACTTCATCCAGTACAATCCGAATTGTTTATGAGCAGGAATTTTACTGAAGTGATTTTTCATAGGCAAATGGGATTTTCTACCACATTTGAGCGAGGAACAGGTCCTAACGGTACAGATTACGGAATGTGGGGAGCATTGTCTCCTACTCAGGAGCAGGTCAATTCTTATGAGATGAAAAATGGCAGGTTTATCACCGATCCGTTGTCAGGTTATAAAACAACCGGAACAAAAGATACCACAATGAATGTTTTTCGAAACAGAGTATGGACAACTGTTAGGGTGCCTATACATAACATGTATATTAACCGGGACCCGAGGTTTTATACTGATGTTTACTTTAATGGCATGCCTCTTCTAAATCGTAATGTGATTACAGAACTTTCTTCCAACACCGGGCAGGCTAACGATGGCTGGGGTGGTAAAACAGGTAATAGCACACGAACAGGATACTACGTTCACAAGTGGAATGATCCATCTCAAACTGTCTTATCTAATCCAAAATCAATAGCCCGAAACTTTCCTTATTACCGTTATGCTGAGGTACTATTATGGTATGCTGAAGCTATGAATGAGTATTTGGACAATCCTACTGATGAAGTATATGATGCCATTAACGAAGTGCGTGGAAGGGTAAATATGCCAGCACTTCCTATTACCGCAGAAGACCGAACCAAGGCAGGGATGAGAAAGCGTATCCAAAACGAACGTAGAATTGAATTGGCTTACGAAGGAACGCGGTTTTGGGATATCAGAAGATGGTTAATTGCGCACACACCTGCTATTACCTCCTTTACGGGCCTTAATTATAATGAGCCATCTCCAGGTTTTTATAATGTAAGAGGAGTGCGCCAGGGAGGGAAAAGAGTATTCAGAATCAATCATTACCTCATGCCAATTCCTGCCGAAGAGGTGGTGAAGTCTAACGGAGGTATTATTCAAAATTATGGTTGGTAATTTTTAATTATACTAAATAGGATAAAATGAAAGCAATTCATAAATACGTATGGTTTTTTACTTTAGCTTGTTTCCTGTGGTCATGTTCCAAGGAAATAGAACTCAGAGAACCGCCAGTGAAAACTCCACAACCTACTGGTGTTACTGCGACTCCAGATTATTATGGCAGGGTTCGATTTACTTTTCCTGAAGTGGATACCGACCTCGTTAAATATGGTGTAATCCATTATAGAATAGGTGAAGAACCGAAACAGTTGGAATTTACAGATTTTGACGAAGAAGTGGTTTTGGAGGGATTGGAATATGATACCAATTACTCTTTCAGGATTATTTTTCACGGACAAACCGATCGCCCATCCAAGGTATTTGCTACACCGGAAATTCTTACCAAGGGCTCTGTTGCTATGATGGCATTGAATAGAATAACGGTTGTTTCAACTGCCGGAGGCCTCAAATTCTCTTATGCAAACGCAACAGGCAGGCAGCTTAAATATACGTTTAAGTACAGCAATAACAATGTAGCGAAGGAAGAAGTAATTACCTCTGCATTAGCAACAGGTGAAGTTGAATTTACAAATATGGAGCAAGAGCCTACGAGTGTTTTAGTTACAGTAGCTGATCTTGTAGAAGGAGTACAAGAAAGTAAAACTTTTACAGAAACACCTAAAGGAATTACGGTTGGACAAATTATTCAATCTCTTACCGCTACTTATTCCAATAAAGAAATGACAATGAGTTGGTCGAATACTTCAGGTAAAACTGCGAAAATTGTATTTAGTTCTGCAAACGTAACCAATAGTGTTACCGTGAATACCAATACATCTGAAAGTGCGAAACTGGGACCTGTAGTTTTAGGAGAAACCGTGTCAGTCCTGGCAACAGTTGAAGATTTAATAAGCGGAGAAATAAGTACGAAAACTTTAACCTTTAAAAATACAATTTTAGCCAGAACAGGCTGGAGCATTCTTGATTTTGAAAGTCAGCAAAGTCTTGCTACGGATGTACTAGATGGCTTGCCTAGTTATTGGCACACGCAATGGGGCACTACCAGAATGCCGCGTTATATTTCCCTTAATATGGGGGCACAAAGGACATTCGATGGCTTGTGGATAAAGTCGAGTTCTGCTACACCGGGGCCTGCGAAGGTAGAGATTTTTGTTAAAAAGAACCTGGCTGATACATGGCAAAGTCTAGGAGATTATCCGGTACCAAGAGCCACACAAAAAAACAATGACCAATACATTATTTTACCGCTTACAACGGCTCAGTACATCAGGGTGCAGATGAATGAATTAAATGTGAATAATGAGACCCACTGCTCATTTAGCGAGCTCGGCGTATTTAGAATAGATTAACTGTCCTAAAGAATAATCCTATAAAAAAATGGTAGAAGGTATTAAATATGCCTTCTCCATTTTCTTAATTAAATTTCTACACAATTTTGATATGCATAAAACACTAAGCATAGTACTTTTTTTGATATTTAACATTCTAACTTTAAAAGCAAACGATTTTGAAGGTATAAAACATTTAGTTAAGCGAAGAGCCCCGTGGTTATCCTCTAAAATTAAATTTGAAAACATTAAGTCTTCAGAAAAAGGCGATATTTTTACGCTTAAAACCAATAAAAACCGATTAACAGTAGCTGCAAGTTCGTCTGCCGCTGCAGCAATGGGAGTCAACTGGTATTTAAAATACTATTGTAAGCAGTCTATAGCTCTTCAAAGCAACAATGTTAAACCATTAAAGAAACTGCCGGCAATAAAAGGAACTGTTACACAGGAAACCCCTTTCCAATACCGTTACAGCCTGAATTACTGCACTGTAAATTATACCATGTCTTTTTATCAAAATGAGGAATGGGAATATGTTTTAGACTGGCTGGCTTTAAATGGTGTAAATATCGCTTTGGCACCAGTGGGAGTAGAGAAAATATGGGATCTTACCTTAAAAGACTTTGGTTTTACAAAGGAAGAGAGAAGAGCTTTTATTCCTGGCCCTGCCTATTCTGCATGGTGGTTAATGGGAAATATTGAAGGCTGGGGAGGCCCGCTTAGTGATAATATTATAGAGCAGCAAGCAAAATTGCAAACAGGTATTCTTAAACGCATGGCCGAGCTTGGCATGGAACCCGTACTACAGGGATTTTATGGAATGGTGCCCAATGCTTTAAAAAAGAAATATCCTGAAGTAAATATCATCAACCAGGGCTATTGGGGGATGTATTCCAGACCAGCAATTCTATCTCCTCAGGAACCGCTTTTTAAAGAAATGGCCTCTGCCTATTATAAACATTTAAAGAAAGAGTACGGCGAGGGTTTCCGTTTTTTTGGAGGAGACCCATTTCATGAAGGGGGAATATCTAAAGGAGTAGACCTGCAGATTGCTGGTGAAAATATTTACGGATCTATGAATGAAGCTTATCCGGGTTCAACATGGGTTTTACAAGGATGGTCAGGTAACCCTGATGATCAAATTATAGAGAAAGTCCCTGTAGACAAGGTCTTAATCCTGGATTTAATGGGAGAAGACCACGAGAACTGGAAGGCTCGTAATGGCTACAACGGTCACAACTGGATATTCGGTTCTGTTAATAACTTTGGGGAAAATAATGGTTTATATGGGAAGCTTGAATTCCTGGCTAATAAACCATTTGAAGCCCTGGGAATGCCAGAAGGGAAAACACTGGTTGGAATTGGAGAAATACCCGAAGGATACAATAACAACCCGGTTTTATATGATTTAATTTATGACGTTGCATGGCAAAAAAACAAACCTGTTGATGTCAGTCAGTGGCTTAATAATTATACAGATTTTCGATATGGAGGGGCAGATAAAAATATCAAAGATGCATGGCAGGTTTTTTTAAAGACTGTTTACACCAGCGATATAGAACCTCAACAAGGCGCACCCGAAAGTGTATTCTGTTCCCGTCCTTCCTTAAATGCCCGATACGCCAGGGCCTTCGGTACTTTGAAGAGAAGTTATGACCCCATAGTTTTTGAAGCAGCTGTTAGAAATTTTGCAGCTTCTGCAAATAAATATAAAAATGATGCTAACTATCAATATGATTTGGTAGACCTCGTAAGGCAGGTGGTAAGTAACAGGGGCGAGGATGCCTACAAGGCTATGATTTCTGCTTATAATCAAAATAAAAAAGATGAATTTAATGAAAAGGCTAATTATTTTTTAGGCCTTATTCAAACCCAGGATGGTTTACTCAATACCCATCCTGGCTTTCGTTTGGATACCTGGTTAAATAGCGCTTACGATTTTGGGAAATCTGCAGAGGAAAAGCAGAATGCTGTATTGAATGCAAGAACCCAAATAAGTTATTGGGGACCCAACAGGCCGGAAACTCGTCTTAATGACTATGCTAATAAAGAATGGGGAGGATTAATGAGCACCCTCTATCTAAACCGCTGGCAATTATATATTGGTTATTTAAATGATAAGCTAAACGGAAAGAACCCGGTGCAGCCTGATTTCTTTAAAATAGAAAAAGATTGGGCAGCCTTACCTTATAAGCCAGGAAATGCTAAAAAAACGGATCTGATAAATACTGCCTTAAGTGTGCTCAATAACCTGTAAGGCTGAGATTTTAGAACCTAATTTGATAAAATAACAAATTGCTAATGAGAATTATTAATAAATACCTCCTGATGATATTGTTTGTGCTTTTTACATACAATGCATTTTGCCAGGTAACAAATAAAGTAGCCCTTATTCCTGAACCGAAAGAAATGGTTCTGTCAAGCGGCCAGTTTGCCATTTCAGAGAAAACTGTGATTTATTATTCCGGAGAAGAAGCCAAAAAAGCTGCAGGTTTATTTAGTGAATTTATCCAAAGTAACTTCGGTTTTAGGCTCAGATTAAAACCTGTAACTAAAGCCAATTCTTTTCCCGGAAACATCCTGTTTAAAGAAAATGCTGAAAGCCGGGCTGAAGCTTATCAATTGTTAGTGGATAATAAACAGGTGCGGCTTACGGGTAATGGTGCCGGGCTGTTTTACGGTCTGCAAACGCTGGAACAATTATCACCCGTAGAAAAAAAGAAAGAAGTGGTCATTCCTGCTGTATCCATAAATGATCAGCCCCGTTTTGGTTATAGGGGATTGATGCTTGATGTAAGCCGCCACTTTTTTTCAGTAGCGTACATCAAAAAGTTTTTGGATGTTATGGCACATTTTAAGTTTAATCGTTTTCATTGGCACCTTACTGATGACCAGGGTTGGCGAATCGAGATAAAGAAGTACCCAAAACTCCAATCTATAGGAGCATGGCGTAAACCAGTTGATAATATAAAGAACTCTGAATTCATAAAGGACGGTAAATATGGTGGGTTTTACACGCAGGCAGAAGCTCGGGAAATAGTAGCATATGCAGCAGAAAGACATATTACGGTTATACCGGAGATTGAAATGCCAGGCCATTCTATAGCAGCTTTAGCTTCCTATCCTCACCTGGGCTGTACCGAAGGACCTTATGAAGTTGCCCCCTTTGGTGAGATTAAAAGGGATGTGTATTGTGCCGGTAAGGAATCTACTTTTAATTTTTTAAAAGATGTATTGAGCGAAGTAATGGAGATTTTCCCGAGCCCATATATTCATATTGGTGGTGATGAAACGCCCAAAGAACGTTGGGAAGCATGTCCGCATTGCCAAAAAAGAATGCGGTATGAAGGACTTAAGAATGCACACGAGCTTCAGAGCTACTTTGTGCACCGCATGGAAAAATTTTTAAATAGTAAAGGCCGTAAAATTATTGGCTGGGATGAAATCCTTGAAGGTGGATTAGCTCCCAATGCAACAGTGATGAGCTGGCGTGGAGAGAGTGGTGGAATTGCAGCAGCTCGTCAGCATCATGATGTAATCATGAGTCCATTCACGTACCTGTACCTGGATTACTATCAGGGTAACCCAAAGACAGAACCACCCGCATTTCCTGCTCAGCTGCCTTTAAGTAAAGTATACAGTTACGAGCCTTTGTCTGATTCTCTTACAACTGAACAGCATAAATATATTAAAGGAATTCAGGGCAATGTATGGGGGGAAAATATCAGAGAAGGAAATCATTCTGATTATATGACCTACCCAAGGGCACTTGCCGTATCTGAGGTAGCCTGGTCTCCGGCATCAGCTAAAAATTATGAAAAGTTTCTGGATAAATTAAAACTTCGTTTGAAAGCATTAGACCTCCAGGGACAGAATTTCCGGATTCCTGAACCAAAGGGATTTAAAGATGTCATAACAGTTGAATCCAGCGTTCAAGTAAGATTAGAGCCCTCTGTAAAGGATGCCACCACTTATTTTACACTTGATGGAACCGATCCCAATTCGAGCAGTCAACAATACAAAGAGCCTTTTACACTAAACTTAAAAGATAATGTACCGGTAACAATAAAAGTCCTTACCATCTTACAATCAGGAAGAAAAAGCGGAATTTATATAGCGAACTACATTAAGAAAAGTTATAAGCCGGCTCTTCCGAATAAGCCTTATAAAGCCGGTTTATTATTTAGCACTACCGCTAATAAATTTAACTTGGCTAAGGATATAAAAATCACAAAAGCAGATACTTCGGGAATATTATCAGGGTTGAATCTGCGTCCTTTAGCAGCAAAAAGAACGCTTTACCTCATATGCGAAGGTTATGTAGAAGTACCCGCAGATCATATGTACAATTTTAAGGTAATATCTGATGATGGGGCTGTACTTTATATAGATGATGAACTGGTTATTGATAACGACGGAGAGCATGCAGCAAGAGAAGCATCCGGACTTATTCCTTTAAGAAAAGGACTTCATAAAATTCGCCTGCATTACTTTGATGCTGGCGGCGGAAGACACCTGGAAGTTAAAATGGGAGCTGTAAATACTCAGCCTTTAGATATAGATAAACTATACCATTAATATTTTTTAACCACTAAAATTTATAACGTGAGATTCTTAAAAATGAAATTTATACTGCTGGCTATAGCCGGATTATTATTGCAGAACTGCTCTGTACAGAATTCGGTTCAGGAAACAGGACGTGGTATCTGGAGTAAAGAACAAGCCAACAACTGGTATAAAGAACAGCCCTGGTTGGTGGGAGCAAATTTTATCCCAAGCTCTGCAATTAATCAATTAGAAATGTGGCAGGAAGATTCATTCGATACAATAACTATCAACCGTGAACTCGGTTTGGCTAAGTCAATAGGAATGAATAGCATGCGTGTATATTTGCATGACTTATTATGGGATCAGGACTCCACTGGTTTTGTAAAAAGAATGAATACTTTTTTGGAAATTGCCCATAATCATCAAATTAAGCCGCTCTTTGTTTTATTTGATTCCTGCTGGGATCCTTTTCCGAAATTAGGTAGACAAAAAGAGCCGGTGCCTTTTGTTCATAATTCCGGTTGGGTTCAGAGTCCAGGTCTGGAGGTCTTGAAAGATTCTACGCAATATCCTCGGTTAGAGCGATATGTGAAAGGAGTGATCAGGAGTTTTAAAAAGGACGATCGTATTTTGGGATGGGATGTATGGAATGAACCGGATAATACCAACAACAGTTCTTATGGGAAGCAAGAGCTTGCCAATAAAGTAGATTATGTGCTCCCTCTTTTGCAAAAAACCTTTGTTTGGGCCAGGTCGGTTAATCCAGACCAACCTCTAACTTCCGGAGTATGGCATGGCGACTGGTCAACTGATGAGCAGCTAAAAGCCATAGACAAATTGCAATTGGAAGAATCCGATATCATTTCCTTTCACAACTACGATAACGGAGAAGAATTTGAAAAAAGAATATTGTGGTTACAGCGCTATGGTCGTCCAATTCTTTGTACAGAATATATGGCTCGCGGTAATAACAGTACTTTTCAAGGCTCTCTGCCTGTGGCACAGAAATATCGTGTTGGCGCTTATAACTGGGGCCTGGTTGATGGGAAGACACAAACCAAGATGCCGTGGGACAGTTGGGATAAAAAGTATACAGCCGATCCGGTTTTGTGGTTTCATGAAATATTTAACCGAGATGGTAGTCCTTACCGCATGGAAGAAGCAGAATTTATAAAAGCAAAAACTACTGAAATAAATAAAGTTGATTAATAATAGTCTCAAATTCTATAGTATGAAACGAAGAAAAATTTTAAACATAACTACTTCAATTCTTGTATTTGCCACTTTGATGGCTTTTAGTTGCGGAAAAAAATCTGGAGATACGGCTAAAGAACCTGAACAGAAGCCTGATGGAAATGGAGAAAAGGCTATCATTAATCCTGTATTTAATGTGAATTTTCCTGATCCGACAATTATCAGGGTTAATGATACCTATTATGCTTATGCTACTAATGGCCCAATTCAAGGTCAGAATTTCAATATCCCGGTTGCAGTTTCAAAAGATTTACAGACCTGGAGAATAGCCAGTGATGCTTTATCTGTAAAACCAACATGGGCAACAAAAGATTTTTGGGCTCCACATGTCCTTTTTGACCCGGGGTTAAATAAGTATGTCTTGTTTTACTCCGGCGAATTGGGAAATAATACGGGCAAATGCTTAGGGGTAGCTTTCTCTGATACTCCGACCGGGCCATTTATAGATAAAGGCACTTCATTAGTTTGCGGAGCTGGATTTGTGAATATAGATCCTTTTGCATTTATTGATCCTAAAACAGGGAAAAAGTTGCTTTATTGGGGATCTGGTCATGAAGCCATCCGTGTGCAGGAAATGTCAGATGATTGGAAAAGCTTTGCAGAAGGGTCTAAGCCAACAATGCTGGTTCATCCCTATCAGGAAAATACTTATGATAAGCTTATTGAAGGGGCATGGATAGACTATCATGAAGGAAGCTATTACATGTACTATTCAGGTGATAATTGTTGTGGACCAAGTGCAAATTATGCCGTATTGGTGGCAAAATCAGAGTCTGCTTTAGGACCTTTTGTAAGTATGGCCAAAAGTAAAAATATAAGCAGTAGTGCAATTCTAAAGAAAGATGCAAATTGGCTTGCTCCGGGGCATAATTCAGTATTTAAAGATGCAAAAGGTAAAACCTATATCGCTTATCATGCGATTCCGGTAAATAAGAACCCTGCCCAACAGGATTATAATACACGTGTTTTTATGATTAAACCCCTTGTTTACGAAAACGGTTGGCCCGTTGTGAAATAAATTTTTATTAAATACTTACGAGATTCTTAATGAAGTTAAAATATATTGTATTTGCTCTGTCTTTTTTTGCCTGGTCTCAGAGTTTTTCTCAAATTAATTATCCGGGTTCTAATCCTGGTAAAGGCTTATTAAAGGTACAGAAACATCAATATACTGTAGAAAATAAGTCATTACGGGTGAATTGGCTTAAGCAGGGAAATAAAATATCAGGTGGGAAGATCCTCGATAAAACAACCGGGGCCAGCGTTTCTTTTGATAAAGGATACTTATTTGAAATCAGATTAAAAAGCGGAAAATTGTTAAACTCTTCTGAATTTGAATTTTCTGATATAAATCGTGACAAAATTCTTATTAATAAGGCGGCATTAAGGTATTCTGAAAGATTAGGAGGCGTTGGTTTTTCTGTTAAACTTCATGAAAAAAAATCTGGTATCAATGTAGAATGGGTGGTCGTATTAAAAGATGGTTCCAATTATGTTCGTCAAAATTTTACCTTTAGTACTCATGACCAGGTAGAAATAGAAAAAATTACGCTGGTAAAATTACCCGCTCAAGCGGGAGCAAAAAAATATGGAGAAGTAGAAGGGTCTCCTATTGTCAAGGATGAAATGTTTTTTGCGGTAGAAGATCCAATGGCTCAATACGAGGAGGATATTAATGGCTTATCTTCCTATTTACCTCGTTTAGAACCGCTGATAGCTTCGCAGTCTCTTTCAATTTCAACAGTTTGGGGCACCACTCCAGTAGGTCAATTAAGGCGTGGTTTTTTACATTATGTAGAACGTGAAAGGACGAGTCCATACAGGCAAAATCTTCATTATAATTCTTGGTACGATCTATCATGGGTAGACCGTAAACTAGATGAAGCTTCTTGCATAAGTAGAATTGAAATGTTTGGTGATAGTTTGATAAAGAAACGAAACGTTAAGATGGATGCTTTCCTGTTTGATGACGGGTGGGATGATAATCAGACATTATGGATGTTTAATAAGAACTTTCCTAATGGATTTTCGAAAATTGCACAAAAAGCTGCGGAATTCAATGCTAGCCTTGGTGTATGGATTTCTCCCTGGGGAGGATATATGGAGGATCAGCAACAACGCTTAGCATATGGAAAGAAGCAGGTCCCCCCATTTGAGACCAATGCAAATGGATTTTCCCTATCAGGACCAATCTACTTTGATCGGTTTAAAGGAGTGGCGCAAGACTTTATGAAAAAGTACAATGTTTCACTTTTTAAATTCGATGGAATAGGTGCCGGTAATGGCGCAAGTGGGGCCAGTGTGACTTATCAGAAAGATATTGAAGCCATGCTGAAGCTTACCCAAGGCCTGAGAAAACTAAACCCGGATGTGTACCTGAGTATGACAGTTGGGACGTGGCCGTCAGTTTACTGGTTAAATTTTGCTGACGCAGTATGGCGAGCAGGGCTTGATACTCATCAGGCTGGAACAGGATCAGGTAGACAACAATGGATCACTTATCGGGATTCAGAAACCTATAAAAATGTGGTAAAAAGAGCACCTTTGTTCCCTCTCAATGCAGTAATGCTTCATGGTATTTGTATAGCAGAAAATGGTCCCCCTGGGAAATTCGGATACGATGATAAAGATATCTCTGATGAGATATGGTCATTTTTCGGAACAGGTACAAGTCTCCAGGAGCTTTATATAGATCCGAATAGAATGAATACAAAAAATTGGGATGTTTTGGCAATGGCTGCAAATTGGGGAAAAGCAAATGCTCAGGTTTTACAAGATGCACATTGGGTAGGAGGAGATCCGTTAAAAGAAGCGTATGGTTTTGCCGGATGGTCTCCGTCAAAAGCGGTACTTACTCTTCGTAATCCAACTTCAGAAAGAAAAACCTTTACTGTAGTTGCTTCTAAAGTATTTGAAATCCCTGATGGTTATTCTAAAAGTTTTAACTTTTATGATGCAAAGGTTACTGGAAATAGAATTCTCTTAGGTAGGGGAGAAATACTGAAGTTGACCTTTGAACCTTATGAAGTGAAGATAATTGATGCAGTGGTTAGTCGCTAATGGATTAACTTAGTGATGGTTATTTTGTAAAATCTGATACGTAAATAGAACGCTTATATTAGGCAAGAAAACAAAAGATCTTACTTTTAAAACTTTAATGAGCAGCTTACCTTTAGAACTAATTTATAAAAGGAGAGCATGCTCTCCTTTTTGTTTAAGACACTGTTAAAATAATTTAAATTTGATTGTAATTTATTTATATGGCAACTTCAAAAGTAATTTATAATGGCTTATTAAGAACCACAGCCACTCATTTAAAATCGGGAGAAGAAATTATTACCGATGCGCCGGTAGATAATAATGGAAAAGGAGAGGCATTTTCTCCGACTGACTTACTAGCTACTT
>JAZQRF010000366.1:0-20564 GCA_045629485.1 Pelobium sp. | reverse complement strand
AAATATTGGCGACAGAGGAATGAAATTATCTGGCGGCCAAAAGCAACGATTAAATATTGCGAGAGCAGTTCTCCGTAATCCTGCTATCCTTATTCTAGACGAAGCTACTTCCGCCCTGGATACCGAATCAGAAAAATTAGTACAGGAAGCTTTAAATAATTTGATGAAAAACAGGACTTCCCTGGTTATTGCGCACCGTTTAAGCACTATAAAGAATGCAGATGTTATTTTGGTATTGGAAGCTGGAAAAATAAGAGAACAAGGATCGCATACGGAATTGATACAGCATAATGGATTGTATAAAAGATTGATTGATATGCAGGCTTTTAATGATTAACACGATGACAAATAATATTAAACCAATCGCACTCTATTTGCCTCAATATCATGCTATAAAAGAAAATGATGAATGGTGGGGGCAAGGTTTTACCGAATGGACTAATGTACGAAAAGCTAAACCTCTCTTTAAAGAACATTATCAACCTCATATTCCATTACATAATAACTACTATGATTTAGTTGATATTGAAGTGATGGAAAGGCAAGCTCAACTTGCTAAAGAATATGGAATTTATGGATTTTGCTTTTACCATTATTGGTTTAACGGAAAGCTGCTATTAGAAAGACCTCTTCATAATATGTTAGAAGCAGGTAAACCCGATTTTCCGTTTTGCTTATGTTGGGCAAATGAAAACTGGACACGAACATGGGATGGTCAGGAAAAAGAAGTGCTAATGAAACAAAAATATTCTTTAGAAGATGATAGAGACCATATTAAATATTTAATACAGTTTTTCAAAGACGATAGATATATAAAGGTAGGTAATAAACCAGTCTTTCTTATGTATCGTTCAGAATTACATCCTAATATCAATAAAGCCACAGAAATATGGCAGGAAGAAGCTCGGAAAGCAGGGTTTGAAGGACTTTTTTTGATTAGAATGGAGAATTTTGAAAAGAATATGGAACCATCCTTACATGGATTTGATGCTGGGATGGAATTCGCTCCCGATACTTTTTATCAGGGGAAAAAAATAGCGAAAAGTAATATGTTCTCTTATGTAATTAATAAGACCCTTCATAATCTGAACCTAAAACAGTCTGCACATTATGAACATGGAATTTGGTCATATGAGGTTCTTAGAGACAATATGATTAAGAAACCAATATTCAACTATAAATATTTTAGATGTGTCTGTCCTTCATGGGATAATTCTGCTAGAAGAAAAAGTAAAGCTGCCTTATATACAGGATCTCATCCGCATCTATTTAAATCATGGGTTAAGGAAATGGTTGATTTTACTAAAAGAAACCATAATGAAAGTGAACAATTTTTATTTATTAATGCTTGGAATGAGTGGGGAGAAGGTTGTCATCTTGAACCTGATGAAAAATGGGGTTACCAATATCTCGAAGCCTTAAGAGATGGCGTAAATATTTAGGTATGGATAAACCTTTAGTTTCAATTATAATTCCCTGCTTTAATTACGGGCATTTAATAAAGGAGACGCTAAATTGTCTATTAGACCAAAGCTATACAAATTGGGAAGCGATAATCATTGATGATGGATCAATAGATAATACTAATGCTGTAGTAAAAGATTTTTGTGAAGCAGATAAACGCTTCTCTTACCTATATCAAACAAATAATGGCGTATCTGCAGCTCGTAATAGAGGTATAGAACTTAGTAAGGGAGAGTATATTCAACTATTGGATGCTGATGACCTGATCAGTCCTTCCAAAATAGAAATTCAGGAAAATTATATGCATACTCATCCTGATCATACGATTAGTTATACCGATGCAAAATATTTTGCAAGCGACAACCTAAAACAATTGTATGCAGGTTATTACCTGGACCAAAACGAGTGGATGCCGAGAGTTTCCGGAATCTTTGAGGAAATATTACCGACTTTTATTATGACTATAATGCCAATTAATAGTCCATTAATTAGAGCTTCTTTTTTAAAAGAGAATAGTATACATTTTAAGCCATACGTAATCTATGAGGATTGGGAATTTTGGTTGAATTGTTTATATAAAGGTGCGAGATATAGTTATATAGATAATAATCTGGCTCGAGCATTAATAAGAGTGCATAAGAATAGCGCCAGAACTCATACTTTTAACTCATATTTTTTTGATTTGAAACTGAGAAAAGATATGAATAGCTATCTTCAATTTTACAAAGGTGCTGATAAAAATGAACTATTAAAATTTAACAGACGGAACCTAATTTATGCTTGTAGAAAGTTAATTAGGAGACAGAACCACTTTAGTCTGCAAGGAATAAAAATAGCCGTCGCAGAAGTCGGTGTGTTTAGCACTATAAATATCTTTTTAAAAGAGCTTAATTCCTGGAGACAACGAAAATTCTAGATGATGAGTAATTTTAATCCTGTTATTAGTGTGGTAATGCCTGTTTATAACAGTGGGGTTTATGTAGCAGAGGCGATTAATAGTATCTTGAGCCAGGAATTCGTTGATTTTGAATTAATTATAATTAATGATGGGAGTATAGATAATAGTGAAGACATAATACACTCTTTTAAAGATGAAAGAATAGTTTATTTAAGTAATGTAGAGAATCAGGGGATTGTATTCTCTTTAAATGCGGGTATTGCTGTTGCAAAGGGAGAATATATTGCAAGAATGGATGCTGATGATATTGCGAAACCTCAGCGTTTAAGAAAACAGTATGAGTTTATGACGAACAATACCGCTATAGCCTTATGTGGAACCTTTGCCGACGCAATTAATGAAGAAGGAGTTTTCATGCATAAAGTAATGCCTCCAACAAATAATAAGGAAATAAAAATAAATCAGCTATTTTGTAATTCCTTTATACATCCCTCAGTAATTTTAAAGTCTGCCATTTTAAAAGATTATAAATATAGCAGAGAGTATGAATTTGCAGAAGATTTTTTTCTTTTTTCCAGAATCGCTATAAACCATGCTGTGGCGAATATTGATGAATCACTAATTCTTTATAGAGAACATAGTCAAAATATTACTCATTCTAAAAGTACTGATATGCAGAACGGAGAAAAGAAAGTTCTTCGATATCTTTTAACTAGTCTATATCATAATGTTGAGGAAAGGGATATTGAAATACAATATATGCTGTATAAAAATATAGAAAGTATTTCATTTAGTCTAAACGAAATCGAAGACCACTTATTGCTTTTAAAAAAAAGTAATACTAGTAAACGGATATATGACAAAGCTATCTTCGACAAGGTACTTTTGGAAAAATGGTATGAAGTACTATTGCTTTCTAAAGATAAGGGGCTATTATCTAAATTCCTTGGTTCTGATCTGTTTTTAATAAAAAATATATCTTTAAAACAGCTACGCAGAGTTATAAAAAGGAGTTTTAAAAACAGAATCAGATGAAGATAGCAATACTTTATATCTGTACAGGAAAGTATAACATTTTTTGGGAAGGATTTTATAAATCTTCTGAGCAATATTTTTTAACCAACCACACTAAAGAATATTTTGTATTTACAGACAAGGATATTCGTCCTGTTAATGAAAGAGTTCATAAAATAAGTCAGGAAAAGTTAGGTTGGCCTTATGATACTTTAATGCGTTTTAAAATGTTTAGTAATATTAAGGATAAGCTTCTGTTTTTTGATTATATTTTTTTTATAAATGCCAATATGCGTTTTTTACAACCAGTAAATGAAGAAGTATTGCCAAGTGAGGAAGAAGGTTTGCTGATGGTAAAACACCCCGGATTTTACAATAAAAGTAGGCTTGAATTTACATACGAAAAAAATCCTAAATCTTCAGCATTTATATCCTCTAATGAAGGTAAGTATTATTATATGGGAGGTTTTAACGGGGGTGTATCTTCCTCGTATTTAAAACTTATTCATATATTAAAAACTAACATTGATAAAGACTTAGAAAATGATATCGTGGCTTTATGGCATGATGAGTCTCATTTAAATAAATACATGCTTAATAAAAAAGCTAAAATACTGGAACCATCTTATGGATATCCGGAAGGTTGGGAACTTCCTTATGAACAAAAAATCATTATTTTAGACAAAACCCGTTTTGGAGGACATAATTTTTTAAGAGATCTTCCAAAACAAGATTTCAAGAAAATTTTTCTTTCTAAGATTAAATCCTTGTTAAACAAGTTATGATTATAACATTGCTGAAAGGAGGCTTAGGTAACCAAATGTTCCAATATGCTGTAGCAAAAGGGTGTCTGCAAAATGGAGAAAATATTTACTTAGATTTGAGTTTTGTTGAAAAGCATAATATTACGACTGAGGAATTTACCGCAAGAAGTTTTGAGTTAGATATATTTCCTAATATAAATGCACAAATAATCTCTAAATTTTCTTTAAATATATATGGTGGGAAATCTAAAATATCTAAAAAATTAAAAAAATGGCACTTAATTCAGCATTCATTAATATCACAACATTCTCATGAATTCGTTGATCTTAACCTACGGAAAAAGATCACCTATCTGGACGGTTTTTTCCAGTCAGAAAAATACTTCAAACATATAAGGAACGAGTTATTACATGATTTCAGGTTTCCACATCTGGGGAGCAAAAATGAATTAGCGGAACAAAAAATTTTGGCTTCAAAGAATGCAACAGCCATTCATATACGAAGAGGAGATTACATTACTAATAAAGCCGCAGCTGCATATCATGGAGTTTTACCCATTAGTTATTATCGAGAGGCATTGGAGTTATTATCTCAAAAACTGAATATTCCAACAATTGAGGTCTTCATATTTACCAACGACATTGAATGGGTGAAGAATAACTTTAAGCTTTCTGGTTCAAAACTGCATTTCATAGAAGGAAATGAAGGAAAAGATAGCTGGAAAGATATGGCACTGATGACTGCTTGTAAGCATCATATTATAGCTAATAGTAGCTTTAGCTGGTGGGGAGCCTGGCTAGCAAGCAGGCAGGGACATGTATATGCTCCAAATAATTGGTTTTCAGATATTGCAGATACTTATTCTATACATGATTTAATTCCTGAGAAATGGAACATTGTTAACTATTAAGATTCATCGAATGAAATCAATATTTAAGAGGAATATAGAAGGTCAAAGTCAATATAAAAAGGGGCGCATGGAATAAATATAGAGCCCGATCCTTCTCTTTTTAAGGAATTTATAATAGCAAGAAAGAGAGATATTAATCTAAACCTTGGTGTTGGAAATAAAGAAGAAATACTGGATTTCTATCAAATATCAACTCCTACCTTAAACACTTTCTCTTACGAAGAGGCTTTAGGATATAGCAAGCTGGGGGATTTTAAAATTGAGGAAATCCACAAGATACAGGTGAGTACCGTCAACAATATTTTGAGTAGATATAATGGAGGTATGTTTCCTGATTTTTTAAGTTTGGATGCTGAAGGCATAGATGAGATAGTTTTACAATCTATAGATTATAAAGACAATTTTCCTAAAGTAATTTGTGTTGAAACCATATCTTTTTCTACAGTTGGTAGGGGTAAGAAAAATAAAAAAATAATTTCATTTTTAGAAGAAAAAGGATATCTGCTCTATGCTGATACCAATATAAATTCAATTTTTGTAAAAAAGGATCTTTGGGAACGATAATGATAATTAATCCAATGATAACTGTCTTTATGGCTGTATATAATGGTTCTGCTTACTTAAGGGAATCCATAGACAGCATATTAAACCAAACATTTAAGGATTTTGAATTATTAATCATCAATGATGGTTCTACAGATAATTCAGTAGATATTATTAACAGTTATAATGATCCAAGAATCCGGTTTTTGAATAATAGCAAAAACGAAGGTCTTGTATATACTCGTAACCGGGGCATTGATGAAGCATCAGGAGAATATTTTGCAATTCTTGATTGTGATGATATCGCCCCGCTAAATAGACTGGAACTGCAATATGATTTTATGGAGTCCAAAAGATCTTATGCGATGTGTGGTGGACATTCGATATATATTAATTCTAAAGGGGAGCCAACAGGGTACAAGCTAACATTACCCCTGGAAAATCTTAACGCTCATATGCTCTTCCTAAATGTTTTTGTAAATTCTACGCTAATGATAAGAACTAGTGTAATAAAAGAGCTTGGAGGCTATAAGAACTATGCTCCGGCAGAAGACTTTGAATTATCTTTAAGAATAGCGGAGAAATATAAGGTTGCCAATCTTGATGAGGTTTTGGTGAAATATCGAATCCACCAAAATAATATTTCAAGCATCCAAACCGAAAAAATGGTAGATTCAGAGTGCAGGATTTTGGAGATTATGCATAGAAACTTAAACATCCGAACGAATTCAGAATTGATTGAGACGCATCATCAACTATATACTGAGAATATCCAAAAAAATAATATCCAAAAGTACATGGCATTTATGGAGATTCTAAAAGAAAGAAACATTATTTCTAAAACTTATGATGAAATTTTCTTTAATAAATACTTATACGAAAAATGGTATAAACTGATAATAGAGTGTGGAGGAAAAAATGGATTCAAAATGTTTATTAAATCTACTTTATTTGAATTCCGATATTTGGAATTTAAACATCTAAGAAAAGTCTTTAAACAGTCGATTGGTATCAAACCATGAGTGGGGAATTTCCTAACTAAACAAGTTCTTAATAAGGGAAGAGAGGGCCTGTTTGCCTACTTCACCTCCAACACCTTATCCACCCTCGCCACCACATCATTCAAATGCGCTTTCATAACCACATTGCTATACCTCGGCAAAGCCCTTTTTGCATCAGCTTTTAATAAAATCAACTGCTGTCTTGCCATGGGCCTGATATCAGATGTTGCAATATTAACCCTTGAACTTGCAGCAGCCGGATCAGCAGTTAACAAATAGGCCAGCCGATCTATGTGCGCCCTTTGCAAAGCTCTTCTGTAAAAATCTATGTTTCCGCCGCTACTCAATTCCGACCAGATTCCCTTTTTCAAATCTGCGAAAAGCAAATCTAAACCATAAGCATTTGGTCCATTTTTTATACTGTTGTCTATCACCCGGGCTAACCTTCCTGATTCTAAAATACCCGCTAAAACAGAAGATTGCATACTGCTTATCCTATCAGACATCATGGTGTTATCAAACTTGGCCAGTTGCCTGTCATCGAACAACCATTTGGGAGTTACAAAAGCTTGGTCAATAATGAATTTCAAAGCAGCCTGTTGCTTTTGTTTGGGTACATGTGTATATACTGCGCCACTTTGGTCGTAAGTTTTGGCATTCTCATATATTCCGCCAATATTTGCTCTAACATGGCCCATGTATCTGGTGAACTGGGTGATTACTTCTCCATAGAGTTCCTGCAAATCTGAATAAGGTTTCCCTTCTTCGTAAGTCCACTTTTCTATATTCGGCAGAATACGTTTCAAGTTTGCAATTCCGTAGGCAGAAGCTTTAATGGCATCGTTGCCTAAATCTTCAGATTGTGAACGAGGGTCTATAGTTGTAGAAGTTTGTTTTCCATAAAAGTATAACGGATCACCTGCTTTTTCTACAGTCCATTCATTAAGTTCTCTGGCTTGCTGGTCAGCAGATTTATCGCCAAACCAGGTATAACCCCATTTAAGGGCCCATTTATCATAAGGGCCAATTCCAGGATACAATAGCACACCTTCATCACCCGGCTGAGCGATATAGTTGAAACGGGCATAATCCATAATAGAAGGAGCTGTACCGCCCATTCTCTTAGTAAAAGCGGCAGAGCGCAGCGAATCTACCGGATAGGCATAGCTCGATCCGAAATTATGTGCCAGCCCCAGGGTATGTCCCACTTCATGAGAAGAAACAAAACGTATCAGCTGTCCCATCACCTCATCTTTAAATTTAGAAGCCCGGGCATCTGGATTTACCGCTGCGGTTTGTACAAAAAACCAGTTCCTCACCAGGCTCATCACATTATGGTACCAGCCAATATCCGACTCAATAATTTCTCCGGAACGTGGATCGGCCACATGCGGGCCATAAGCATTCGGGATATTAGAAGCGAAATACCGGATCACCGAATACCTCGAGTCTTCCGGAGACCAGTCAGGATCATCAGTTGGGGCCTCTAAACAGGTTATGGCCTTTTTAAAACCGGCAGCTTCAAATGCGATGTTCCAGTCTTTTACTCCTTCTATAAGATAATGGCGCCATTTTTTTGGTGTTGCCGGGTCTAAATAAAATACAATTTGCTTTTTAGGCTCAACCAATTCGCCGCGTAAATAAGCTGCCTCATCTTTAGGTTCCAGTTTCCAGCGCCTCACATACCTGGTTACAGTAGCTTTTTGGGCATCCAAACCATAGTCTGTTTGTCTTTGGGAGAAAAAACCTACACGCTCATCATATAACCTGGGTTGCATGGGCACTTTAGGTAGTAATATCATAGAAGTGTTCAGCTCCAGGGTAACAGATCCTATTGAAGCATCTTCAGGGGCATTGGTAGCAATATAGGTTTTAACTGTTCTTGCTTCGATATTCATCGGGAAAGATTTTACCGTATCTACATAAGAGCGTGTTTCATCTAATCTTTGAACCTTAAAATTAGTGCGTTCGGCTTGCGGAAGACCTAAGGCAGGCACATCTTTGGCAAAGAAATCAGTGACGTCTATCACGAAGCCCGATGAATCTTTACTGATAGCTTTTATATCAAAGGTAGCCAGTATTGGCGCAAGGTTAGAATTCCTTACAGATTCTCTCATGGCAGAATCCTGACTCGCAATATTGCTGTAGGAAGGAACTCTGATAGAAATTTTATTTCCCTTCTTTTCCCATACCCAAACCTGCTCGTTAATTTGTTCGCCACCATAAGTACCATCTTTAGTGGGAGTTTTAGCATAACGGGTAACGGCAAGCATTTCTCTTCCCAATAAAGAGTCAGGCACTTCGTAATAATATTTTTCTTCCAGGAAATAAACGTTAAACAAGCCGCTGTCTCTTTTGGCACTAGATGTAATCACTTCTGAAAATGCTTTTATTGCCCCAGGCTTTGGTTTAGGAGGAATAACAATAGGAGAGGCTGTTGTGGTATTTTTTTTCCTGCTTTTACAGGCAGTGGTGAATATGGAGAATGCGATTAGAACTAATAATAACCTGGAGAATATTTTTTTCATCGTGAATCTTATAACAGCAAATTAGTTATTTGAAATGAGCTAACATATTTTTAGCTATTTTGTTACATATCTAATTTAAATAGCCCACTAAAACCAAATTTGTTTAATATTAAATCAACCTCTTTAAAGTAATGATAGAAGAGATATAGTTATTATTGCGCAACACCTTGATGTGTATATTTCTACCATCCTGTGAGGTAAAAAGTTCCTGAATATCATCTAAGCTCATCCTGGTAACAGGGATAAGGTTTAAAGAAATCAATTCATCACCTTCCTGTAAATCGGCATCAGTTGTTTGATCATGCAGATTTGCCTTGTTAATGATATAACGATTATACCTATCCCCGGTCGCAATAATTTCCAGCCCGCTCATATCATGTTCGAACACCGGTATTTTTTTACGGAGAGGTTGAAGATGAATGTATTGCTTATGATAATTATAGGTGACGTTAAAATTCTTCAGAAGCCGGTTTCCTATACTTGCATTTCTTGGAACCGTGAGGGTTTTTTCTGCAACATCTTCATAAAAAGGAAAAGAAGTCAGTAAATTGTTAATCACCAGTCCGGCCATTTCAAAAGTAGCTACCCTTCCAAGGTAGCCTTTAATTTCTCCGTTTAGTCCCATGCCTAAAGAAGTATACAATATGTTATCGGGTAACGGAAAGCCTTTTTTGTTAAGACCTTCCAAAGACAGGGCATGCCCGGCGCCACTGTCTATGATTGCTTTTAGCTGATGATTTTCATTGCGTTTCAACCGGATATTTATCCTGCAGTAAGGTTTGTTTCTCTCTATGGTTAAAGGAATTTTATAACCTCTCCTTAAGTATTGGGTCTTAAGTTTGCTTTCACAAATCAAATACCCCGCTTCATAAAAAGTTTTAATGATAAAGCTGTTGAAAAAATCATAGCCCACCAGTCCATGTATATGAATACCGGCATGTTGCGATAGGTGAAGCAGGTCGTCTTTTAAGATCACAGCACCCAGGCTTTTCGCTTCTGTGTTAGAAATATTCACTTTAATATTAGGGGTAACATAAGCGGTAAAATCTGGTAGCTCGCCCAATCCCGATATTTTTATTTCTTTAATGTATTCCAGCTGTAAAGAATCTTTTAAAGACGGATCTGTAATAATAGTGAGACCTACACCTGAATCTAAAACAAAATTAAAGGGCCCTTTGTTATTGATATAGGTTTTTAAGATAATCAGTCCGCCAGCTTTCACAAAGCTAATCTGCTCTCTTTTCCTGTTGCCTTTAAATTCAAAACCATCATCGGCACAAATTGGTCCGATATATGTGAAAAAACACACAAAAGATAATAAGCCTGTAAGGATTTTATTAAACATTCTTTTGGTTTTTAACTTAATAAATATACAGTTGATTAGAGTATTTTCTTTAAAACATTTGAATAATTTTGCGTCAATATATTTCTCCCTATGATAAGATTTTTTGCCCTTTGCTTTGCAATCACGCTTCTTTCTTCCTGTGCCTCAAAAAAGGATATTTCGAAACCGCAACAATCTTTATCTGATTATTTAAATACTGATCTCAACAAGCATCACCATGTAGGCTTTATGATAAAAGAATCAGGAAGCGATAAGGTTTTGTTCCAACAAAATTCCGATAAAAATTTTACCGCAGCTTCAAACATAAAGTTGTTAACCCTGTATGCAGGATTAAATATGTTAGGAGATTCTGTTCCGAGTTTCCAATACGTAGAAAAGGGAGATTCTTTATTGATATGGCCAATGGGAGATCCTACATTTTTACACCCTTCTTTTAAAAATCAGAAAGCATTTGATTTTCTTAAAAACTCTGGAAAAAATATTTACATCATTAGCGGAAGATACAGAGGTGAGAAATTCGGACAAGGCTGGTCATGGGATGATTATAATGAAAGTTTCCAGGCAGAAATAACAGATTTTCCCTTGTACGGAAATGTGGTTTCCTGCGTTCAGGATCCTTCAGGAGTACTAAAATTATCTCCGGACTTGTCTTCTTTATATTTTTCAGAATTGTCTGCCAGCAAATCCTCATCTATAATTAAAAGGAATATTTCGGGGAATAACCTGAGTGTACCAGCCACATTAAAAGCGGGTTACAAGCAAACGCTGCCCATTTTTTTTAGTAAAAACATACTCGAAAGTTTGCTTACCGATACTTTACTCGCCACAGGTTTAATCACAAGCTCTGTAAAAACTTTACCCTGGAGGCCGGTTCCGGCACAAGCAAAAATAATCTATAATGCAAAGACCTCTGAGGTATTTGCTAAGATGCTGCAAGACAGTGATAATTTTATCGCCGAGCAGTTGTTGCTCAATTATGCTGCAGCCAACCAAATGGAAATGAATAGTAAAGCTCTGATTAGTAGTGCAACTAAATATTTTCCCGAAATGCAATCGACCTACCAATGGGTAGATGGTTCAGGGCTTTCGAGGCTAAACATGGTTTCTCCCGAAATGATGATAAAAGTTTTAGAAAAAATAAAAACAAAAGTAGACAACGAGCAAGAATTATTTGCGCTCTTACCGGCAGGAGGAAAATCGGGAACACTAAAAAATATGTTTACTGCCAGTCCCGAAACTTTTATTTATGCGAAATCTGGCAGCCTGTCTAATAATTATAATTTAAGCGGCTACCTTATCGGCAAATCAGGAAAACGGTATGTTTTTTCCTACCTGAATAACAACTACCTAAAACCTAGCAAAGAGGTGAAGGCAGAAGTAGAAAAGTTTTTAACGTTTGTTCATGAGCATTATTAGCTTGATCTCCCGGTGGTAACCTGGGCATTTAACCCGGCCATGGTTCCATATTTAGAAAGTACACTCTTTTTTCCGCTGGCAGTCTCGCTTTAGCCTGGCGGTGAACATATAATTTACCTCTGTCTGGCATACCTGCTTAATTCTTTTTATTTTAGTCACAAAAAGTATGGGCTGCTTGTCTGCTATTTCGTGATGAGTTTAAATATGGAAAATTTAAGGCCACTGCTAACTACTTATGCCTATAATATTTTGGGCGTTTTAGAAGATGCGCAGGACGTTACCCAGGAAGCTTACCTGAGATTTATCCAGGCCGACAGTGATAAGATCGAGAATAAAAGAGCATACCTTATCCGTTCAGTCATCAATCTGTCCATCAATCAGAAAAAAAGACAACAAAAAATTGTAGCAGATTATTACGGAGAATGGCTACCAGAGCCTATTGCCTCAGAACAGGCCGACTCCGGGATTCTAAAAAAGGAGCTGTTGTCCTATTCGCTGATGGTATTACTCGAAAAGCTTAACCCAAAGCAAAGAGCCGTATTTATATTAAAAGAAGCATTTGATTACGATCACCAGGAAATTGCGGCCATCCTGAACATCAGCCCGGAAAACTCAAGGAAACTGTTGAGCAGGAGCAGGGCACAATTAGGAGAGCAGGCCAGGGTAGAGCCGAATAAAAATAGCAGTCCTGTATTTAACCGTTACCTGGATGTTTTGTGCAAACAGGATGTAACACTTTTACATGAATTGCTTCATGAAGATATCACTGTTACATCAGATGGTGGCGGAAAAGCAAGGGCAGGAGTAAACCCAATAGTAGGAAAGAAAAATGCTTTGAAGATGTTGGCAGGTTTATACAGGAAATTCTACCAACCCGCCCGTCTTTCGGTAGCGGTGATTAATGGCGAGCCGGCATTAATGATCTCTAATGAGTCCGGGGTTTCTGGATGTATGATGATTGAGGCTAATAATTTGGGTGAAATCCTGAATGTATTTATCGTTCGCAATCCAGATAAATTGAAATTTTTAAATAGAAGTTTGTCACGTAAGTGGGCATAAGATGGTCTTTACCAAAAATAAGTTATGGAAAGATTACCTTTTAGCCAATTGCCGGCGGGCTTTTACAACGTAATGGCAAACGTAAATAACTATATCAGGCAATCCGGATTAGATCATCGACTTTTAGAGTTGATGCAGATCAGGGTTTCCCAGATAAATGGGTGTGCCTTTTGTTTAGATATGCATGCTAAAGAAGCTGCACATGCAGGGGAAACTACACAAAGAATGGTATCAGTTTCTGCCTGGAGGGAGGCACCTTACTTTTCTGCGGCTGAGAAAGCAGTACTGCATTTTGCCGAAAGACTAACCAGGCTGGAGCAGGAACAGGAAAGTGACGACATTCATGAAGAATTGCTGCAACACTTCAGTAAAAATGAAATCGCTTATTTAACATTGGCCATTGCGCAAATCAATTCCTGGAATCGGGTTGTAAAATCTTTTTCTCCAATTCCCGGAACTCATAAAGTTACAGGCTAATTGCATCAAGAATCCCCGCAAATGCGGGGATATTATTCCCCTGTCACTTTCAGGTATAACCATGCTTCTTTAGGGGAAAGAAAGCTCAGTAAAAAAACTTACGCTAAACCGCTCTTGCCGATTTCATAAATATGATGATGTTCAATAATGATCCCATCGTTGCCCTTTAAGCCATGAATAGGTGTCAACAAAAGTTCTTGATAGATGATTACAAACAGTGTATTTTTAAGTTTATCTATATTCCACACCTTGCACCAGAACATTTCTCCATTTTTACTTACTCTAACATAATCCAGTTCTTCAATCGCATCTATCTCTTCTTGTTTCGGGATTTCACCTTTTTCATTATTCATTAGAAGCATAAAGTAGGCATCATCCAGCCCCGCATAGGAAAATTCTTCAGGAGGGGGTCTATCAATAAACAAATCTTCTCCGGCATACTCTTTGCGAACGTCTATGTACCAATCCCTCATTGCCTCCATAAATTCATCAATCTGTTTTTGGGAGAAATCGGCAAAACGATCGTATTCCTGTACCATTTTGAAATCAACCGATTCGTAATTATCAGGATCTTTTAGATATACCTTAAATAATACACGGGGTTGTTGTGTATGTAGAATATACTCGATATCGTCTTCTATCAAAAGATCACAACAAATTAAAAATCTATCTATCTCATTCATTTTTCTGATATCGTTTTTAATATCCTATTAGAGTATGTTTTGAACATTTAAACCTGATTTTTTAAAAAATGATCAGGTTTTTGATGATACTACAGCTCAAGAATTCTTTTATGTCCTGCTATTTTTGGATTTCAAAAATATGGTGAGGTTCTATGATAATAGCCTCTCCCTGATCGAGCCCGTTTTTTTGAAGAAGGGGTAGTTCCTCAGTAATGTAAGCAAGGATTTTATTTTTTTTCCTGTTTACCTCAGCAACAATACACCAAAACATTTGCCCATTGTAGCACACTTTAAGATAATTAAAGGTGGTCACCCTTTCAATCAGGTCGTTTGTAGGAATCTGATAGGTTTTACTGTCCGTCAGGCTCAGGGCATATGCATCTTCAAGATTAACTATGGATGCTTTTTCGAAATTCTCCATATTAATAAAACCGTACCTGGAACCTTTCATGTAATTCTCATTGTCGATATAAAATTGCTTCAGATCTGTCATCAACTTATTGATATACTCTGGTTTAAAATCCGGGAAAGGATCGATTTCCTGTATAGTCTCAAAAACTGTGAGCTCAGGCTTATCGTTTCTCAATACCTTAAAAAGTGCTTTTGGTTTTTCGGTATGGAGCACATAATCATCAAAGTGGTCTGCAAGGGGGTTATCGCAGATCAAAAATTTGTGGAGTTTTTTTATCATACTGCAATTTGTTTGTAACAATCTAATATATAGGTAGTTTGCGTAAATTTCAAATGCTCAAATGATTTTTTTTCTCCCGGCATAGGGGTAAACACAGGTAAACGTGTTTCATCTATAAATCAAAAAATGAAACAAGATATGTATTACAAGTATTCAATTTTCAAATTCTTTCTTCTTCTGCTAGCTGTTACAGGCTCTGCTACGCTTCAGGCGCAAACAGATAAAGTCCATTTCGGATTGGTATATCCTCTAAGCACACATGGCAGCGGGGCTCCGCAGGATACCAATAGCTTCTCTTTACATATTCTATCCGGCATTTCTGCAGCCGAAGAAGGCCTTTCTTTTTCGGGAATTTCTAACATTATAAAGGGCTACGCTAAAGGATTGCAATTTGCGGGCATCAGTAATCACATAGGGGCAACAAGCAAAGGGCTGCTGTTTGCCGGTTTGGTAAACACCTATAAGGGAGCCGAGGGCTTACAATTTGCGGGATTGTGTAATGTTTCTACAGGGAATATAAAAGGTGCCCAATGCGCTGGTTTCTTAAACAAAGCAGCTGCTGTTGATGGCGCACAGTTCGCGGGTTTTGCCAATGTAGCAACAAAAGTAAAAGGACCGCAATTTGCCGGTTTTATCAACACAGCAAAACAAGTAGAAGGTCCGCAGTTCGCCGGCTTTGCCAATGTGGTTGCCGATAGTGTTGCCGGAACACAATTTGCTGGTTTTATAAATGTAGCCAAAGACATCAAAGGTTCCCAGCTTGCCGGCTTCATCAACATCGCAAGGAAAGTAAAAGGAGCACAAATTTCGGGATTCATTAATATTGCTGATAGCAGCGACACACCAATAGGATTTTTAAACATTATTAAGACTGGCGAGAAAAGCATTGGTGTAAGTGTAGATGATCAGCTGACAACTTTAATGACTTTCCGCTCTGGAGGGAAAATCCTTTATGGAATTTTGGGGGCCGGCTACAATTTCGAAAATGAAGAAGAGAAATATGCTTTCGAGGCAGGCCTTGGAGCACATTTGTTTAATACTCCCAATTTCAGGATCAATGCAGAGATGGCTTCCGTATGCCTGGAAAGCTTTAACCCGGGCGAATACTTTAAAACTTCTCTGCGTGTACTCCCTGCTCTAAGGCTTGCCAATAAAATAGAAATTTATGCAGGTGCAGCACTAAATCATGTGAGTACCAACACCAGCGAGGGTAAAAATCTCACCAGCCATTACTTTCGCTCCTGGAATAACCGCCATGGTAACGGCTTTGATGGTTTTTACGTAGGATACATGGGAGGCATCAATTTTATTTTTTAGTACTTTTAAATTTAACGTAATGAAAACACTTAAAGTCAATATTTTTTTCTGCTTGCTGCTTGCTGTAACATTTTTTTCTTCCTGCGCTAAAGACCGGGTAAGTGCAAACGGCGACATCATCACCCAAACACGTGAGCTGAGCGATTTTAACAGCATCCAAAGCAGCGGGGCCAATCCGGTGTATATAAACTATGGCCCGGAGTTTAAGGTAGAAGTGAAAGGCTCTTCCAACCTAATGGCTTATTATAAAACCGAAATCAGGGGAAATACGCTGTATGCAGGATTTAAACGGGCAAGTATAGAAAAGGATGATATCAGCTTATACGTTACGCTTCCCTATATTAAAGATATCGACCTTAGCGGAAGCGGGAATACTAAAATATCGGGTAGCTTTCCCGCACAGGAAAGCTTGGCGGTAAGGATAAGCGGATCAGCCAATGTAAATGCTGAAGATGCATTTAGCAGCAGGAATATCCACGTGACCATTTCCGGTTCGGGTGATGTAGATCTCTCCAGGGTGAGCTGTGAAAACGCTGATGTTAAAATTTCGGGCAGTGGTGATGTAAGGCTGAGGGTAAGCAGCTATTTAAAAGCCAGCATCAGCGGCAGCGGTGATGTTTATTACAAAGGAAATCCTCAGGTAGATACGAAGGTTAGCGGTTCGGGGCAAATTATAGCGGTAAACTAAATGTTGTTTGTTGATTTTATTTTTCCTGATTTAGCAGAAGTATTTCCAAAAGAAAGAAAACCAATATATTTGGAGCAAAATATTGGGGTGCAGTTAGTTGAAGAAATAAACGTAAATCAGGAAAGAGCATTTGAGCAGGTGTTTAAGGCACATTACCATGCTTTACATGCCTATGCGCATACCATGCTCAAAGATGAAATGCTGGCAGAGGAAATCGTTCAGAACCTGTTTTTAAAGCTGTGGGAGAAAAAAGAGCAGCTGGCAAAACAGGCATCTGTAAAGGCATACCTCTATAAGTGTGTCTATCACGATTGCCTGAACCATATCCGGCACCAGAAAGTACAATTGCGTTATGCAGCACATGCGGTGCACCATCATCATTCTAAGGCAGCCGAGGCATCTGCCTCAGCAGAACTATCAGAATTACAAAAGCATATAGAAATAGCTTTAAATGACCTGCCGCAACAATGCCGCACCATATTCCAGATGAGCCGTTTCGAAGAATTAAAATATAGGGAAATTGCAGAGCAGCTGCAGATCTCTGTGAAGACTGTAGAAAATCAAATGGGTAAAGCATTAAAGCTATTGCGCTCTAAGCTGGCTGATTTTTTACCATTAATTATTTGCTTGAGCTTCTTACATATAAACAACCTGCCATGAACGAGGAATTATTAATAAAATACCTTCTAAAAGAGACCAGTGCAGAGGAAGATGTTGAGGTAAAAAACTGGCTGGATAAAAGTGATGCAAACGAGCAGGAATTTAACCGTTTTAAACTGATCTGGGAAAACAGCAATGCCTTATCTTTACAAAACCGGCAGGATGTGAACCAGGCCTGGGAGCGTTTTAAAGTACGGAGGGATTTGCCAAAGGGGGCGGTGGTAATGCCTATACGTAAAAGCTATCCATGGCTCAAAATTGCTGTGGCTATGCTGGTAGTCCTCACTGCTACCTGGTTTTATCTTGGTCAGCAGGATAAAGAAGTGATACTGGCATCCGGTAACGAAGTGAGTAAGGAGGTGTTGCCGGATGGGTCTGAACTGACGCTTAATAAGCACTCCGTCATTTCCTATACTGCTTTCGGGAAAAACAATCGCCGCTTAAAGCTAGAAAAAGGTGAAGTTTTTTTTAAGGTGAATCCAGTTAAGAACAGTCCATTTATCATCCAGGCCAATGAAGTTAAGATAGAAGTGCTGGGAACATCCTTTAATGTTAAACATAGCGGTAAACAAACCGAGGTGATTGTAGAGACAGGGCTGGTGAGCGTAAGTAAGGAGGGGATGCAAGTGAAATTAGCAGCAGGAGAAAAAGTGCTTGTTAAACCAAGCAGCAGGAGTTTATTTAAAACTGAAAGTAAAGACCAGCTCTATAATTATTATCGTAATAATGAATTTGTTGCAGATAATATCCCTTTAAGCCGTATGGTAGAAGTTTTGAATGAAGCATATGGTAGTCATATTGTAGTGGAAGGCGAAAAACTTCAAAAACTAACATTAAATGCTACTTTTAAAAATGAACCTCTGGATAAGATCCTTGAGGTGATTAGCGAAACTTTCCATGCGAGGATGATTAAAAAGGACGGTAAGATTATTTTAAAGGAGAGATGATCATATTGCCTGGTAACCTGATAAATTCCCCGCTCAAATATTAATGAAAAGAAATCTCTTTAAACTCACTGTCTTAATTTTAATCTTCTTATTTGCTGCGGCCGGGGAATTGTTTTCACAACAACACCTTCATAAAAGAATGAGCCTGGATATGAGCAGACAGCCTGTTGCACAAATTTTGCAGGCCATGAGTACCAGGGGCAATTTTAGTTTTTCTTATGGCGGCGAACTTTTTAATCCCGACAGCCTGATTAACATCAAAGTCGTCAATACCCCCGTATGGCAAATTCTCGATCAGCTTTTCCGGAGTAATATAGAATACAGGGAAACAGAGAACTTCATCGTATTACGCTCCGCAGTGAACCGGTTTTTCATCCTTTCGGAAGAAATTAAAACCAGGAAGAATGGTTATAGAATACGCGGGCAGGTGATAGATGCAGTTACCGGGAAAGGAGTAAACCAGGCCAGTATTTACGAAAAGCGCCTTTTACAGTCGGCATTAACAGACAGGGAAGGGTATTTTAACCTCCGTTTTAAGAGCCAGCAATTTTCTGTAGTCCTTACCGCAAGTAAAGAGAATTATAGAGATACTTCGATGATCTTTTTATCTGATATAAGGGTAATGCCTGAAGGGGTACAGGACAGGGGGCAACTGGGCTTTTTGGTTTCAGGAGCCAATGCTATGGTAGAGCGTTTAGGTATCGGCAGGTTCTTCGTGTCGTCCCGGCGGCGTATACAGAGTTTAAATATCCAGGGATTTTTTGCCAATAGTCCTTTCCAGGCTTCGCTGTTGCCAGGAATAGGCTCACATGGCCTTATGAGCTCTCAAGTGGTGAATAAGGGGTCGCTTAATCTTCTGGGAGGTTATTCTGCCGGGGTTAATGGGGTGGAGGTTGCAGGCTTATTTAATATTACCAAAACTGATGTGCGAAATGTACAGGTTGCCGGCCTGTTAAATGCCGTTGGAGGAGCAGTAACTGGTGTACAGGTTGGCGGGCTGGTGAATTACGTTTTAGACAGCCTGGCCGGTGTACAGGTAGCTGGCTTAGGAAACCAGGTGAAAAGGGATGCAGAGGGTGTACAGGTGGCTGGTTTGGTCAATCACAGCCAGGAAAATGTTGCAGGGGTACAGGTAGCAGGTTTGTCAAATATCGTTTATAAAAATATGGAGGGGACACAGGTTGCTGGCCTGTTCAACCTGGTAATGAAAGAAACTAAAGCCGCTCAGGTGGCCGGGTTGGTCAATCTCAGCCTAAAAAAAATAACAGGATCCCAAATTGCCGGACTGCTAAATTATGCAAAGACCCTGGATGGCCTGCAAATTGGATTGGTGAACCTGGCCGATAGCTCATCGGGTTATAGTATAGGACTACTGAATTTTTTTAGGAAGGGCTACCATAAGGCAGACCTCTATGCAGACGATCTGATGAATACCAATGTCGCTTTTAAAACCGGGAATGCCAACTTGTATACGCAATTAATCGGAGGAGTCAACCTCGTTAGCAATCAAAGATTATATGCTGCAGGTTTTGGAATGGGGCATGACTTTAAGCTTAGCAATAAACTGCTGTTTTCTGTTGCGGTATCATCAAAGGTGTTGTTTACCGGTAACGATTCTTATTTTCCCGTACTTTATAGAGCAAATGGTGCTTTAAGCTGCCAGCTCTTTAAGAACATCAGCGTATTTGTTGGCCCTGCCTATAATTTCTTCAATGGAGATGCGTCTCTAAGCGTTGCGCCAGGGTACAAGGATATAGTACCAGACAAACACCATAGCTATAGCGCTAATTCTAAAGGATGGCTGGGGTGGAGTGCAGGGATTACTTTGTTTTAATGAGTAAGGACTTGTTCATGAGTTTATTATTTGTTTCAGCCATTGGGGTTCCTTAGCCTATGCTTGTTTTTTTATATATATTGTCATCCCTTTGGGATTGTCAGATACTTTAATTCAAATAGGGATAATCTATTAAAGACAAGACTTTTTTATAATCTTGTTGATGCCTTCCATGATCAGTAAAGTGCTATCAAATTAAAAACCGTTATTTCACCCCTTCGGGGTTCTGTAGGTAATGATTGTTATTTTTATTTTTATATTCTTGTCATCCCTTCGGGATTGACAGTGAACTATATTTCAGAATAAGAAATCTTTAATTATCCG
>JAZQRF010000365.1:0-9614 GCA_045629485.1 Pelobium sp. | reverse complement strand
CCGGGTAATGGTTCGGGATTGCTGCTTTCGGTATTCCATAATATAGGGCACATACTGTTCGCTAATAATACGAGAGCTTGTTTTTCTATTTGATGATGATCTGTTTTTTGATCCTTAGAAACATCAAAACCAACGGATTTTAAAAATCCTGATTCGTAATCATCAAAAAATAAAATATCATTAGTCCTATCCAGATGACTTTTTCCATCCACAATTAAAACTTCTATTCCAGACTTTGCCAAAGCAGCGCCTAAAATAAAAGAAGCGGATTTTGCACCAATAATTAATACCTGCGAACTTGAAGGGATCATTTTTTTCTATATATCAGAAAGATGGTTGGCTTTTTATGTAAATCTATTTTCTCTTTTTTCCATAAGCCTACAGATTGTGTTTTGATAAACTCTTCTTCGGAAGTAAGGTTTGATGCTACACTTAAAAAGGTATCATTCCTGCAGGTTTTAAGAATCTCTTCCATCATTGGGTTATTTCTAAACGGCGTTTCGATAAAGATCTGTGTCTGATCCAAACGATCAGAAAAGCTCTCCAGGTCCTTTAACTTCCTTGCTCTTGCTAATTTATCTATAGGTAAATAACCATGAAAAGTAAAACTCTGTCCGTTAAATCCCGAAGCCATCAGCGCCAGTAAAATAGAGCTTGGCCCAACCAAGGGTACCACCTTAATATTTCTTCTGTGAGCTTCGGCAATAATATCTGCTCCCGGATCAGCAATCCCCGGACAACCCGCTTCACTCATCAAACCCACATTTTTACCAGCTTCCAGGCCTTTTAAAAATTCCCTGGTATCAGCATCTCGATTATGCTTGCCGTAATCGTGAATGATTAGCTGACTTTGTGGTGTTTTTAAACCTGCTTCTTTTAGGCAACGCCGGGCTGTTTTTTCGTTCTCTACAATATATTCGTCTATTGCATTAATAGTCTCTACCAAATAAGGAGTAAGAGATTTAGATGCTGCGTTATCTGCCATAACAACAGGAATGAGAAACAAAGTGCCTTTAGCCATAGTACAAAGTAAGTTATAAAAGTGCCATAGTATGAATAAAATCTTATTTTTTTTGACACTTCCTACTATTAGGAAACGTCTTGTAACAATAATGTAGACGTTAAACTATTAAACTTTAGCGTAGTCTTAAAAACATAGCGAGTATGCAATAAGACAGTTTTAAGATTATCGTATTTATAGTTTAGATAATTAAAATAAGACGAAAACGTTTAGAAGGCAACTCAAACCTAAAATTGAAAGGAAAATGTACGATGAACAGATTAAACAAAACTGTATGGACATTAGGAATTTTGGTAATCTTCCTGATTGTAGGATTTAGCCCGGCGAAGGCACAGGGCAGAAGTGTATCCCTTCAAACTTTTTACGATGAGTTGTCTTATCATGGAGACTGGATAAACAACCCCGATTACGGATATGTATGGCGACCTAATGTTGGTAATGATTTTAGGCCTTATTATACAAACGGACGCTGGTTAATGACTGAGTATGGAAATACCTGGGTTTCTGATTATAGCTGGGGATGGGCGCCTTTCCATTATGGACGTTGGTTTTATGATGATTATGATGGCTGGATTTGGTTACCAGATACGGAATGGGGACCAGCATGGGTAGACTGGAGAACCGGAGGTGGCTATTATGGCTGGGCACCAATGGGGCCAAGGATCACGGTAAACATTAATATTGGCAGACGATACTATCCTGATAATTATTGGATATTTATCCCACAGCGCCATATTTATGCTAACAACTATTATAATTACTGGAGGCCAAACAGGAACGTGGTGATTATTAAAAATACGACCATCATTAATAATGTTTATGTAGACAGGAGCAATAGAAATGTAAGGTATAATAGCGGCCCAAGAGCGGATGATATTAGAAGAGTTACCAGACAAAATGTTACGGTTCATAAAATTGCTGATGCCAGCAAACCAGGCTCTTCAAGAGTAACCAGAGGAACAGTAAATATTTACCGCCCGCAGGTAGACAGAAGTAAAGATGCTACACCAAGAGCGGTTGCCAGTAACTCTACTTCAAGACCTTCGAGAGCAGATGTATCAACCACAAACACTGGAAGAGCGAATACTGTAACCTCCAGAGATAATAATGCTAATAGTACCAACAGACCTTCGAGAGGCACCAGTACAGATAGCAGAAGCCGAGAAGCAGACAATCCAAGAGTTAACACTCCTACAAGATCTGCAGAGCCTTCTACAGGAAGAAGTACTTCTGAAAGCAGGAGACCTTCAACAATAGAAAGAACTCAGGCAGCTCCGCAAAGGCCTACAGGAGCTTCTGTTGAAAGAGGTTCTGGATCCTCGTCTTCAGAAAGTAGAAGACCTGAGCGTACTGAAAGAAGTCAGCCAGCAGAAAGATCTTCTTCTTCTCCACAAAGAGTAGAAAGAAGTCCGTCTTCTGGAAACGCTCAAAGGCAATCAGCTCCGCAACAGAGAACCGAACGACCTTCTGCTCCACAAAGAGTAGAGCGTTCAGCTCCATCATCTCCTTCTCCATCAAGATCAACTGAGAGATCTTCTTCAGGCGGTGGAAATAGCAGCAGGAGTTCTGGTGGTAATTCCAGACCAAGCAGATAAATAAAATGCCCTCTTAAACGAGGGCATTTTTATTAGTCCAGATTTTCATCTAGTAAATCTGGATTTATTTTACCGCTATTAGGCCTTTCTATTTTACTTAGGTTAAACCTGAGGTCGTCTTCTCCTTCAATCCCTTTAATAAGTCCCTCTTTGTATAAATATGCTAAATGTTTTTCTGCTGCACTCTGAAAACTGGCGATATCATCAGAATTCTCTAGCTCTGCTAATCTAAATCCAATTTCTTTTGCAGAAGCTTCTTCTAGCTGGCCTAAAACGTATATAATCTTATTTTCGATAGAATCATTTTCATCGAAATGTGCTGGAACATGTATTGGCTTATGGGCATCTTTAAAACTCTTATTATTTTCCATAATGTTTTATAAAGATCCTATCAAATTAAAAGCCAAGGTGATATAAAGATCCTTTGGTGCTATTAATCAAGCCTCGGAGACGAATGCCAACATTATTACCATTAAATTGTATTTTTACAATTCAATTTTTAACATTGGAAAGAACAAAGCTATATTTCGCATCAGATTTTCATTTAGGGGCTCCGGATTACCAGCAAAGCAGAGAAAGAGAACTTAAAATTGTTAACTGGCTAGACAGTATTAAAAATGATGCTTCTGAAATTTTTTTGATGGGCGATGTTTTTGATTTCTGGTTTGAGTATGCTACCGTAATTCCAAAAGGTTTTATTCGTCTGCAAGGTAAACTGGCCGAATTAAGTGATAACGGAACGAAAATCTATTTTTTTAAAGGCAACCATGATATGTGGGTTTTCAATTATTTTAAAAAAGAATTTGGTCTGGAAGTTATCAGCGATGAACTAATCCTGGAAAGAAATGGTAAAAGATTTTTCTTACATCATGGAGATGGTCTAGGAAAAGGAGACAACAGCTATAAATTATTAAAAAACTTTTTCAGGAGTAAATTCTGCCAGTGGTTATTTGCCCGCTTACATCCTAATTTAGGAATTGGCATAGCGAATTATTGGAGCAGTAAAAGCAGGATTGCGAACTATAGAAAAGAAGGAGAGCTCACCCGGCAAAGAGAAGAAGTATGGAGTACAGCCCTTGCTGAAGAACTAGAGAAACAATATGGAGCGTTTGATTTTATCATCATGGGGCACCGCCATTTCCCAATGAATTTTAAACTGAGCGATAAAACACGCTATATTAATTTAGGCGAGTGGGTAAACTTTTTTTCTTTCGCAGAGTTCGACGGAAACAACCTCGAGTTAAAAGTCTGGAATCCAAAGGCATAAATACAAATGAAAAGAGTTTATTATTTATTGAGCTTAATAATATGTATTGGATATGTTGCACCCAGTGTGGCTCAGGAATACAAACTCATTACTAAGATTGATACCATTGCCAAAATAGCTAAGCTTGATAATTTAGGAAACCTCCTGCTGGTGACACCAAATAATGAAGTGATGAAATTTAATCCACAGGGAAAGTTTTTGTGGAACTATACAAATAACAACTTCGGTGATATTAGCCAGTTGGATGTTACCGATCCGCTTCGGATAATTTTATTTTATGCCACCCAACAACAATTAATTGTATTGAATAATAATCTTAGTGAAATAAGCCGGTTCTCTTTTTCTAATCATCTCGATCAGCAGATTTCACTGGTAGCCTCAGCCAATAACAATGGCTTTTGGGTATATGATCAGATCAATCGTGAACTGAAAAAGCTAAGTAATTCTTTTGTTGATGAACTCAAAAGCGGAAATATTTACCAGCGAAATGGTTTTGATATGCAGGCAAATTACATGTGTACCAGCGATGAATATATTTTCATTAATGATGTCGGAGAAGGTATTAGGATATTCGACAGGTTTGGCAACTTTTATAAAACAGCGTTAATAAATCCTGTAAAAGAGTTTGAAATTCTAGGCAACCTTATTTATTTCAGTAAAGATTCCTCCTTATACAGCTACAATTTCTTAGATTTTAAGCTCAATAAAATTCCTATTCCAGAAAGTAATATAGGAAATAGATACATACTACAATTAAACCGCCTGGTAATAATAAACGAAAAAGGTTTAACTTTGTGGTCTTTAAAAGCAAATTAGGTTGTAGCACAATACTTAGTAAATAAACCCGCTTTTTGGTTACAAGTAACGGAAAGTGGGACTGCCGTAACCGAAATGCAAAGGAAATTGATTTTCAAATAAGATGTTAGATAAATTAGAAGCTATTAAACTGCGTCGGGATGATGTAGAAAGGGAATTATCGAATCCAGACGCAACTCAAGATATGAAGCGCTATGCTCAGTTAAACAAGGAGTATAAAGACCTAGGGCTGATTGTAGAGGAGTATTTTAAATACAAAAATGTGATTAGCAACATTGAGGCTAATAAAGAGATTTTGGCTAATGAAAAAGACCAGGAGTTAAGGGAAATGGCTAAAGAAGAAATGGATGAGCTGATTCCTTTGAAAGAGGAAATGGAAGCAAAAATTCGTTTGATGCTTATCCCGAAAGAGCCAGGAGACGAGAAAGATGCGATTGTAGAGATTCGTGGCGGAACGGGTGGTGATGAAGCCGCAATTTTTGCCGGCGACCTTTACCGTATGTATACCCGCTATTGTGAGAGCCGGGGCTGGAGAACAGAAACGCTGGAAGTTACAGAAGGTACTAATGGTGGTTACAAAGAGGTGATTTTTAAGGTAATTGGTGAGGATGTTTATGGAGTTTTGAAATACGAATCGGGTGTACATCGTGTACAACGCGTCCCTGATACAGAAACTCAAGGCAGGGTGCATACTTCTGCGGCATCTGTAGCGGTTTTACCTGAAGCAGAGGAAGTAGATGTAGAAATAAATCCTGCTGATGTGGATCTGCAAACATCCAGATCTGGTGGTGCGGGTGGTCAAAACGTAAATAAGGTTGAAACCAAGGTACAACTTACCCACAGGCCATCAGGCATTGTAGTGGTTTGCCAAATAGAGCGCTCGCAATTAGGAAACAGGATTAGAGCGATGGAAATGCTTAGGAGCAAGCTTTACGAGCGAGAACTGGCAAAACATAACGAAGCTATAGCGAGTACCCGTAAGACCATGGTTTCTACAGGAGACCGGTCTGCTAAGATTAGAACTTATAACTACCCGCAAGGTAGGGTTACCGAGCATAGGATTGGTTTAACACTTTATAACCTAACAGCTATTATGGATGGCGATATTTCTGAAATTCTGGAGGCTTTACAGTTTGCTGAAAACGCAGAAAAATTAAAAGAAGGATCTATTTTATAGTTTTTTTAAAAAAGATTTTGAAGCTAGAAACTAATTCCTATATTTGCACTCCCTAACGATAAGAAAGGGGAAACAGCAAAAACGGAGTGGTAGTTCAGCTGGTTAGAATGCCTGCCTGTCACGCAGGAGGTCGCGGGTTCGAGTCCCGTCCATTCCGCAAAACCTTTCAGAGAAATCTGGAAGGTTTTTGCATTTAAGCCCTTTCTTAATTTATTGCTTTTATTCCTCTCTGGTCATCATTTTTTTTTCAGATGAATTGATTTTATACCTTATACCAAATAAATAAACTTATATTCGCACTCCCGAAGGGGAAACAAAACGGAGTGGTAGTTCAGCTGGTTAGAATGCCTGCCTGTCACGCAGGAGGTCGCGGGTTCGAGTCCCGTCCATTCCGCTTTAACTTAACAAAAGTAAAAAATCCTTCTAATGACATCATTGAAGGATTTTTTTGGTTTAATGGTTATGAATTAGTTAGCAAGCATAATCTCTCCAAAAATTACTTGACACACCTAAATCCCATATTACTTAAGCCAGAATCGTAAGAACTTTTCATCCTTCGGGCCACACGGTAACCGGAGCAATAACTATCGTTACACATATAGGAACCTCCTCTGGCTACTTTTTTTGGTGCATAGGGTTCATCTGGATCATAACTATCTGCCGGACCTTGCGGATTCTTCACTCCTTCCGGCTTGTTTACCGCCTGGTAATAATCATTTCTATACCAATCTGAGCACCACTCCCAAACGTTACCGCCCATATCGTACAATTGGTAACCATTTGGCGCAAATTGCTTAACCGGAGCTAAATCAGCGAATCCGTCTCTGCCGGAATTTGCATTTGGGAAGGCCCCATCCCAAGAGTTTGCTTTTGGTTTTCCAACTGCTATCCCCTCATCTCCCCATGGATAAACTTTGGCTTTTAGACCACCCCTGGCGGCAAACTCCCATTCTGCTTCTGTTGGCAGTCTTTTGCCCGCCCATTTGCAATAAGCGCTGGCATCGTCCCAACTTATATGGACTACCGGATAATTCTCTTTTCCTCTGATATCAGAATCTGGCCCTTCGGGATGCTTCCAGTTGGCACCCGGCACCCAGCTCCACCATTGTGAGTAGTCATTTAAATTAACAGGTTGACTTGGTGGCGTAAAAACTAATGAGGAAGCAACCAACTGGCTTTCGGGTGGTTGAGGAGTTCCGGGTGGAAGTTGCTTTTTCAACTGTTCCCAATCAGGCTTTATTTCTGCTGTGGTCACATAGCCCGTAGCATCAACAAACTTTTGAAATTGGGCATTTGTCACCTCATGTTCATCCATATAAAAGCCATCAATCGATACTTTATGTTTTGGATATTCATCTTTATCGGCTTGCGAATTATCCCCACCCATCATAAAAGTTCCTCCAGGAATATAAACCATTCCGGCAGTAGAGGTATCCCCATTAAACTTAATTTCCGTATGCGTGATCCTCACCTGATTTGTAGTGCTATCTTCAGCCGATGATGTCTTTCTATCCTGATTACAGGATACCATCCCAATGACTGATACAAACAGCAAACTCTTAATAAAACATGTACTCATTATATAATTTTTATAAATATTAACCGACGATTAACCCTATTTTGGTTTGGTCTTTGGCTGTAAATTAAAATTCTTTGTCGCCAAACTCACTCCCCGGCAATTTAAGTTTCCTGGCTAATTTATTCAGGTTAAATCCTAAATTCAGCATAAAAACATCCGTTTCATAAATGTAGTTGGTGGTGGTATAAAACTGCGGACCAAAGGTGGTAATTCTTTGTCTATTACTCTCGTTCATCCCCAAATCTATATTTTGCCATTGCAGTAATGCTGTTAATCTCCCGTCCATAAAGGTTTTCTTTAGTGATAAGTTCGGGCTTAAAAACCTGGAATCTTCTCCTTGCGCTGTTGGTCTTTTTGATAGGTAATTCACATTTCCCTGAGTACTCCAAGTTGGTAAAAGGTTTACATTTGTATTGAAGTTTAACGAATAAACAAATCCATCATTATTCACTTTAACGGCATCTGACAAAATAGAACCTTTTATATAGTATTGATAAAGGTTTGCACCTAAATACAGGCTCCAAGATTTTGTAGGCTGAAGATTTGTACCGAATTCCGCACCATATTTTTGAGCTCTCCCAGCATTGGTAAAAATTCTGTTCAAAACAGTATCGGCAAAAACGCTATTTACCCTTTGTATGGGGTTTTTAATGTCCTGGAAATAAAGTGTGGTAAAGAAAGAGCCATTATTAAATGACTTTATCAGCCCGGTTTCTGCTAAATAAACAAATTCTGGTAAAAGATTAGGATCCCCCTGTTCCAGGGTTTCAGAATGCTCACGCTCCTGTATTGGGTTCAACTCAAAATTATTATTTCTCTGTACCCTTCGGCTTATCCCTACTTTTAATTGATATCCCTTTTCCAAATCATATAAGATACTTGCTGAAGGAAAAAAGTTATCATAGTTCAGCTTGAAATCATTGCTAATGGTGGATACCCTTAAGTCTCGCTTTGCATTTTCGTAACGCAAGCCCCCAACATATTCCAGTTTTTTGGTCTTGCCTGAAAACTGACCATAGACTGCATGGATATCGTTTCTAGATTTTACATTTCCTGTAAATAACGGGATTGTGGTAAAAGGTCCTCCAAAATAGCTTTCCCGGTAAATGAAATCACCGTCTTGTTTATCCATCCTGTATTGATAACCAAATTCCAGTTTCGCCGCTCCAACATTTACACCGTAATCCACTTTTGCCCACAAGCCATTTAAAGGATTTCCATAGGTGCTCCACGTATTCTGTGCAGTATCAATTCCTTCTATATTTCGATTTTTTGTAGAGCCATACAGTTTGTCATATTCATACAATGCAGAAAAAGTTAGGGTTGATTTATTGCCGAAAGTATGGGCATAGTCAAAATTCCCGAGAATAAAATCTCCCTGTTTGTTTTGCAGGTTGGAATTGAAATACTGTTTTCGGCCAACTACCTGTCCTGTGCCGTTGGTTTTGATGTTATCGTAATAAATATCTGCTAGCCTATCCTGAAACTTGTATCCGGCAAAAAAGCCTAAAGAAAAAGCATCGTTTTTACTGGGGTTAAACCCGATGTTGAATCTGCCTCCGTAATTGTGCTTATCAAAACTGCGCTCGCCATTTGAAGGAAAAGTTGTTTTTAATCCGTTATTGATGGTAAAAACATCTCCTTCTCTAAAACCTGCATTATCGTTTCTTAGATAGTTTGCACTTGCGGATATATCCCATTTATCTTTCCTGTAATTTAAAGTCACATCGCCTCCAAAACGTTGCTGACTTTCTTTGTTCCCATAATCTGTAGTGCTTGGCAAACCACCTTGTACATTGGCTATCATGGAGATTCCATCATTTGCTCCTTTTTTAGTGGTGATGTTCAATATTCCACCTTTTCCATCGGCATCATATTTTGCGGATGGTGCAGTGATGAACTCGATGTTCTCCAAAGTGTTTGCTGGCAACTGGCTTAATATAGTCTGTGCATCGCCCTGAACCGGTTTGCCATTGATCAATACCAGAAAACCAGTTGAACCTCGGACAGAAATCTCACCTGCTCCGTTTACAGCAACAGAGGGTAAGTTTTTTAAAGCGTCTACCGCTGTTCCACCTTTTGCAGCAGCAAACTGATCGGCTTTATAAACCTGTTTATCAATTTTATTGAAGCTCTGGATCTTCTGACCGGTAACTTTT
>JAZQRF010000364.1:0-1768 GCA_045629485.1 Pelobium sp. | reverse complement strand
TTTAAAATTTTTACCCTTGAAGGAGACGGACACGCTCATTAAGCCCTGCACTACCTATCAAAATAAAAAGCTATAAAATGTTATGGCTTTTTTTTAAGGTATCTATTGAGAACATTCGTAATTCTTTCCTGTTAAATAAATCATGAAAACATTATACGCTTTATTCCTACTGCTAGTTTCCCAGGTCAGTTTTGCCCAAAAAGATACGCTTTCTATTAACCTGGAAAGTGTTAATTATGGCTTCCCTGTTCACTACCTTGATTTAAAAGCCGAAGAACAGGATGTAAAGATGGCCTATATGGACGTAAAGCCATCCGGTAAAGCTAACGGAAAAACAGTGATGCTATTCCATGGAAAAAACTTTGGTGGCTATTACTGGAAAGAGGTGATTAAGGAGCTGGTTAAAAATGGATATCGTGTAATTGCACCAGACCAAATTGGATTTGGGAAATCCTCAAAAGCTATTGCACATTATAGCTTCCATGAGATGGCCCGAAATAATAAAGCCTTAATGGATTCTCTGAATATTGCTAAAGCATATATATTGGGTCACTCTATGGGTGGCATGCTGGCTACCCGATTTGCTTTAATGTTTCCGGAAAAGACAGAGAAACTGCTGCTGGAAAACCCTATTGGCCTGGAAGACTACCGCGAGTTTGTTCCTTATAAAAACACAGAAGAGAATTACCAGGCTGAATTGAAGAAAACTGCTGCCAGCATTAAATCTTACTACGAAAACTCCTATTTTCCTGCCTGGAAAGCCGATTACAATTACCTGGTAGAAATTGGTGCTGGCCCTTTATTCAGCACAGATTATCCACGCTTCGCCAGGGTTGCTGCCTTAACCGCGGTAATGATTTACGAACAACCTGTTGTACATGAATTTAAAAACATAAAAGTACCGGCCGTTTTATTTATAGGCACTAAAGACCATACCATTGTGGGGAAAAACCTGTTAACTAAAGCGGAACAAGCCAGATATGGGCAATATAAAAACCTGGGCAAACAAACTGCGGCCAAAATACCAGGATCTAAATTAATAGAATTTGAAGGTGTAGGCCATATTCCCCATATAGAAGTTTTCGATCAGTTTATGAATGCCTTACAACGTGAATTGAAATGATTCCCCACAATGCGGCTATATTCGAAGAGGTGATTATACCCCTGCTTTATTATCTGAAGTAGCCAATAAATAAGCTTCTTCATCAAATTCTTTTTCGCTTTTAGCAATCACCACCGTAGCGATTCCATTTCCTATGAGGTTGGTAATTGCCCTCGCTTCAGACATAAACCTGTCGACTCCCAATAAAATGGCAACATTTTCTACAGGCATTATTTTTAAAGCAACAACTGTAGAACTCAATACAATAAAACCGCTGCCTGTAACGCCGGCAGCACCTTTAGAAGTAACCATTAAAATACCCATTGCAGTAAGTTGCTGTCCAAGGGAAAGCTCAATATTAAAAACCTGCGCCAGGAATACCAGTGCCATTGCCAAATAAATAGATGTCCCGTCTAAATTGAAAGAATAGCCTGTAGGAATTACCAAGCCTACTACTGGTTTAGAACAGCCGAATTTCTCCATTTTTTCCATCATGCTGGGCAATGCAGATTCTGATGACGAGGTCCCTAAAACAATTAATATTTCTTCTTTTATGTATTTAAGATATTTGATAAGGCTAAAACCATAATATCTGCAAATAAGATTTAAAACTACAAATATGAACAGGATACAGGTGATATAAACTCCCACCAGGATCTTAAGCAT
>JAZQRF010000363.1:0-4096 GCA_045629485.1 Pelobium sp. | reverse complement strand
TTTTACCTCGTCGCCATCAACTTTAACTTTACCATCAGCTGATTTGGTTTTCATTTCATCCCCATCAACCTTGGTTTTTCCATCCGGAGATTTAACTTTCATTTCATCCCCATCAATCTTCATCTTAGTAGAATCAGTTTTAATTTTGATTTCGTCGCCATCAATTTTGATCTTAGTGTCGTCTAATCTGTACTTGCCTTCTTTTTCTTTAATTAAAAGGCTGTTTACCCTCATACCCGATTGATAAAGGGTGTCGTTCGTAGAAGGATTATAATAGAACTCTATAGGTTGTTGTGTTACCTCATCTATAGCAATACCTGTTACAGGGTCCGGAATAATATTCACCTTCTCGCCGGTATTTAGGTTTACATATTCTCCGGCAACAACACTTGATTGCTGGCTGGTTTCAGAAACCTCTGTTTCTTGTAAAGTGCTGTCATTATCGTTGCTGGCGTTTTTAGAGTTGTTACAACTCGCTGAGAAAAAACCTAATAAGACCAATGATGCATAAACTGAATTTTTCATAAATTAATTTTTTTGGTTAAACATTGGGATAATTACAATAAACAGACCAATCTTAAAAAGCTTCCGGAAATTAAATCTGCTGTGTGATTTTAATGTATGGAAGGAGACATTTAATCAATTTAAAATTGATGTGGAAAAATATTGAAAAATAAATCGCTAAGTGTTTGATTATTAATAAGCGTTTCTTATCTTTGCCGTCCCTTTTGGGATAAATGTATCCACCTTGAACGAAGCCCTACTGCTTCGATGGGTGTTAAATTAAAAATAGAAATGTCAGGAATTATTGGAAAAAAAGTAGGAATGACCAGCATTTTCGACGCAGATGGGAAGAACATTCCTTGTACTGTAATCGAAGCTGGGCCTTGTGTAGTAACACAAGTAAGAACCGTCGAGACAGATGGCTATGATGCTGTTCAGTTGGCTTACGACGAGAAAAAAGAAAAAAACACTACTGCTTCATTGAAAGGTCATTTTGAGAAAGCTGGAACTACTCCTAAGCGTAAGCTTGTGGAATTCAAGTATTTCACAGAAGAAAAGACTTTAGGTGATGTTGTTGATGTTAATCTTTTTTTAGAAGGAGACTACGTAGATGTAGTGGGTACTTCTAAAGGTAAAGGTTTTCAGGGTGTTGTAAAACGCCATGGTTTTAGCGGGGTGGGTATGCAAACTCACGGTCAGCATAACCGTTTAAGAGCTCCGGGTTCATTAGGTGCTGCTTCTTATCCTTCAAGAGTATTTAAAGGAATGAGAATGGCCGGAAGAACTGGTGGTTCAAGAGTGAAAATTCAAAACCTTCAGATTGTTAAAGTTTTTGCTGAGCAAAACTTATTAGTTGTTAGTGGTTCTATACCAGGAGCAAAGGGTTCATACGTATTAATCGAGAAGTAAGATGGAAGTTAAAGTATTAAACGTCTCAGGTAAAGAAACAGGTGCCAAGGTGCAACTTCCTGAGGGAATCTTCGGTATTGAACCTAACGACCACGCAATTTATTTAGATGTAAAACAGTATTTGGCTAATCAACGTCAGGGTACTCATAAATCTAAACAGCGTAATGAGATTGCTGGTTCAACCAGAAAATTGTATAAGCAAAAAGGTACCGGTGGTGCAAGAGCAGGAAGTATTAAATCTCCATTATTTAATGGTGGTGGTAGAATTTTTGGTCCTCAGCCTCGTAACTATACCTTTAAGTTGAACAAAAAATTAAAAGAAGTAGCTCGTAGATCTGCTTTGTCTTATAAAGCACAGGATAACAGTGTTCTTGTTTTAGAAGATTTTAGCTTCGATACCCCAAAAACGAAAAACTTTTTAAGCTTATTAAATGCATTAAATTTTGCTGACGAGAAAACATTAATTGTTTTGGCAGAAGCAAATGACAACGTTTATCTGTCTAGTAGAAACATACAGAAAGCTAAAGTAATTACTGCTGATCAGTTAAATACATACGATGTATTAAACGCAGGAAAATTAGTGTTAACAACCGGTTCGGTAAAATCATTGGAGGAGGCATTAGCCAAGTAATATGGAAATTTTAAGAAAACCTGTTCTTACGGAAAAAGCTGCTCTTTTAACTGAAAAATTAAACCGTTATATTTTCCAGTGCGATCACAGAGCTAACAAATTGCAAATCAAATCTGCAATTGAAACAATGTATGGTGTGAATGTAGAGTCAGTAAACACTATGGTTGTGGTAGGAAAGAACAAAACCAGATCAACAAAAACTGGTGTGGTACAAGGAAGAATAGCTAAACATAAGAAAGCTATTATTACTTTAAAGGATGGTGAAACTATTGACTTTTATAGCAATATTTAATTAAATTATGGGCTTAAGAAAATTTAAACCAGTAACCCCCGGAACTCGTTTCAGAGTAGGTTCTGATTTCACTGAAATCACTACCAGCACTCCTGAAAAGACTTTAACTGTAAAAAGTAAAAGATCTGGTGGTCGTAATAATTCTGGTAAAATGACTATGCGTTATCTCGGTGGGGGACACAAGCAATTGTACCGATTGATAGATTTTAAACGCGATAAAAAAGATATCCCTGCAACAGTAGCTACAATAGAGTACGATCCAAATCGTACTGCCCGTATTGCACTATTGCATTATGCCGATGGAGAGAAAAGATACATCATCGCTCCTGAAGGTTTACAAGTAGGTCAGAAAGTTATCTCTGGTGCAACAGCAACTCCGGAAGTAGGTAACACCATGACTTTAGCAACTATACCATTAGGTTCTATTATTCATAACATAGAATTGAATCCTGGTAGAGGAGCACAAGTTGCAAGAAGTGCCGGATCTTATGCTCAATTAGCGGCAAGAGATGGTAAATATGCAACTATTAAAATGCCTTCTGGTGAAACTCGTATGATCTTGGTTACCTGTACTGCTACTATTGGTACAGTATCTAACTCAGAACATTCAAATGAAGTTTTAGGTAAAGCTGGTAGAAAACGTTGGTTAGGCCGTCGTCCTAGAGTTAGAGGTGTTGCGATGAACCCGGTAGATCACCCTATGGGTGGTGGTGAGGGAAGATCATCAGGTGGTCACCCACGTTCTAGAAAAGGCGTTTTATCTAAAGGATTCAAAACCCGTGACAAAAAGAAATATTCAGATCGTTTCATCATTGAGAGGAGGAAAAAATAATGGCTCGTTCGATTAAAAAAGGACCTTATATAGACCATAACGTAGAAAGAAAAGTTTCTACTATGAATGATGCAGGAAAGAAAACTGTTATCAAAACCTGGTCAAGAAGATCAATGATATCTCCGGATTTCGTAGGTCATACATTTGCAGTACACAACGGGAATAAATTCATTCCGGTTTATGTAACCGAGAACATGGTTGGACATAAACTTGGAGAGTTCGCTCCAACCAGAACATTTAGAGGTCACTCTGAAAAGAAAAGATAATAAGAAATGGAAGCAATAGCAAAATTAAACAATTGCCCTACTTCGCCTCGTAAAATGAGACTGGTTGTTGATTTAATCAGAGGTGAACGCGTAGAAAAGGCTCTATATATTTTAAAGTATACTAATAAAGAAGCAGCAATAAGAGTTGAGAAACTATTATTATCAGCTATCAAAAATTGGGAAGCAAAAAATGAAGGTCAACGCCCTGAAGACGCTCAACTGTTTGTAAAAACAATTATGGTTGATGGCGGTCGTCAATTAAAGCGTCTTAGACCTGCACCTCAGGGTCGTGGTTACAGAATTCGTAAGCGTTCTAACCATGTAACTTTGATAGTAGATAGCAAAAATTTAGAACCTCAAACTAACTAAGCAGAAATGGGACAAAAAGCTAATCCGATAGGAAACAGATTAGGAATCATCAGAGGATGGGATTCTAACTGGTATGGTGGAAATCACTATGCTGATAAATTAGTTGAGGACGAAAAGATCCGTAAATACCTTTCAGTACGTATAGCTAAAGGTGGCGTATCTAAAGTTGTTATCGAAAGAACATTAAAACGTATAACTGTAACTATTCACACTGCTCGTCCGGGTATTGTAATTGGTAAAGGCGGTTCAGAAGTTGATAAGATCAAAGAAGAGTTAAAGAAATTAACTAAGAA
>JAZQRF010000362.1:0-9684 GCA_045629485.1 Pelobium sp. | reverse complement strand
CCATGTCTAAAAAGTTTTGTACTTTCGTATACGGCATGGGCGGTTTTCACATATGCTTTAGTGGTAACTTTTTAACTTTTAGTTTTAAAGATGGGTTTGGTCGCCCTCAGTACTAAAGTGTGAAACCGCTCCTTGCTTTTTCTGCAAAGAATTATTTACACTTCAGAAACATCGTTCCATAACCACATAAAATATTATTTATGAGAACGAAATTTGTACATACCGCCATAACCCATCCGCCTTAATAAGGTGCCGAAGCTTTTCCTTTTTTGCTGCTCCTGCACTAAAAGTATATAACAGCAACAGGCTTACCGTGTGGTAGCAGTGTGATAATCTGCTATACACAAAAGGCACCGCCGTATATACCGTACCTTATTACTTTGGCACTATATAATCAGGGCATTTTAACTTATAAACTCGCACTTTAAAAGTATTGCCTTTATTTGTATTTTCCAAATGGGAGGTTAAAATAATTGGGGTAATGGTGTAGGGGCTTTAAAAAGGGGAAATAGGGAAGAAGGGAAGAAGGGAAGAAGGGAATGAGGGAATATGGGAAGCTAGTTTATGGGTTTCGATTGAAAGATGAGTTTATAGAAGTAAAATTCAGCTATCTTTTTTCTTTTGGTCGCAAAAGAAACAAAACTCCTGAGCGCCACTACTCGTGGTCGATTAACGATTTAGTAGCTAAATCAAATAATTGCTCCCTACGGTCGTATTTGATTTTACGCTATTTTCATCGAATCGACGCTCACTCCGTTGTGAATGCTCAGTTTTGGATTGTAGTAAATAGTAGCATTGGATTTTTGATTTGAAATTGAAAAAGGACTAGAAACTCAGCGGTATGAGGCTTTAATCGAGCGTCGAAACACTGCATGGAGCGTGAGCAGATCGGGGAGCATAGCGACGTTTCGATCTGGTAGCTTGAAAAGTGAATTTCGACCGATTAAAAGATCACCGCAATAGAAGCACTTTGCTTCTTTGGTGCATCAAAGAAGAGAAAAAACCGCAAGGAATCAATTAAGCACAATGGAGTTTGAGAATCGGAAGAGATCTTTCACTTTTTTCAAGATGACAAACTGTGCGGAAAACTAGATGCGATGCTGCATCAGGTGCAGCACGACAGAGTGCATAGTCAATTGATAATTGAAAAAAAAATGAGAGATTTAAGATCATCCTGTTTTGCCAATTTTCTTTAACTTTTACCTTGATGTAAAAGTTACAAAAGATCAAGACTTTATTTTTTCAACGGTCAAATTAAGTCTCATTTCCTAAAAGAAATAAACTCGAACAAGTTCTCAAACAGCATTTCTTTTTACGGAAATTTACGACCGTGATATTATTTAACGCTTTTGAAGTCGTGAATCTTTGATTTCGCCTATTTGACACTCGCTGAAAAAATAATGTCGTTTTTAAATCGGGAATGGTTCAGCATTGGGCTTTTGATTTGAAAGAGAATAGGACTATAAATCAAGCGGTATGAGGTTTTGATCGAGCGTCGAAACACTGCATGGAGCGTAAGCAGATCGGGGAGCGGAGCGAAACCTAAGGTTCATGAATACATTATTATAAAATAGCTAAGTATGAATACTTTTCGATCAGATAGTGAACGAGGAGTAGTTCAGCCGTTTTTGAACTGAGGAAAGACAGAAAAGAAAGATTTTTGGTACTTTTTATCTTTAAAAAGTACAGAGAATCCGAATGTTTCAATTACGAATTATGGAGAATGAGAATCGAAAGGATTCATTCAGTCTTTTCAAGATGACAAACTTTGCGGAAAATTGGATGCGATGCTGCATCAGGTGCAGCATGACAGAGTGCATAGTCAATTGATAATTGAAAAAAAAAATGAGAGATTTAAGATCATCCTGTTTTGCCAATTTTCTTTAACTTTTACCTTGATGTAAAAGTTACAAAAGATCAAGACTTTATTTTTTCAACGGTCAAATTAAGTCTCATTTCCTAAAAGAAATAAACTATTCATTCTTTATTATTTAATGATAATGTATTCATGAATCTGCGATTTCGCTGCGCTCAAACAGCATTTCTTTTCACGGAAATTTACGACCGTGATATTATTTAACGCTTTTGAAGTCGTGAATCTTTGATTTCGCCTATTTGACACTCGCTGAAAAAATAATGTCGGTTTTAAAATACGAGTTTGTTCAATATCTGGGTTTTGATTGAAAGTGAAATAGAGTAATTAGCAGTATTAAAGCGCCATTATCAGTAAAACGAGCGTTGACAAGTTGAAGTAAGCGCAAAATCATAAGGGAACGAAGTGACGTTTTTATGATTTAGCTTACAAAACGTAGTCGACCGTTTTAATGATGAGTTAAGACAAAAAAGAAAAGATTTTTTGGTACTTTTTATCTTTAAAAAGTACAGAGAAACCGAATGTTTCAATTACGAATTATGGAGAATGTAAATCGAAAGAGATCTTTCACTCCATTTCATACCGTTCAAGATAACAAAAAAATAGAGTAAAAAACAGTATTAAAATAAAACCTTAGAGCCAAAACCGAATCATAATACACAATCAGTGGCTGCTTAAGGTCAGAGCGAAGCACATAACGACTTCCAAACCATAATAGAGATAGAATATTAATGATTAGTTGATTGCAAGTAGTTAAACCCGGGAGCGTTATGTGCCGAAGCTCTAAAAAAACATAAACCGAGACTTTTTTTTTGACTACGTGGAGAAGCATTTAAGCTTTGACTTTACGAAAGTCAAAAATATCCTTAAATGTCTTATTGAAGTAGAAGTATAATTAAAAATCACCCCATTATGCCAGAAAGAAATTTTGAATTATTAAAAAACAGCGACCCTGCTGCTTTAGAAAAGATTCATGCCCAATACAAAAGACTTATTTTTTGGGTGGGCAGACAGTATCTTGACGATGATTTTGTGGTGGAAAATTTGGTACAAGATACTTTTTTAAAATTATGGGATTATCGTGAAAAGATCGAAAATCCTTTGCATATACTGTTTTTTTTGAAGGTGGTAATGAAAAGAAGTTGTTATTCGCACCATGCAAAACCCCGGAACAAGTTTTTTAAGACCAACGTGAGCTCGTTTGAGAGTTATGAAAATTATGAGAACTCTGTAACAGGTTATGATCCTGCGGATGAGTTACAAAATCTGAAGGATCAGGAATCACAACAAATGCTTTTCGACCTTATGAACAATACCCTGCCTTTGATCAATCCGGAGAGAAGACATCTTCTAAATCTGTGTTTGAAATACGGTTTTCGATATAAAGCTATTGCACGTGCTATGGGAAAAGGTACTATGGAAACCGTTAACGAGGTACAACGGGCAATTGACGATATAAAGAAAATTGTGAATGTTGGAAGTAGGGCTGAATCTACAAAAAACAAGATCAGACCTGAAGATGTAGATAAGGAACTTAGCGACCTACAGTTAAAAATATTAAGAATGCGATGTGAAATGAACCTGCCCTTTGAATCCATAGCAAAGGAACTGAACCTTCCTACAAAAGAAATACATAAGGACTTTATGACAGCCTACAGATTCACCCAGCGATAGCTAAGTAATCAATCTAAAAACGGTTATTATGAAAAAAGCAACAATGACATTAACCCGAAGAATGCAGATAACAATTGATCTGCCAGCCGGAGAGCAACGAAAAGAGGTATGGAGTAAAATGTACAAGTGGCAGGATATATGCTGCCGTGCAGCAAACCTTATCGTTAGCCATTTATACGTGCAGCTGATGATCACAGATTTTTTTTACCTGTCTGAAGGAGTAAAGTACAAACTGACCGATGAAAAGAAAGACATTGACGGTATACTGCAGCGCTCGCACATAAACTGTACCTACCGTATGCTAAGCGACCGTTTTAAAGAGGAGATTCCAACCAATATGCTCGCATATCTTAACCATGAGCTGATAGGAAAGTTTAGAAAAAACTATAAGGAATATTTGAACGGTACCCGTTCTATAGATAATTTTAAAACAAATAAGGGATTTATTTTTGGAAAGGAAGGCGTAAGGCAACTGCAATACAACGAGGAGAAAAAGTACTTCGGATTTGTTCTGTTTAAAATTCCTTTCAGAGTTTATCTGGGTAAAGATTTTACCGATAAATACCTACTTTTACAGCAGGTACTGTCTGGTGAGGTAAAACTTTGTACTTCGAGGATTAAAATGGATAACGGAAAAATTTTCTGGCTGCCGGTTTTTGAGATTCCTATGGAAAAGCACTCTCTGAAACCCGAAGTCGTTGCAGAAGCTTCACTTTCACTTGAGTATCCGATCTCTGTTAAAATAGGAAAAAACAGGTTACAGATTGGCAATAAAGAAGAGTTTTTGCACCGCCGGCTGGCGATTCAGGCTGCATATACCCGAACCAGAAAAGCGGTAGCTTATTGCAGAGGCGGGAATGGCAGGGATAGAAAATTAAAGGCTTTGAACAGATTCAAAAATATGGAAAGTAATTATGTAACGAACCGCCTGCACGAGTACAGCAGAAGGCTTATTGATTTCTGTGTAAGTAATCAGGCAGCAACACTTGTGTTGCTGGATATGCAGGAAAATATTGATATTGCAAAAGAGGAGCAGTTCTTACTGCGTAACTGGAGTTACTACGAACTAATAACAAAAATTAAATACAAAGCAGAAAAGGCAGGTATTGAACTTATTACTACATAGTAAAATAATATTTAGAGGGTGCCTGTACACCCGTAAGGTGAGGTTGCATACACTCACTGAATGCGAAAAGCATATACAATCATGACAAAAGTCCGTTTTTATTAACGAATGTTTTGAAACCTGTACACCGTTACAACTTATAACAGAGCAAACGGACTGTAATTGGATGAATAAGATATAATGGTGGTTTATCTGTTAAAGGTGAGATCAGTTGGCAACACTCACTAAACGCAATGCATATACAACATGTAGATCCTTATTTTAAGGAGCGATTGATTAATGTACATCGAAAAGCACAATAATCACGTCTTATTACTTATTTTTATTAACAAACCCGAGGAATGTACTTCCTTGGGTTTCAGTTTTAATAAGTAGCCTAAAAATTTAAAACTACACTTTATGTCTATAAATAATTTACCTATTCATTTAATCTAACTGAGATTTCAGTACTAGGAAGCATACATAATTAAAAGTTCGTTGCGCTGTTTTATGTTTAGTACGTTATAAATAATTTTTAGATGGTATTTAACCGTATTGTCGGAAATAAAAAGCTCTGCTGCTATTTCCTTATTGCTTTTGCCTTTCTTTAGTAAGTCGATGATCTGCAGCTGGCGTTCGGTAAAATGAAACCCATCTAGCTTGTTTTTATTTGAAGATTGTGTTTGTTCTGAAATTTGCAGGTGGTATTTTATCTCTTTCTGTATTCTCTCATTTTCCTCTGTTATAAACTTGTTCTTAAGCTTGGTATTTTTATAAAGTTTATAGGTTATAAAAAGAAGTAATAATAAAAGCAGTGCAAATACAGCAATAGTTAGCAGCATATAGTACTTTTTTTGCGAGCTATAACTATATTCCTGTGTTTTCAACTGCTGTTCCAAGAGCTCCACTTTACTGCTGTTTATGTTGGAGTTGTAAAGAGAAAACAGCGAATCACATTTTTGCTGGTGAAAAAAGGCATTCTTATAGTCTTTACTGCTACTGAATACGTTTTTCATTACTTCCTCTAAATAGAATTCGTATTTGATGTTGTGTGCCTGTCTTGCAGACTGAATTCCGGCTTTGTAGGTTAAATCCCTTTTGTCTACATTTCCTGTTTGATGATATAGTTCTATTTGTTTTCCGAATATAATAGGCAACTCTTCAGGAAAATGTCTTTTACTTAAATTGAATGCCTTGTTTAGAATTTCTTCTGACGCAGCATACTCTTTTCTCTTTAATAGAAAATACCCTTTCTGAGTATAAAGAAATAAAAGGTATTTTGGCTCAAGGTTTCTGTAGCCTGTTGCCTCCAATTCGCTTGTAAGTTTTTCCGACGTATCGAATGCCTGCTTATCGAAGTAGATAAATGACCTTTCAGCCTTTATTTCCTGTTCTGCAGTAGCCCTGTTATCACCTTTAATACCTTCTTTAAGAGCCAGGTCAAGAAAATGCAGTGCATGTTCGTATTTATATAGTCTTCTATATATAGCCGATTTTAATACGTAGGCTTCATATTTTTCTGCCGAAGTTATATTTGGCTGTGCTAAAAAATTACATACTAATTTAATACATGCCTCGTGATTACCTAAATTTTTTGAAAGTTCTATTTCCTGATTTAATTTTTTTAAAGAAATAGTACTTCCAAAGATGGAAAGTGTAGAAAACAACAGCAAAAGCGTAATAATTTTTTTCATAAAATGTTATTTTAAGCAAAAATACCTATTTATTTGAATTATTATTAATAAAACATTTTTTTTATTGAGAAAGGATTAAAAATAAATCACGGTTTATGAGTATTTTATTAAGCATTTGATAATTAACATTTTGTGTTTTTACTACCCAAGCGGGTAGTAAATATTTTAACATACTACACTTAAACTACCTTTTGCCATAAAGAATAATTATACATAAATCATCACTTTTGTAGCATGAAAATGCTATACTAAATTGATGGCATTTTACCGTAAATTTTTAAGAAAATGGTATTTCACTCAATTTTATTTAGGAGTGAATGTAGCGTTTTTTAAATCTGTTGGCTGCTCTGTTTATGGATAGCTAAAAACTATGAATTAAAATTAAATTCTAATATAATGCATATGATTAAATTTTTATCTCTTGTAATTTTCACAGTGCTCAGCTTTAATCAAAGCATTCAAGCTCAGATTTGCGATCCGCCACAGGTTGATATTGTTACGTCTAATGTAACAGTAACTGTTGGTGCCTCGACAACAATGCAGGTTAGTGCTACAGGATCCACCCTTAGCTATAAATGGCAGGTTAGTACCAACGGTGGTACGTCTTTTACAGATCTTTCCAATGGAACTCCCTACTCAGGTGTTACTTCGGCTGTATTAAATATTGCAAATGTAACAGCAACTTTGCACAATAGTAAGTACAGATGTGTTGTGTCAACACAACCTGCGTGTGAGAGTACATCGGGGATTACAACCTTGGTAGTAAATTCCGCACCATTATGCAGTTCAACTGCTACAGTTTTTGGTTACGAATACGTGAATTCTGTCATTTTAAACGGAATTACATTTAACGGTAATACTAATTTTTCAGGACCGGGTTATTATAACTATACAGGAGTAACAATACCAACAGTTACTGCGGGGACTTCCATACCTATTTCTGTTAAGGCAGTTACCAACGGACCTTATCAGCAATTCATTAAAGTATGGATTGATTTTAACCGTGATGGTATTCCTGGTAGCGAACCTACCGAACTGGTATTTGATCAAAATCATACTTTTACTGGCAATCATACTTTTTCCGGAAATATTGCTATTCCTGCAGATGCTTACAATGGTGATCTTTACGCACGAATGATTATGCAGTTCAGCGGATCGCCTGTGGTATGTGGAAATTACCAATATGGAAACACTCTTGATTTTAAAATACCAGTTCAGGGTGGTGTTAATCCTAACATTCTTACCATCGGCGTACAGAATGAACAGGGCTCTTCAGGTACGGTAGCAAGTAATCCACTTGGTATCAATACGCAGTCTAACGGATATCAGTCATTTTTCAGTACAGGTGCAGCGGTTAACCTTACGGCTACACCCGCAGCAGGTAGTGTATTTGAGAGTTGGTCTGGTGATGTTACATCAACTGCAAACCCACTGTCTGTAACAATGAATGGGAATAAAAATATTCTGGCTAAGTTTAAGGTTAAACAGGCGATGGATATTGTATTAAGTAATAAAAATATTTATGGAAACCAGCAGTCTTTAGTTGTTGGAAATCTATCTGGTGCATCAGGAGATAATACAGTATACACTTATGCTCTGGTAAACGGCACCGGCAGTACAGATAACAATTTATTCAGCATTAATGGAACTCAGTTATTCGTAAACAATTTGCAGACACTAACAAAATCAGATTATTCTATTAGAATAAAGTCGACTGGAATTAGTGGTAACGTTGAAAAAACATTTGCGCTAAAGTTTTATAATGTTCCCGGAGCGCCTTTAGTGGAATCTGTAATTGCAGGTTCAGGTGAAGCTACCATTGTTTTTAACGAGCCGCCGGTGAATGGAGGAAGTGTGGTAACCAAATATTACGTGGAAACGACACCTGGAAATATTATTGCTACGGGGGTATCTTCTCCAATTACCGTTACAGGATTAGTAAACGGAACCGATTATACTTTTAGTGTTAAAGCTGAAAATTCGGTAGGTATTGGAAATGCATCAGTTGTTAGTTCTCCAATTAAGGCAGGTATCGTTCAAAATAATGTTACATGTTTTGGTAATTCTAACGGCTCTGCCGCAGTAGTAACTGTAGGCAACGCTAGTGGATATCTTTTCAGCTGGAATTTTAACGGAATAACCACCAAAACTATTACTGGTTTGAGTGCCGGCGCTTATAAATGTGAAATATCAAAGGGAAATCAGATATTGGCGGTTCGCAATTTTGTAATAACACAGCCAACTACTCTTGCAGCTACAGCAGGGACTCAGAAAAATGTTTCATGTAATGGAGCAAATAATGAAGTCGGAGGCCAAGCGGTCTTAGGAAGACAATGGGTCTTACCAACTCCTTGGCTCACAGAACGACATGGCTACGAATCCGACTTAAGGATGTCGGTGTCCGTGTGAACTCTATAGCACCGGGGTACTTCCCATCTGAGATGACGACCCATGGAGAGTCGGATGAGCAGAATAAGAGCAAGGTTCCAGATAGCAAGATTAAGGAGAAGGGACATGTTCCAATGGGTCGTCCGGGGACGGATGAGGAGATGGCGATGGGGATTATGTTCTTGGCTAAGAATACTTATGTTAATGGAGAGGTTATCACGATTGATGGTGGTGTTATGCTTTCTCTTCCATCTCGCTAAACTGAGGGTTGAACGGTGAAGGAAAGAGGCATTTGGACCTATCTTTAGATAGATTGCATGACTTTACGAATAAAGGCTAGCATTAATGAAGCTCCACACTCTAAACTTATACTACCCCAATATCGTGATGTTGAGGCGGAGGACGATGGGTTGGTCAGCAGCGCCGCCTAAGTATGGGTGACAATAGGCCGTCTCTTGGTTGTAGAGGCTTATTCGTGGCAGCTGCACGACTTCATTAACTATAATTTTCCTTCAATAGATATTGGTGATTTAACCCGCGGATTTCTTGGTGAAGATTGTATATATTACCTAAGCGCTACGCTACCATATGCCTCCCATCCTCCCCACCCCTCAGCGCCAGCAACGCCCTCCCATCCGTAACATGCTGCAACCCCTCCAACAACGGCACCAAATGCATCAAATCATTATCCGTCGGATCGTTGATCCATCCCTCTATAGGTATCGCGTTGTCTATTTCCAATTAGCCCATTTCTCCCATTTCCAAAATCACCAAGCAGAGCGAACAGGAAAGGGGAAGGAAAACATACCCTGATGAAACATATAACTCAACGGACTATTATCCAAAATCATTACCCTTGACAAATCCGGTTCCACAGAACTCAAATCCTTAATAAACGCCCCATGCCTAAACGTACAATGCTGTCTATACAGCCTGCCACTAAAAAATTT
>JAZQRF010000361.1:0-17239 GCA_045629485.1 Pelobium sp. | reverse complement strand
TACAATCCTTACCTGCGTAGAATCTTCCAGTTTCCACATTGGAAAAATAGCTATCACACCAGGCTCTGCTTCTACAGATGCAGAGGATTCTACTTTCAATATTTCTTTATAGGTTTCCAAATATTCGGGTACAATTTCTATCTCGGAAATACGCACATCATATCCGGTTTCAGTACAGGAATAATAGGTTCGCCAATGTTGGTACGTAAAATATTAGCCTGTGTAGTACCAATCATTGGATTAATCACAGCGCTTAAATCCAATAAGTTTGCATCGGTAATTCCTGAGTTTTTACCCATCGCCAGGTGCGATTTCAACTGGCTTTCCACGCCTTCCATTGATGCCAACGCGGCTATAGTTACCAATTCTCTTTCGCGGTAACTCAAAACATCACTGGCAAAAATATCGGCAAAAAGGTGTTCTTTCAAAAAGGCATCAATACGTGGGACGAATTCTCCGAAACCCGGTGCTGGCCTGGCTTGCGGCATTTTTGTAAGCTCTTCCAAGGTTTTGCGACCTTGCTCATATTTGTCTGGATGGGTATTTTGTGCAATGACCTTACCTTCTACGTCTTTTATTCCTTTCGCCTGGCGTTCTTTCAATAATTCTGCAAAAACATTGATGGCGTTCAAGCTTCTCGGGAACCCGCAGTAGGCATACAACTGCGTGATGGCCTCTTTAATTTTGTTGATGGTAAGACCATGGTTTAGTCCTTCGTTCAATTGTGTTTTTAACAGCTCCATTTTGCCTGTGGCAGTGGTAACCGAAATTCCGGCAAGGCTTTTTTCCTGCGCATTCAGCATCGATTTTCTTCTGCATTCATTGTGGTGGTAATTAAGGATAATGCTATTATCAGCATTGCACATCTGCATTTTAAAAATTTCATTATTGCCTGATTTGATGATTTGCAATCTCGTAATCCTCATCGGTTACGGCTTCCAGCCATTGGTTCTTATTTGTTACCGGATTGCCATTGGTAGCCAGGTGCGAAAACCAGTTTGTTGCAGTGGCACCATGCCAGTGTTCTACGTTGGGTTTAATTTCCACCACATCTCCGGTTTTTAGATGTCTCGCCGGTTGGCCCCGTTCCTGGTACAAACCTTCGCCGCCAACTATAATCAACAACTGTCCGCCGGTGTGGCTGTGCCAGTTGTTTCTACACCCGGGCTCAAAAGTTACATTTGCCAATGGCACATTCAAATCTTTATCTTTTGTTAAAGGTGCCAACCAGGATTTCCCAGTGAAATACTGAGCGTAAACGTCATTTTCTTCTCCCGTTGGGAAATCGCTTATTTTTGGAATGTCGGTTTCCATTTTTTCTAATTTTAAAATGTTCAATAGCCGTTAAAGCTCCTGCGCTGTAGGACGAAAAATCACTTCATTGATGTCTACATCTTCTGGCTGACTGATGGCAAAAGCCACTATGCGGGCAAAACTGTCGGGACTGATGCCTACTTCGCCCACATAATCTTTATTAGCCTTCTGAATATCTGCCTCGGAAATATGTTCCAGCAGTTCTGTTTTTACTGCACCGGGGCAAACAATCATCGTACGGATATTATAAGGTTTAACATCCATTCGTAAACCTTCCGTTAAAGCCCGTACTGCAAATTTTGTAGCCGAGTATACTGCCGATCCTCCAAATATTTTATGGCCTGCAACCGAAGATGTATTGATGATTTGTCCAAACTTTTGCTCTTTCATATACGGTAAAACTGCCGCAATACCGTTGAGTACGCCTTTGATATTCACATCAATCATCATATCCCATTCTTCTACATTCAGCCTGTCTATCGGCGAAAGCGGCATCACGCCGGCGTTGTTTAAAATCACATCAATTTTCCCAAATTGTTTCACCGTTTCTGCAGCTAAATTTTTTACCTGCTCACGGTTGGTCACATCAACCTTCAATGCCAAAGCCTTTCCACCAGCTTCCTCAATTTCAGCAGCCAGTTTTTCAATTCTGTCTGCCCTTCTTGCGCCAAGCACCACAATAGCGCCCAGTGTTGCCAAATGTTTTGCCGCTGTTTCTCCCATTCCACTGCTAGCCCCTGTAATGATGACTACTTTATTTTTGATTGTATTTTCCATTGTTTTAATTTTTAATATTTCTGTTCTTAATAAAAACTTCTTTTCAATAATTCATATTCTTGCTGGGTTGTTGTTACGCATGGATGATTGTTTATCTCACCAATTCCTCACAGCAACTCAAATTTCACCGTTACATTTTTACCACCTAAGGCAGCTGCTAAATCCGTCACGTCATCTACTTTCCCCAGTTTGGTGTAGCTGTAAGAAGTTGAAAAACTTTTATAAAACAGCACCAAAGTTTTAGAACCATACAACATTAAATCGCCATTATGGACGGTACCGGGATTGGATGCATTCGCGGGTAAACTGTTTATAAAATCGTAATATTTCTCATTGCCGTTCAGTTCTGTCATATTGATGTTTAATGGCAACATGGCTTTGAAGACTTTTGCCGAATTGTTATTAAAAAGCGTTGAGGAAAAGGTTTGTGAACCGATTTTGATATTGATTTTTTCGTTGTTCATAGGCGTATGATTAACTGTTTGAATCTTGGTATTACCCTGGTTGCCACCACTTGCCAGGCAAGTAGGAAAGAATAAAGATAAAAGGGCCATCAGCAATAGATTTTTCATTTATTGATATTTAAAAGGCAGATGCATCCACTACGTTATTGGTATCTTGCTCTTTGTTCACTGCCGTGTCACAGGCATCTTTAATATCTTTAACCAATCATAATGACGAAAGTGATGGGTACTATTTTTATGATAAATTATCTAAATAACTAACTTTTTGATTTTTGCCGGTATTCCGGCCACCAATACATTGTCGGGCACATCTTTTGAAACTATGGCACCTGCAGCCACTACTGCATTTTCGCCAATGGTAACGCCGGGAAGCAGGGTGGCATTTGCGCCAATCCATGCATTTTTTTTTATGTGAATTTTACCCGGGACAAGACTGTCTCGTTGTTGTGGATCCAGCGGATGGCTTTCGGTAAGCAAATTAACTTTAGGGCCAATAAGTACATTCTCTTCGATAATGATGCCGCCTAATGCCAGAAAAGTGCAGTCGAAATTGATGAATACGTTTTTACCAATGCTTAGGTTTATGCCATTATTAATGTACAGCGGCGGAAAAACAGCCACCGTTTCATCGATTTTTTTCCCTGTAATTTCGTTGAGGATTTGTACAATTTCTAAAGGATTATGGCTACTGTTGAGTTTTTGCAGTAGCCTAATGGTAGCATAGGAAGAGGTACGCAGTTCCGCAATTTGCTGATGGCTATTGGTAACGGTTTCACCGTTGGCTAAATCGGTGAATATGTTATTTTCCTTTTTGCTCATAACTAAATTAAAAGCACAAATTCCTATCCAAAACCGTTCTGATTTGTAACACTAAACACGCCAATAATGTCAAATATTTCTTATTTTACATTATTAATAAAGGCAGATGAAGCATTACCAGTTACCAAGAGTTATTTTACTGGAATTAAATGATTTGAAAGCTTTAACCGAGGCTTCTTTAAAGCAGTACCATACACATCTGTATGCCATCGCGGCAATATGCAATTTGTATTTAACAAAGAGCCGATGATTTGCAAAGCTGGGCATTTTTTGTTTTGGTTTGCCGAAAGCCTTTTATCTCAATTGGAGAGCAGCAATAGATTTAAAGCCAGCGTTCTGTTGGTAGAAAAAGATTTTTTAAATGATAACATTCCCGCCCAGGGTTGGAGCATCAATGCGCAATTGCATTCTCGGGTTTTTCCGGTAAAAGATATTACCACGCAAGAGGAAAAGGATAGAATTCTTAATAATTTTAAATGGCTCAGCCAGCGTTTTGAAGAAACCGGGCACCGCTTTTACGAGGAAGCGCTGAATCTGCAAATGCGGCTGTTTATTTTGGAAATGTGGCATACGTTTGCCAACGAATACGAACAGCGCCGCCACAGTCTCCAAACCGGAACACTTTATCAACAATTCATCAACCTGTTAGGGCAGCAGTGCCTCACCCACCGGGAAGTGCAGTATTATAGCAATGCTCTCAACATCACGCCTAAATACCTAAACCATCTTTGCAAAATCCATTCGGGCATAACCGCATCGGCATGGATACAGCGTCATGCTAAAGAACGTATCATTCTGCTGCTAGAAAACGGCCACCTTAATATTTCAGAAATCGCTGACAAAATGGATTTTTCCAGCCATTCGTTCTTTACCAGGTATGTAAAGAAATTATTGGGTGTAACGCCGGGTGAATTTAGGGAAAGATTGGTTTAGATTACCTTTAAAAATCAAACAAATGATAGAATGGCCGACCCCTTAATGAAAGAATAATAGCGAATGCAGAAAGGTTAACAGATTACGGAAAGGAAAATATTGTAGGGATGCAAAGTTTACTCTAATGAGTGGGGATATGTTAATTATAACATCTCGAACAATGGGCCCGGTAACAGAACATAGCAAATGGATATCAAGAGGGAGCAGTAGCAGGGAGTATACTTTTACTAATTTACCCAGGGGTGTGGAGGTATATTGTAGGGTTGCAGCTATTGGCTCCAGTGACAGGAGGTCTATTCTGTTATTCTTAATACATTTGTTTTGTAATTAGGGGAGTATGGTAATGTTATTCCCCTTAAGAGGGATTTCCTGTGGTAAGGTGTCTCTCTTTTTTGTTTAAAGGATTGGGAGTGATGATGATGGTATTTTTAAATACTTAAAAAATTTTAAGGCAGTGCCCATAAAAGGACACTGCTATAAAAAATCTAAAACACTACAACACCACTAACAGTACTCCCCGCCATTTCCTTCTGGGGCAAGTTCAACACCACTTCCTTAACTTTACCAGAACCAAGCTGTTTCAAACTTACTTTAACAGCACTTTCTTTATGCAAAGGATCAGCAACCGATATCGTCATTTTAGCCGTACCTGCATCCCTAACCATCAAAATGCAAGGCTTATCTACCGATACAGATAGCGAAGGGAGGTTTAAAACACCGGCCTGGTAAAATACAGCCTGCACCATGTTTAAATTGTTATGGTAAACCGCCTGTAATTGAGGGGTGTTTGCTGCAATATTGATTACTGCAGGTTTAAAACCTGAAATCTCTTTTTTAGTAGCAGCAGGCAATACAATATAAGAATAAGCTGCATTTACAGGTTTTACACCGTGGTTAAACCACATTTTAAATACATTGCCCGATACCGGATCTTTATCGAAAGAATTATTAATCTGGTACCAATTGCCTTCCTGCTTGGTTGTACTGATGTGAACATTGCCGCCGGCAGGGAAATAATAACCTACGCCATTGTGTAAAAGCCACGAAGCTTTATCATCATTAAAAAGAGGAGCTTTAACTACATCCTGTTCTATATTTCCCATTGTACCTTCTACCTTACCCTTCAGCCAACTTTGGTTAACTGTGGTGGTAATGTTCTCCGGACTTTCGCTGTTGATGCCCGCACCTAAAGAAACAATCTCTTTATCGAAAAAGAACCATGCTTTTTTTGCGGAAACGCTATCGTAATTTAAGTCATAAGCAGTGGCACCGTAAAGCTGGTCAGAAACACCACCTGCAAATTCATTGCTACCTTCTTCGCCCCAAAACTTGGTCATTTCCCTCTCTTTAGCATTGTCGCGACTGGTAACTCCCGGTATTTTATCCCACTCCCAAATGGGCATAATATTAAAATACTCGGGACCCTCTACCTGTATATTGGTGGCACCGTCTGAAAGGTATTTGCCGAACAGGTTTTCCTGGTTCCCGGCTTCGCTGCGCTTGGTACGTGTACTGGCTATACGTACGTTAAAAGAATAAGCCGGGCGAATATGCGTGGTATAATCGGCACTCCAGTAATGTGTATGCGAAGGTTTTACCTGGTAGTTTGGCGACTGCGAGCCCTCTACCCGGGCCATGGCTGCATCCCAATCTCTTGCATTTGCAGGATCTATAGATTTAGCAGTAATAATACGCCATTTATCACTCTTCTTATCCAGGATATTTTTCCTGCTAATGCCCCGGCCTTCTACATTAAAATCTATATACTGTCCTCTAATGGTTTTTAAATAGCTGTTGCGGTAATAATTAGAGAACAGCTGGAGTTTATCGGCGCTAAGCGCATAAGGAGTATCCTTAACGTATTTTGCCAGCTTCACGATTCCTGTAATAAATACTGCACCATAGCTGGAGATTTGTAATTGCGGGCCATGTTGCAGGTAAGCATTATCAAACTGCAAACCTTCTTCGCCATATACCATTTTAACAGGTTCGAATAATTGCTGTACCGAAGCTTCGATTAAGGGCTTATCCTGTGTAAGTAAAGACCTGTAAAAGAAATGCAGGGCAATATCGGTTTTATTGGCTCCTGTTCTTGTATAAGGATCGCCTTTCTCCATCATTTTAATTAAGGATTGTTCTATGTCTGCAGGCAATTTAGTTTTACCAAAACGTATCAGTATCAGCGATTCGCCAATCAGCTGTGGGGCTCCAATTTCGTTATGCCACCAGTTGCTGCTTTTTGGGTCTTTGTTTATCCAGTATTTAAAAGTGTTCACAATGCCATCGTAAACTAGGGCATTCTGGTAAAAAATGCTTCCTTCGGTAATATAAGAAAGTATTAAAGCTTGCTGGTTAGCCAGGTGATCGTTAGGAGACCAGTTTGTAATCGACTGGTCTGCGTAATTTACTTCTTTCCAGCTACCGTCTTTTTGTAAAGTTTCGAAAGCCTTATTAGCCCCTTTGTTAGTGAGTAAAACAGATTTAGAAAGATCTTCCCTAATCCTGTCCATAATTACTTCGTAAACAGATGGCGCCTTGGCAAATGCCATATTGGGCAACATCATAGAAAACAATAGCGCTATGCATACAATTTGTTTCGTCTTTAATATCATATCATTTATTGGTTTTTATAACTTCGTTTAACTTTTGCTGATTTCTGGTGATAGTTACGCTCGTATCAAAATTTTCGAAATTCTATCCACTCAATACCGAAAAGTTACGGATACTTTAATTCCATTTCACGCCCCTGTACTTCTATACGGTGTTTCATGATCTGGTTGTAATCTCCATAACCACTTATCCAGCGAGGGCTTTGAACGGTTTTTTCCCAGTTTTCTAATTTTTTCAATAAAGCTTTTACTTTGGCAGGATGCACAGCGGCCAGGTTATTGGTTTCAGAAATGTCTTTATCTAAATCGAACAATAAAACCGGGTTCTCGGCTCCGCTCCTGATTAATTTCCAATTTCCACTTCTTACCGCGGCAGCAATTCCTCTTCTCCAAAATAAATCTTTATGGGGCTTGCCTTTTAAGCTGTTCGTTAGGTATGGAAGCAAGTTTTTGCCATCCAGTTGCTGCCCGGTAATGGCTTTCCCTTTTGCCGCAGCAATGGCTGTAGCAGTAATATCCAGCGTAGAAACCATATTAGAATACGTTTTATTTGCAGGTATTTTATCCGGCCATTGCATAATATAAGCTACTCTTATACCGCCCTCCCATTTAGATCCCTTTAAACCTCTTAACCTGCCATTATCAGACGAGTTACCGGTAGCGGCACCATTATCGTTAATAAAAATAATGAGGGTATGATCATACAAGTTTTGGGCTTTTAATGTAGCCACAAGTTCGCCAACACCATCATCTAAAGATTTCATCATGGCAGCATAAGCCCTTCTTCCCGGGTCTTTAATATGTGCAAACTGATCCATCAAATCCTTTTTGGCATTCATGGGCACATGCACTGCATTATAAGCCAGGTACATAAAAAACGGACGATCTTTATTCGCGGTAACAAAAGACTTTGCCTTGTTGGTAAACATGTCTGTTAGATAACCGATCTCTTTTTCCGGAACTATTTTATCGTTATCATACAAAGCCATAAGTTTGGATGGTGCCACACCATCTTTGTAGCCGAAAAAGCTTCTATGCCCAGTTACAAAGCCGTAAAACTCATCGAAACCTCTTTTAGTGGGAAAATGCTTTGCATAATTGCCCTGGTGCCACTTGCCAATAGCAATGGTTTTATAACCGTTGGCCTGCATCTGGTCGCCAATGGTTTTTATTTTAGGGTCCATCCCGGCATCTTCCTCGGTATAATTACCGGTCATGGTTTTAGAAATATTATGTTCGAAACCAAAACGTTGCTGGTACATGCCTGTGAGAATTGCTGACCTCGAAGGTGCACAAACCGAAGCGGTAACGTAAGCATCGGTAAATAAGGTTCCGTTTTTGGCAAGCTGGTCTATGTTGGGTGTAGGGATCTCTTTGCCTCCGTAAGCACCAAAATCGGCATAACCGGCATCATCACTTACAATAACAATGACGTTAGGTTTGGCTGTTTGCGCAGTTGCGGGTAGGCTTATCCCTAAACAGAATAATGCACCTAAACCAATCTTATTTAAAACTTTCATTACCATTTTATTATTTCTTTAATGCTATTTTGGTAGCTAATCCGTTCTTACAAATTACTTTTATTAAAGTATTTCCGTTACTTAATTTCATCAGCTGGTAATTATCATCGTCAGATTCTTTTACCCAGTTTCCTTTAACTTCTAAACTGATTTGTGAAGGCCTGGCTGGTGTTTTAAACCAATTCCTCGAATAAATACTCACCTCTTTTCTGGTACCATCAGGGTTTAGTGGCGTTTCGTCTTCCCCATGGTAAAAGCCTAAATCAGGGTCGGTAACAGAAAGTTCAAAAGCATTTGATCCTTCCCTGTACATCAATAAGCAAGGTTTACTGTTGTTAAGGATGTACTTATCGGCTAAATTTTGCTTACTGCTAAAAATAGCTAATCCTGTAGTATTTAACGGCAGGTATTTAACACTATGCATTGTGCTATCTTGTTGCAACACCCTGTACACAGGAGTTTTGCCATCCATCTGTTGGGTAAAGATCCCCATCTTTCCCGCATCAGCAGCAATCTTCATTGCATAATGGTATGTTTGGTCCTTTGGTGCTTTGCCATGATCAAAGATCAAGGTAGCAAAATCGCCCATGGTTTCTTTTAAATCTTTCTGATCTTTTGAGGTCTGCCTGGCCTTACCAAAAACCACCGTTTGGCCTTTAGGAATATAATAGCCAATGCTCCGGTTATCTACTATATTCCAGGCTGTTTTCAATGAATTCCTGAATTGGTAAGGAAAGCTATTGTTAACCCGAGGGCCTATCCAAAAGTCGGCATTTTTATTGTTTAAGTAATTCTGGAAAACAGTAGTTTCTGTAGGATGGTCTTTAATATCATTGCTGATGTTGGAGCCTAAGGCAATTATTACATCATCAAACATAAACCATGATTTAATGGCTTTAAAACTTCCCATTTTATATTTATCGTGTCCGCGAAGTTTCATTGCAAACACCCCGTTTTGATGTAAGGATGTTCCACCTGCAAAAAGCTGATCACTCAACAGCATTTCTTCTATTCCGCTGTAATCATCCACATTTTTAATATCAGCTTTTAGCTTTTCTAATGGCACATGTAAAGTAGTTGTTCCGGGGAAACGGTTCCAGTCCCAGCCATTATCTTCAAAGTGACCAGGAATTGCTCCGTCTTCCGGGTAAGCCAGTTCTAAATGACCGTAATTAATATAACGACCATAAACATTGGCATTAGGATACGATTCGTTACTTACAAAATAGCGGTTATGGCCTTTAACGGTAAGCAGCCAGTTGGCCCTGCGATGAATGGCCAGCAAACCAAAGTTTAAATTCCAATGTCCTTGCGGAGATTTGGCCTCAGCAATGCCGTTCTCTTTAAAGAGGTGGGCAAAGGCATTGTTTTTTTGTTTGGTGATCAATAAATAAACTGCAGCCATTTCTTTATCTATAGCTTCTTTCTGATCGGGTGAACCTGCCAAAGCCAGGTAAGCGTAAGGCAAATCGGGTATGCGCCATGTCCCGGTAGGGTGCCTGCCCGCGATACTTATTGGCCAGCGTGTAGGGTTGGTATAATAATGCATCATCAGCATATTGTACCTGAAATTGGCATGCGCATCTTCATCTACCTGGTAAGCAGTTTTACTTAAAGCATAAATAATAGGCGCCAAACCATTGTAACCACCCACGCCATAGGCAGGGTATAAAGTACCATGATGAAAAACTGCACCATCAGGTTTAAAAGCGCCTGTTATTTCTAAATTGGGTTTAATGTTCTGCGTCATCCATTTAGAGAAATGAGCCAAATGGTATTGTTTCTGTGTACCATTATCTAAGATCAACACACTGCTGAGCATGCCGCTTAATAAGGTATTGAATACATCAATATTGGAAACAGGCAAATTCTCTGGATGCGCCAGGGTACGGCCAAGTCCGCTAAACCAGCTCATACTATTAAAGGTGCGCTCTAGTTTATGATGTTTTATAATCACCTCTTTCATTAAAAAAGCGGCATGATAAAAGCCCTGCATATTGTAACCTAAATGGTGCAAAGCCCCCATTCCGCTGCCATATGCCCAGCCCTGGTTATGAAGGTGATCTAACAGATCTATAAATGTATTTTCGAGAAATATCCTGTCTGCCGCTGCCTTTGTGTTTTGATGAGCTACCGCTACTTCCCACATCAATTGTGTATACCTTTTTATGTTGGTAGTTTCGTTATCCTTCTTAGCGGTATTGAGAAGAGAAAGATCAACAAGCTCAATGTCATTTGTAGAGAAAATAGTTCTGCCGATGATCGCTGTCTTAGTTCTCCTGATCTCCCAAAAGGCAAGTTCATTTTTAATATCGGCTACAGCCAAAGCTTTGCTGATAACATTCTTTGGAAGAATAATACTTTTAAAACGTTGGTTAATTTGTTCTATATCTTTTTCATGTGCAGCCGTCATGCTGTTTACCATAGGCAGATAACCTTTATTATTTGCGAACTGGTATAAAGAATTCCAATGGGCGTTTGCGGCTCTGTCTCCTTCCAGATTTACAAATGGCACCTGGAAATCTCTCATGGGAGACCTTGGATTGATGTTGACATTGTACATTACCTGGTCGAAGTATAATGTTCCCTTTTTAGCCGATGCCGGAGCTATGATATTTAAAGCATTCATCCCATTTACAGGCTTTCCGCTCATATCCCTATGGTACATCACCCATGCCGTACGCCATCCAGAAAAATCGAGATCAAACTCGAAACTGCTGGCTTCTGTTTCTTTTGCAGAGAAAACAAACTTTAGCTTGTCTTTAAGCGGTTGCTCATTGTAAATCCAAAAAACAAAAGTACTCCGCGGATCATTGGCCACTGTTTTAAAAGAATCCTCCCTGATGGTTAATGCACTATTTTTGCCAGCACTCCAACTCCATTTTACCGATTGTTTTCCCAGTTTAAAATGGTCTTTACTAATGGCCAGCTTTCCACTCTGTGTCTTCCAGTTTTGCGGCATGGTTGTTTCACAAATATCGTGTTGCATCTGGCTATAAGCTTTTAAACCAAAAGCAAGCAGGCATAAACAACACCATAATTTCATCTTCATAAACGGGCTATATTAATATCGACTCTTCTCTTTGATTTAATTCTTTTAAACTAATTAGGTATTGGTTACCGGTTACTATGTATTTATAGCAGTTTACTAATTCAAAGATTCATTTAAATAGTGGCTTTTATGGAGAAAAATCGGTTAAAATAGGGGTGTAATTTATTCTTAGCCAGGAAAAAGGTTCTTCCCTCGTCATTGGCTGTCCGTCCCAGGGCAAGCAATGTTAGAAGGTTTTGTATTGTCATTACTTGTCAGTTCGGCAACGGGAGAACTTATTGAAGTATCCTACATGCCAGATATGCTACCTAATTAAAAGATTACCTGGTTTCTCGCAATGCCAGGCTAATAGAAAAGGTTAGCTTCTTTTGTTTAGAAAAAAACTTAAGCGTTACCAATATATTCTGTTGGTGCTTTACCAAATTGCTTTTTAAACTCTTTGCTGAAATATTTCCTATCATTAAAACCTACAGAATAAGCTACTTCTGAAATATTCATTTTATTTTCCTGGAGTAATTGTGCTGCTCTTTTTAATCTTTGTGATTTGATAAAGTCTGTAATAGACATATCTGTTAATGCTTTTATTTTTTTATAAAGCACTGTTTGGCTCATTCCTATATATGTTACTAATGCTGTTACATTAAAATCAGGATCTTCCATATGATCCGCTACCAGTTGCATCAATTTATTCAGGAATTTTTCATCCGGAGATTGTATTTCTACCCTCCTTGGCATCAGCATCACTTGTTTGCTGAATTTTTCTTTAAGTGCTTCGCGAGAGGCAATCACGTTCTTCACGCTCAGTTCCAATACCTGGATACTAAAAGGCTTGGTAAGATAAATATCTGCCCCGGCTTCCAAACCGCTTATCTGGTGCATACTGGCAGCTAATGCGGTAAGCATAATTACTGGGATATGACTGGTGCTTTCATCGTTTTTCAGCTTTGCACAGAGCTCCATTCCGTCCATGCCCGGCATGGTTACATCACTGATAATAATATCAGGGATTTGCTCTTTTGCAATTTCCCATCCGCCTACTCCATTATCACTTTCCAGAATATCATAGCGTTTTGCTAAAGATTCTCTGATAAAAGCCCTTAACTCCTCGTTATCCTCAACGATGAGGATCACATATTCCTTAGAAATTGTTTCTTCTTCCTTTATAGTTTCTTCTACCTCTTCCGGTAAAATGTTAACCTTTAGTGCTTCGTTAACCTTTGGTCCTTCAACCACCTGCTCTTCATTAAAGAAAGATTTTCCTTTGTTAAGCGTAACATTAAAGGATGTACTGCCTGCGGTATCCTTTCCATGTAGAGTACTGCTGATGCTGATATCACCATAATGCTGCTCTATAATGTTTTTTGCCAGAGCAAGGCCTATACCCCAACCCTCCTTTTTAGCAGAAGAAGAGTTAACCTGATAAAAATTTGTAAATATCTTTTCCTGGTCTTCCTCAGGTATGCCTATTCCATTATCGGTAATAGAAATATGGATGTAGTCTCCCTCGTCTTTTATATGAAAGCTTATTTCTCCGCCATCTGCAGTATATTTAAAGGCATTGGAAAGTATATTGTAAAAAACTTTCTCCAATTGGGAACTGTCGAAATAGGCAGGGATAACACCTCTCTCTGAGTTGAAATTGTATTCTATATTTTTTTGGGAAGCTATAACCTTAAACGATTCAAATATTTCTTTACAGAAAGAAACCAGGTTCTGCTCAGCAACCATCACCTTCATATTACCGCTTTCTATTTTCCTAAAATCCAATAATTCGCTTATCAGGCGCAGTAAACGGTCGGTATTATTTTTTATTTGTGATAATTGCTTGTTCACCATGTTATTCCCGGCAGTATATTGAATCAGGTTTTCCAGCGGTGCAGCGATAAGTGTTAATGGTGTTCTTATTTCATGCGAAATGCGGGTAAAGAAATCCAGCTTTGTTTGATAAAGCTCTTGCAGGTTCTCGTTATTCAGGTGTTCGTAGTACAGTTCTGTTTCTAACCTCGCCTGCCTTCTAAAGAAACGAATTACAAAATACAAGGTTGTACTAATGATGATAAAATACAACCAATAAGCCCACCAGGTTTTCCATAATGGAGGCAATATTCTGATGGCTAATTTAGCAGGATTGTTATTCCATAAACCATCATTATTACTGGCTTTTACCAACAGATCATAAGTCCCAGGAGGTAAATTGGTATAGGTTGCAGATGGTGTACTTACATAATTCCAGTCTTTTTCGAACCCCTCCAGTTTATAAGCAAATCTATTCCTCTCTGGTTTGATATAGTTAAGCGCCAGGAATTCTATGGTAAAGATATTCTGGCTGGCTTTAAAAGTGATTTCTTCGGTCAGAGAGATATCCTTTGTTAATAGCTCATCAGGGCCATTTATAGGCACATGTATATTAAAAAGCTTCAGATCAGAAAAAACCACTTTGGGAATATTTGTATTTTCTTCAATTTCCTGCGGAGTAAAAGATACCAATCCGTTATAACTACCAAAATATAATTTACCGTTTTTGTCTTTATAAGCCGACTGATAATTAAACTCATTTGCTGGTAAGCCATCTCTGGTGGTGTAATTTTTAAATACTTTCTTCTTCACATCAAATTTAGAAAGCCCCCTGTCGGTACTTATCCATAAATAACCTTCCTTGTCTTCCAGTATGTCAATAATATTATCACTGGCAATTCCATGCGTAGTATTGTAGGTCACAAAAGAACTTGCTTTTGGCTGGTATAAGCTTAAGCCCCCATGGTAAGAACCTATCCAGATATTCCCTTTACTGTCTTCTTTTATGCTATTGATATGGTTAGACTGTAGATTTGTTTTCGAATCCTTTTTCTTAAAAAAATATCTTACCTGCTTCCTGTCGGGTCCAATAAGGTTCAATCCATTAGCAGTACCTACCCATAAATTATTTTTCGAATCAGAATAGACCACCCTTATGTAACTGCTGCTTAATTTTAATGTTGATGAGGGCTGGTCATTGTAAACCTTAAATATTCGCTTTTCCGGATCAAATTGATTTAAACCTTTATAAGAAGTGCCTACCCATAAAAATCCATTTTTATCTTCCGTAATGCTGCTGACATAGCCGTAACTAATCGCATTCGGGTTTTTAGGATCAGGACGGTAATGTTTAAACTTACCCGTTGAAGGTATAAACTGTTCCAGTCCTCCCTGGAAGAGCCCTATCCACATCTGCCCTTTCCTATCCTTAAAAACAGACTTTACGGTGTTGGAACTTAAACTATGGGCATCTAAAGGATCATTAATAAAATGCTTATATGTTTTGTTTTTAACATTATAGTAGTTTAAGCCCTGTCCTTCGGTGCCAATCCAAAGGTTGCCCTGGTTATCAGCAGTAATTACACTAATGATATCGCTGCTTATACTGTTTCGGTATTTACTATGTTTTTCTACTGCAAAAGGAATCGTGTTCAAATGGGTTACATTTACACCGCCAAACATTGTCCCTACCCATACAGAACCATGGTTGTCCTGGTAAATATCTTTGATAGAATTATCACTTAAGCTTTTATTGTTATCAGAATCATGCTTATAGACTTTTATTTTACCGGTTTCGGCATCCATAATATTCAGCCCGTTCATCGTAGCTATCCATAAATCTCCTGTTTTATCAATAATAATCTTTCTAATATTATTATTACTTAAACCATTTTCCTGCAGCGGGTTAAATATAAAACGACGAAAAGACTGGGTTTGGGGTATAAACAAATTTACGCCATCTGTTTCTGTCCCAATCCAGATATTTCCCCTACGATCTTCTGTTATGGTTTTAACAGAATTTGCACTAATACTGCCTGCATCTGTTGCTGAGTGGTTAAAAGATTTGAAAATATATTGATCCCCTTTAGGACGCATCATGGTAAGGCCGGTTGTAGTCCCAACCCATACGTTTCCTTTGCTGTCTTCCAGAACTGCATACACGGCATCCCCGGCTAAACCATCTTTACTATAAAATTTTTGGAAATCTCTGGAGGAGGAGTTTTTAAGTAAGCTGAGTCCATTATTTGTCCCAAACCATAACCGCCCATTATTTCCCGCAGAAATCGTGAGCACAATGAGGTCACTGATACTGCTTTTATTGCTTGGAGAGAAGGGAATTCGTTCAAAGGAGTCTGATTCCGGGATGTAGCGATTCAATCCATTTTGTGTTCCTATCCATAAATTTTTCTCCTTGTCTTCATGAATAGCATAAATATAATCGTTACCGCTAATGCTTGCCGGATCATTTTCATCCGTTTTATATACTTTTACTTTTCTACCATCATAACGGTTAAGGCCGTCTCTTGTCCCAAACCACATATATCCCCGACTATCTTTATAAATAGAGAGTACTGTACTTTGCGACAAACCGCTGGTGATGGATAAATGATCAAAAGAAAGCTGACCAAATACAGAATTAACAACCAGAAGAATTATAAATGTGAGAAAATTTCTTTTATGCATAAGATCAATTCAGAGGAGTTCACTCTGGAATTATCTTCACAATAATAATAAAAATGGACTGGATTAAAAAGTAATGGATTAGCTATTATGTTAGCCTTACAAACACTAAAAAACAAAAAATCCGGTTTGCAATTGCCAAACCGGATTTTAATAATGTTGATTTTATTCTATTCCTCTGAAGCAATCAGCACTATTTTAACAGGCAACATTGGAGGTACGGGAATTACTGTAAGGTCTGTACTTTGTACCTTCACAATGATCTGACCGACTTTAACCACATAAGTATATGTATAACCACCATATACACTCGGAATAGGCTCATCTTCACCATCAACAAAACTACCGTAAACCAATGTACCATCTAAATCGTATGCGACCTGGTTAATTTCCGGCATTGGAATAGAAAAATAATAGGTTTTGCCGCCATCATCGGTTCTCCATTCGTTTGCCTCGATGACGTCATAAATTGTTTTATTAGGAGTGGTATAATAGTTTTCTGTCACTTTACGGCAGGCCGTTGTACCTAGTAGAATAACTCCTGCAAATAGTATAATAAGTTGTTTCATGCTTTTAAAGTTTAATAGTGTAAGTGTTTGTTTATTTATAGACGATGAAATGATGCTGTTGGTTTAATGCCTCACAAAAAAAGCACCACAATTGTGATGCTTTTATAGAACTGTTAACTAAAGATTTTCTGGTTAAACCTTAAAATCCTTTACCTCCGCAGCGGTTAGCATTAAATTGTGTAACTCATAATTTTTAACAAATGGTTTTAACAATTCACTACCCGGACCAAACATGGCCAATTCTACATAATCTGCAGAGTGGTCCATTGCGCCCCAACCTATAGAGGTATAAGCACTTTGTACTTTAGCCAATTCGTTATATGGTAACTTTCTTGGATTATACAAGCCTTTCTCATCCAACTTGGTATAATGCTCTAATATGCGCCCTGCCTCCTCTTTGGTGATCGCATAGCCCTGTGCAGTTTCAATTTTTTCTATAAAAGTATTTACCGAAGTATCTTTGTTTACACCATCTAAAATCCAGTTATTAGTATGTTTAAAATTAAAGATACGTTCGAAATTCTTATCAGACTTGGCACCATAGAATAAGCCAGGGTTAGCATTCCCATGATCTGTAGTAATAACTACCAGTGTTTCGCCATCTTTCTCTGCAAAATCCATAGCTACTGCAATGGCTTCATCAAATGCAACCTGGTCATACAACAATGCTCCAATATCATTGGCATGTGCTGCCCAATCTACTTTT
>JAZQRF010000360.1:0-16071 GCA_045629485.1 Pelobium sp. | reverse complement strand
AAAACTTTCAATTTAAAAGATGTAGAAAAGATAGAGGTGACTTTCGGTTATGATTTGCCGGTAGCCCTTCGTGGGAAAGAGGTGGCTATAGAAGTTTCTACCATTACTATAAAATAATTTTAAGCTCATATCCGATATTATGATCAACTTCAAAAGTTTAGGGCTCTTTCTAATGTCCTCCGTGTTTTTACCACTGCAAATCACTTGGGCACAGTCTGCTAAAAAAGTTTTATCAGTTCCACAAAAAATTAGTTTAGATGAGGATTGGCGTTTTCATTACGGTAGCGCCTCTGTTCCTGAAAAGGATTTCGGATACGGTATTGCCAATATATTTGCTAAATCGGGGAAAACTGAGCAAACACCACTAAATCCAAAATTTAATGATAGCAACTGGAGAAAGCTCAACGTTCCGCATGATTGGGCTGTCGAATTGCCTTTTGTGAATGTAGCAAACGATGATGTTTTATCCCACGGTTATAAACCGGTTGGAGGGCTATTTCCGGAGACCAGTATTGGATGGTACAGAAAAGATTTTAAGGTGTCAAAACTAGACTCCGGTAAACGTTTTGAATTACAATTTGATGGGATTTTTAGAGATGCCACCATTTGGATCAATGGCTTTTACGCCGGAAATAATAAGAGTGGTTACGTTGGGGTAAATTATGATGTTACTGATTATATCAATTTCGACACCCTGAATGTAATTACGGTTAGAGTTGATGCTACACAATACGAAGGCTGGTTTTACGAAGGTGCCGGCATCTATCGCCATGTGTGGTTAAATGTGTTTAACAATGTTCACATCCCGCATGATGGCGTGTTTGTTCATGCAGAGGTGAAGGATAAAAATGCGACTGTAACCGTAGAAACAACTGTTGAAAATAAATCTTTAAAACCGTCTATCAATAAGGTATATGCCTACATTACCGACAGAAATGGCAAAAAAATCTTTCAGAGCGAAGATCGTACAATAAACCTGAAAGTGAATGAAAAGTTGACCACCGCACAGGATTTACAATTGGTAAATGCCCGTCTCTGGTCATTAGAAGATCCTTACCTCTATAAAGTGATCTCTGTAGTTAAAGATAAGTATGGAATATCCGACAGCACCATAACCCGTTTTGGAGTAAGAACCATTACTATTGATCCGGCAAAGGGATTATTCCTCAATGGAAAGCATGTGAAAATTAAAGGAACCAACAACCACCAGGACCATGCTGGTTTAGGAAGTGCCTTGCCCGATTATCTTCAGTATTATCGAATTAAGCTACTCAAGGATTTTGGATCAAATGCCTATCGAAGCAGCCATAATGTGCCCACAAAAGAATTATTAGAGGTTTGTGATAGTTTGGGTATGCTGGTGATGAACGAACAGCGTTTGCTCAACAGCAGTCCCGAATATATGGATCAATTTGAGCGAATTATCAAAAGAGACCGAAACCATGCAAGTATTTTTATGTGGTCTATTGGTAATGAGGAAGGATTCCTGCAAAAGAATTCTATTGGTAAAAGACTGGCACAAACTTTAATAGCCAAACAACAGGAGCTGGATCCCTACAGAACCAGCACTTACGCCGCTGATTTGGCCAATCATTTCATAGGAATTAATGAGGTGATACCGGTGAGGTCTTTTAACTACAGGCAATTTGCAGTAGCAGATTACTTTCGCGATCATCCGCATCAACCAATTATAGGTACAGAAATGGGTAGTACAGTTACCACCCGAGGGATTTATGAAGCAGATTCTGTTCGAGCATATGTCCCCGATCAGGATATTACGGCCCCATGGTGGGCCAGTACTGCAGAAGCATGGTGGTCTTTGGCTGCGGTTAACCCTTTCTGGACAGGTGGATTTATATGGACGGGTTTTGATTATCGCGGGGAGCCCACACCTTACAAGTGGCCAAATGTTAATTCGCATTTTGGTGTAATGGATGTTTGTGGCTTTCCTAAAAACATTTACTACTATTATCAATCCTGGTGGACGGATAAGGATGTATTGCATATTTCTCCGCATTGGAACTGGAGAGGCAAAGAAGGCCAACCTATAGATGTTTGGGTAAATACCAATGCAGATGATGTTGAACTATTTCTAAATGGAAAAAGTTTGGGCAAAAAGCAGATGCCGCGTAACAGTCATTTAAAATGGAATGTGCCTTACCAGCCCGGAACTTTAGAAGCAGTAGCTTACAAGAAAGGCAAAAAATTGGTTAAGAAAATAGAGACTACCGGCGAAGCCTACCAATTGGTTTTATCTCCTGATCGTACGGTAATTACTGCAGATGGAAAAGATGCCACCATTGTGAATGTTTCTGTAGTAGACAATAAGGGCAGGGAGGTGCCAACTGCTGATAACCTCATACAATTTTCTTTAACAGGGAATATGAAAATAATTGGAGTGGGAAATGGCAATCCGAGCAGTCACGAAGCGGATAAATGCAAAGAAGGTGAGTGGCAAAGAAAGCTTTTCAGCGGGAAATGCCAAATAATTATACAAGCGGGGAAGCTGGCTGAGAGTGCTGTTTTCGAAGCTAAGTCCGGCAACATGAAATCAGCAAAATTGGCACTAAAATCATTACCGGTAAATTAGGAAGAGTAATAAACCCCATCAAAATTTAAAAAGTAGATGGGGTTATACGTTAACATTTAAAAAGAACTTTTCAAGTCTTTAAAGCTTCCCAGTTGTTTGTCTTTTTCTGATAAGATGATTTCCTGTGGATCTAATTTCCAATCAATAGCCAGATCTTCATCATCCCATAAGACACCAATTTCCGAAGCTTTGTCGTAGAAACCAGTTACTTTATAAGCGAAAATCGTTTGGTCTTCCAGGGTAATAAAGCCATGTAAAAAGCCTGGGGGTATCCAAAACATCTTGAAGTTTTCTCCGCTTAATTCTACAGAAAAATGCTGGCCATACGTAGGTGAATTCTTTCGTATATCCACAGCTACATCTAAAACCCGGCCTTGGATTACCCTTACAAATTTACCCTGGGCATAAGGATTGGATTGCGCATGCAAACCTCTTAAAGTGCCCTTTTGAGAAAAAGATTGGTTATCCTGGACAAAATCAAGATTTATGCCTGCGTCGGAGAAAGTTTTTTTGTTAAAGCTCTCGTAAAAATATCCTCTTTCATCTTTCCAGATTTTGGGTTCAATAATAATAAGATCTTTGATGGGGGTTTCTATAAAATTCACTTTATTTGGGTTCTGATAGTTCTAAAATACTTCTGAAAGAAACGTACTTATTTTCAAATTTTTTATTGAAATCATCCTGTAACTTAGGAGAGTAATTTGCTCTGTAATAGTTTAAATCCTCTTTATTAGCAGCAAAATATTGCGCACAATAGGTAATGCCCTCGTTAACAGGTTCTGTTAAGCGGTATAATTTATATTCTACAAATTTTCCGGTAGATAGCACTTCTGGCATATGGATGTTGTGCATATAATCCAGGTATTCCTGATGAATACTTTCTTCCAGGATAGTGGTTACATTATAAATAATCATGGCGCAAATTTAGCTTTTGTTTTTTATTATAAGGTATCACCACGAAGGTTTCTAAAGCGTTTTCTGGCATCTATTACAAACAGGCTTCCAGGGAAATCCTCTATTAATTTTTGATAATAAGCTAAAGCTTTATCCTTGTTTTTTAAAGAATCTTCATAGATCACCCCTAGTGAATAGAGAGCATCGTCTGCCCAAATACTTCCAGCATGATGATTAATAATGGCTTCGTATGCCAGGAGAGCTTCATTTATTTTCGATTGTGAAGTATAAATTATGGCTTTTGATAGTAAAACGTCATCTGCCAATTCATTATTAGGGAAACCAGAAGAAATACTATCCAGCATGATAACAGCTTTTGTGTACTGCTGCTGTGCCCTTAAAAATTCTGCTCTGGCGTAAACTTTTAAAGCCTGTCCTAAGGTGTCTTGTCGAGTGTTGTCCTGAATTAATAAACTCAAATCTAAGGCATCGTTGGCAATTAATTGTGAAGTGGATGCTTTTAAAACATCAAGTTGAGCTTTTGCCCATTTAAAGTCTCCATTGTAAAAAGACAGTTTTGCATTTTTAAACTTAGCTTCCTGGGCAAGCGGATCGTTCGGTACAGCTTTTTCTACCTGGCCAAGTACAAGAGAAGCTTCCCAGGGATCATTATTGAGTACATACACATCTGCCAGTTCTAATTTTATAGCAGCAATGTCTTCGGTTCTCAAGCCGTTAAAACTTAATGCTTCTTCTAATAGTTGTTCGGCTTCCAGAGGTTTATTTAGCGAATACGCTTTAAGTATCGCCAGTTCTTTAACGGCGAACAGCGTCCTGGCATTTTTACCAAATTCGTTAAGTAAATCCTCATAATTTTTTTCGAGTAACAAAATTCCTGTTTGATCAAGCTGCTCTGATGAAAGTTGGGCTTGCTTAATTTTTAAAAGAGAAACTTTAGAAATAACATAATAGGCTTGGTTGGAACCTTTTGAGATTAGGTAGTTAAAACCTTTCTCTGCTTCTTCAAACGCTTTGTTTTCCGAAAGAATATTCGCTAAAGCAAATACTCTGCTCCCATTATCATTTGTTCTTTTATCAAGAGCGATAACTTGTATCAGCGCCATGCTGTATTCTTTCAGTTGAACGTGTGTCCATGCCAGGAGATCTGCTAGCTCTATATTTTGTGGTTTTTTTTGAAGCTTTTTTAAAATTTGAGATTTTAGAAATTGGTAATCTTCGTTTGTTTCAAATGTTCTGGATGCATTAGATTTTGCCATAGATAAAAACTCAGGATTGCTATCCAGGATATTTATCAGCTCAATGCTCAGTGCGTCTTTAATTTTCAGGAACCTGTAAATATTGATCAATTCATAAGAAAATTCACTATCGTTTCCTGAAATTTTCCTGCCATTTAAAAATGTTTTTAGCGCCAGTTGGTAGTCGTTCATCCTGTAAAACTGGTTGGCGATCTGGCTGATAAAAAAAGCGTCCTGTGGCATTGATCGTATCACCTCATTAAAAACTTTCTCAGCTTCGTCACCATCACCTTTTTCTTTTAAAAGCTGCCCCAGGTTAATTTTATAGCTGAAGTTTTCCTTCTCTTCTTTTATTTTCTTTCTGATGATTTTTTCCGCATCTGCATAGTCTCTGAGTTTAATAAGGGTTTGAACATAGTTCTCATAAATCAGCTCTTTATAATTACTGGTTTGGTAGAGCTTCTCATAAATAGCTTTAGCCTTATCGTATTCGCCATTCATAAAGTGCTGTTGCGCAAGCATCACTTTTTCATCTGCCTGTGCAAATGCATTAGAGGTAATCGTGAAAACTAGGAGAACAAAAAATAAGGCTTTTTTAGTCATAGTTAAAAACAGAATAAACGCCTGCAAACCTGCTAAATTATTATGATGGCGGTTTAATTGCAGGGAAATATATAAGAAATTCTTCAAAAGCTAAACTTATTTTATTTCAGCGTTTTCTATAAATTTAACCACCAAAGTAATAACTCTCATAAATGTTACCAAAATAGTAGAGTAGTAAAAGGCTTATTTATTTATTTTGAAAAAAAATGGCAGAATTAATGTCTTGCTTTTAACATGAACTTCTTTAAAGAGAAGTTGGTTTTGCTTTGGATTATGAAAAGATATTTATGGATTTTTTATATTCTGCTTCTTTCTGCATGCAGGCAACAAACTGGCGTAGAGCAAATTTCTGTAGAAACTTTTTTCAGAGATCCTCAGAAATCTCTTTTTGATATTTCTCCGGACGGGAAATTTATCTCTTTTTTACAACCCCATAAAGGTAAGTTAAATGTTTTTATACAATCACTGGATACCGATAGCATTCTTAGGATATCTGATATTGAGGATCAGTCTATCAAGAAATATTTTTGGGCCGGTAATGATCATATTCTTTATGTTTTAGATAATGGACAGGGCAATAATTTTAAGCTGTTTGCCGCTACAACGGATGGGAAACAAACTATTAGGATTAATATAAAGCCCACTACTAAAGTAGAGTTTATAGATCATTTTAAATACACCAACCGCTATATTCTTGTAGCGATGAACGAACGCAATCCTGAAAATTTCGATGTTTATAAGCTGGATTTGCAAACCGGTAATAAGGAAATGATAGAAAAAAATCCGGGTAACATTATTAAATGGATTTCTGATGATCAAAGCAAAATAAGATTGGCCATTGGGAGTGATAGCGTTACAGAAACTTTATATTACAGAGAAGATGGGACATCAGCATTTAAAGCTGTTAAATCCTGTAATTTCAGAAATACATTAGAGCCGGTGGGTTTTACCGGCGAAAAGGATCATATCTACGCCTTGTCTAATTTACAAAGAGACAAGTTAGCCCTGGTAGATTTTGATTGCAAAACTGGTAAAGAAACTAAAGTTTTGTATGAAAACCCACGTGGTGATATCATGGATGTGATGTATTTCAAATCATTAAATAAAATGGGCTATGTAAATACAGAAATACATAAGCGAGAGGTCCATTTTTTAGACAAGGATGTTGCAGATATATACTATAAAATAAAGGAAAAACTAAAAAACGAAAAATTTAAAGTTTTAAATAGCGATGGTAAAGAGGAACGGTTTATTTTAAGGAGTTTCTCTGATACCTCTCCCGGCTCTTACTACATTTACTACATTAAAGAAGATAATTTAAAAAAGCTTGCAGATGTAAATGCTGCCATTAAGCCATCCTTTATGTGTGAAATGAAGCCTGTATCCTATAAAACACGGGATGGCTTAACTATACAGGGATATCTTACACTTCCGAAAAACAAAAATCCGCGAAACCTGCCTTGTGTTGTTATTCCACATCCAGGCCCGCATGCTAAAAATAGTTGGGGATATTCTGCAGAAGTACAGTTTCTAGCCAATAGAGGTTATGCGGTTTTTCAGATGAACTACAGAGGTTCTACAGGTTATGGTAAAGACTTTAAAATATCTGGTTTTAAAGAATGGGGTAAGAAAATACAAGATGATATTACTGATGGAGTAAACTGGTTAATAAATGAAGAAATTGCAGATAAAAACAGAATTGCTATTTATGGGTTTAGTTTTGGAGGATTCGCTGCTTTAAACCAGATGATTTATCATCCGGAATTATATTCCTGTGCAATATCAAACTCTGGGCTTACCAATCTTTTTACTTATATTAAAGGTATTCCGGCGTATTTAAAACCTCATGAAGAGATGTTGCATGAAATTATTGGTGATCCGGAGAAGGATGTAGAATATTTAAAATACTCTTCACCGATTTTTCATACAGATAAGTTAAAAAAACCGTTGTTTATTATACAGGGCGGAAAAGATCCAAAAGTAAATGTCAGCGAGACCAACCAGCTCATCAAAGAACTGAGGAAAAGAAAAACTGAGGTTAAATATACTTTAAATGACAACGAAGGACACTATTTTAGCGATGAAAATAATAAATTAGCATTTTATAAAAATCTGGAAGTCTTTTTAGCTAATAATTTAAAACCAGATTAAATGGGCCATGAGGATAGATAAGAGCACTTATAGAAAGAATTTTCTCCTCATCATCATATTCTTGGTATTTCTTTCCGTTTCCCTGGTTATAGCCCTCATTCTGGGCTATAACCTGATCAAAAAGTATGTAGAAAATGAATTTTACTCTATGAAAATCGAGGTCATGGAGAAAACGATGGCGCCTTATGAAGATTTTTTTCAGCACAGCATACCAGAAATTTCTTTTTATCAAGGTTACCTGGATTCGGCCTCCGCATCCAAATACATCAATAATGTTCTTCCAAAATATCCTTTTATAGAGGAAGTTTTATTTTACGATGCACAAATCTCTACAGCTGATGTAGAAGACGGTATAAGAGTGCGTGGTTTGTCTCTGGGTATAAAAAAAGTTTATAGGTTTGGCCCTGGGATCCCAAAAGATTCAACTGTAGTATTTGATAACTCTGTACCGGGTTCTTTAAGTTTAAGTGCTGCTGATGAATTTAATAAGATAGGATTAAAGCTCGCCAGTTTTATAGAATCAGCTGATACTACAAAAGCGCTTTCCCCTGATGTGATTTTTAAAACGTTTTATAACATAACATCTAATAAGATTAGTTATATGAATGTGCCCAGAAGGGAAGAAGTTAAAATCTACCAGGATTTAATGATAAACGATATCCAAAACTCACCTGTTTACGAGCAGGATATTTTCTCTTTTGAGCTTAATCCCTACAAGTTAGTCATTCAAAACACACATCCGCAGCTTTACCAGTTCATTAATATAAGAAAGCTCTCTTTTGATCCTATTCTGGAAAAACCTAATCTTATTACTACAGAATTACCGCTCTCCGGAGCCTTTGCAGATTATAAAATATACTTCGCCAGCGAGAAAGAGTTCCTTCATAAAGAAATGAAAAGAAGATTTTTTCCTATTGCCGGTGGCGTTTTTGTTATTTACCTTATTCTGGCTTTCATCACATTTTTAATCTTCAGGAATTTTAAAATCAATCAAAAGTTGTTTAAACTTCAGTATGATTTTATAAACAATTTTACTCACGAATTTAAAACACCGGTTTCGGTAATTAAAATTGCCGGCAATAATATTAAAAGTGCCAAAGTATTATCCGAGAGGGAAAAAAACCATTATGGTAAGATACTAGACGAAGAGGCAGATAAGTTAAATGAACTAATGAATAAATTGCTTTCTTTTACTCAAATAGAGAATAAGGCAATTAAGGTGAAATACGAAGAAATTAATCTTGAGATCTTTACGAGAAATATTATAGATGCTTTTCAATTAAAATACCCGGATTATGTAATAGATTTTTCACTGGTTGGGGTAAAAACATTTTCTTCAGATCCGGTATTATTAGGCAGCCTTTTTCAAAATATAATTGATAATGCTTATAAATATGCAAACAAAGGGAATAAAAATTTGAAAATAAGTATTTATCTTGCTAAAAAAAATATTGTATTTTCTTTTAAAGATACAGGCATTGGTATAGACAATAAAGAACTGCCTAATATCTTTAAAAAGTTTTACCGAGTAGAAAACCAATATAATCAGCAGGGAAGCGTTGGTTTAGGGTTGGCATTTTGTAAAGAACTGGTGAATTTTATGAACGGCGAAATTACCGTTAGAAGTAAGCCGGGAAAAGGAACAGAATTTAAAGTGTTTTTACCATACGATAAATAACATGCAAAAAGATATTAAAATTGCTATCATAGAAGATGATGAAAATCTCCGCTTTTTAGTTGCACATCGTTTAGAAACCGAAGGGTATAAAGTTATAGAATGTGGTGATGGTAATCTCGCAGAAGAGCTAATTTTAACAGAACAGCCAGATATTGTTTTATTAGATTGGATGTTGCCGGGTAAACAGGGTTCAGAAATTTGTACCAGTATAAGAGCTAAAGGTTTCGAGAACTTAGTGATTATGATGACAGCTAAATCACAGGACCTTGATAAAATTGATGCTTATAATTTTGGTGTTTCTGATTATGTTACCAAACCATTCAATATGGATGTTTTAGTGGCCATGCTGGATAGTAAGATAAAGTATACATTAAATAACGATAAATCAGAAAACAATAAGTTTGGCGATATGGAGCATCATCCAAATACACACTCCTTATTGAAAAACAATAAAAAAATAGAGCTAACTATTTTAGAGAATAGGATTTTATTATACTTCCTTAAAAATATGAATAAGATCATCAGCCGTGATGATTTAATGATGGTAGTTTGGGGTTACAATTCTGATGTAAATACGCGTACATTAGATATGCATATCGTAAGATTGAGGAAGAAGATTGAAGAGAATCCGGATAGACCAGAATACTTACAAACCGTTAGAGGAGTAGGTTATAAATTCAACGTCAAACAATAAAATTACAATCTAAGGCAACTTACCCATTAAACTAATAACAGCAATTCTATATTTTGTTGTCTATGTGGTGTTGATTGATATAGCCTGGCTTGCAATTACTGAGTATTAAAAGCCCAGGTTTAAAGCTTAATGCAAGTTAGCGGTGCTTAAACAGGATGCTTTATGAGGTCAAATACTGCTAATATCACGAATTGTAAAATCAGTGTTCCGTCGAGGTAAAAGAAATAGTAATATTCATTCTTTTCCCAGTTAGATTTAAAAATTAGCCAACCAGCCAAAATAACGGTCAGCGCAAGGGCAAAGAAATCACCATTGAAACCGTTATTAAACAATACCAGCAATACCAGGTAGCAAAGCAATAAAAATTGGCAAAACAGATAGGCATTCTTTTCTCCTAATAGAGTGGGTATGGTTTTAAGTTCGCAACTTTTATCCTGAAAGAGGTCTCTGATATCAAACGGTATGGTAATGGCAGCTATAAATAAGAACCTTTTGGCTGTTAACAGAATCAGATCATTAAAATTAACATTAAACAGATGCGACTCGTTGATCTCTAAAATAGGAAGCGTAACGGTACTCACCGACCAAACCAATGCTATTATAAATAGCTTTAAGCCGGGTATATTTCTTAAGCCAAATTTCTTTTCTCCCACACTAAAAAGTGGTAAAGAATAGCCAAATGCGATAAGCGCCAGGAAGATTACGAGTATTTTAGAGCTAAAACTCAGTAAAAAAAAGAGCGGGAGAAGAGAAAGAACACTGATGATGGTAATAGATATATTTAAGCGGTAATGACTAAAAATCCACCTCACTCTTCTGTAAGGCGAATTTTTAGGGTCTTTAGGCTTTTCTATTAAGATAGAGAAATTATAAATAGTTAAAGTAGCAAAGAAAAGAAATGCCAGTATTGTAGGTACAGGCCTGATGTCTAGTAAATGATAGGTGACCAAACCTTGCGCTACAGCGCCAAGAGCTATAAAAATATTACTAAATAGTAAGCAGTCGAGAAAATTCCTGAAATTTTGTTTCATTAATTACTAGAGGCTTTTTATCCTTTCTGTAATTCAAATATCGTTATTTCAGGAAGAATTCCAACTCTACCAGGATAACCCAAAAATCCATAGCCCACATTCACATACAATTGCTGCTGGTTCTCCTGGTAAAGGCCATCCCATTCGTTATAAATATATTGTACAGGGCTCCACTTAAAGTGCTTAGTTTCTATCCCAAACTGGGAGCCATGTGTATGACCTGAAAACGTGACATCTATTTGAGGGTACTCTTTAAGCACCTGCTGTCTCCAATGCGAAGGATCATGCGAAAGCAATAATTTTACTGGTAGGTCGTCTGTGTTTTTCACAGCTTCTTCCATTTTCCCAAACTTAGGAAAACGGCCACCACCCCAATTTTCGATTCCTAAAATACCTATTTCTTCATTGTTGATTTTGATCCTTCTGTTTTCATTCATGAGGATATCCCATCCCATATTTTTATGAGTAGCTATGATGTCTCTGATGTTTTTTGCCCGGGCCTCTTCACTAGTCCATTGTTCGTACATGCCATAATCATGATTTCCTAAACAAGAATATACGCCAAGAGGAGCTTTAATTTTTGCAAAAATATCCTGATAGTCTCTCATCTCTGTAGCTTTTCCGTTTACCAGGTCTCCGGTAAAGAAAGCAATATCCGGTTTCTCGCTCATTAATAATTCTACACCTCCTAAAACAGCCTTTTTGTTGTAGAAACTTCCCGAATGGATGTCGGATACCTGGGCAATCGTTATGCCTTCAAAAGAGGAGGGAAGATTAGGCAGGCGTAAAACCTGTCTCCTTACCCTATAATCATGCGCACCTGAAACGATTCCCCAGCTCAAAGTAAAGAAGGGTAGGGCAGCCACTGTCATCCCGGTTTTTACTAAAAATTCTGATCGTGGGATCTCATTTCCGCTGATAACCTCTTTGCCCGCGGTTTTTATAGAAGGATTTCTTCTTCTTTTTAGCCAAACGATTAGCCTTTTGGTATCATCAATTAATAAAACGGGAATAAAGAAAAATTTACTTACAAAAGTGATAAAGAAGGCGACCAGTATAATAGCTCTTAGCCATAATGCAATACTGAAAAATATACTGAGGAAAACGCCAAGAAGAAGTAAAAAGGTGTAGCCCCACCAAATGAATTTGAAGCGCTTTTTTTGGTGAGCTGTCCATTGCGGATATATGCTAATGATTGCTTTGTAAATGTATACATCAAATGCGATTAATAATAAAGCAATGATGGTTAATGGAATAATTCTGCCCATTGATAAATTTTATTCTTTTTGACTTTTAAAATGGAATATGTTACAGCTATTTAATAATTATCACTTTCATCCTCTTCCTCATCGAAACCAGAGTTGAAAAGGCTATTAAACATATCCTTAAACTCGAAGCCTGTTTCCAGGAATCCTTTACTGATTAGAGAAAACTCAGCCAGGCCATGTAAAACAAATTCCATTAATAACAGTTGTTGGTTTTTGCTTAATGAAGGATGTATTTGTTTGACCACTTTTTCTAAGCCAGGTATACTCATCAATTGTTTTTCATAATCATCTGCAGTAGAATTGTCGTAAATATTGATCGTATTTCCGGATGCAAACCAGTTGATGATTTCTGAATATAAATTAGCGGTTTTAGACTTCTTGGATTTCTCCGGATCAGGAAAATAGTTTTGCATTAACGTTCTTATGGCTTTGCCGATTAAGATATTGGCTACTTTTGCCGGGCCTTCCAGTTCTCCTTCGTAAACCAATTCTATTTTTCCGGTGATGGCCGGGATAACTCCAAGGAAATCGGTGATCCTTACAAAAGTAGATTTTTCGCCATTAATTAACATTCTTCTTTCTGCATGAGAAATTAAATTTTCATAAGCAGAGATGGTTAAGCGGGCAGAAACGCCTGATTTTTTGTCAATATACTCAGAGTTACGGGCCTCAAATGCGATTTGTTCGATCAAGTCTTTCACCAAACCATCGGCCTCTATCAATTGCTGTTCTTCGGTGATGGCAGCTTCCTGCTGTGTAATTTTCCTGGAAATCTCAACAGTCTTTGGATAATGCGTCAGAATCTGGCTTTCGATACGGTCTTTTAATGGCGTAACAATAGAACCACGGTTGGTATAATCCTCGGGGTTTGCTGTAAAAACAAATTGTACATCTAAAGGTAATCTTAATTTAAAACCCCGAATTTGGATGTCTCTTTCCTGCAGGATATTAAAAAGAGCAACTTGTATACGGGCCTGCAGGTCGGGTAATTCGTTGATCACGAAAATGCTTCTGTGTGCTCTTGGGATTAAGCCGAAATGAATCACCCTTTCATCAGAGTAATTAAGTTTTTGCGTTGCGGCTTTAATAGGATCTACATCACCAATTAAATCTGCAACAGTTACATCAGGCGTAGCTAGTTTTTCGGTATACCTCTCGCTCCTGTGCAGCCAGGATATGGGGGTATTATCACCCAAAATTTCTATAGTATGGGCGCCAAACCAGCTGATAGGCTTTAAAGGATCATCAAATAAATCTGACCCGGTGATGTATGGAATGTATTCATCTAATAAATTAATCATTAAACGGGCAATACGTGTTTTTGCCTGGCCTCTTAACCCTAATAATAAAATATTATGACGGCTGAGTATCGCAGTTTGTAAATCCGGGATCACCGTATCATCAAAACCTATAATTCCTTCAAAACCTAAATCTTTATTCTTTAGCTTTTTGATAAGGTTCTCGCGTAGTTCTTCCTTAATAGACCTGCTTTTATATCCTGACTGTTTTAATTCTCCTAATGTTCTTACCATTTAGTTATTAGTAGTTAGTTGTTTGTAGTTAAGCCTTGATAATCTGATAAATCAATTTACCATTCAACAAATTCTCAAATTAAAATAATTCAATCCACAAGCTCAATTCTCTCATTAACAGATTATTCAAATCGACAAATTGAAACATCACCTCACCGTTCTTCTCCTGTTTTTGATGTAATCTTCAAATATATATTCGCCCAAACCTTTTAATGAGCTGTAAAAAGCCCTTCCTCCGTTCACTTCTGTAAACTTTCGTACAAACTGTTGCAGGTAAGGGTCTCTGGCAATCATAAAAGTGGTAATAGGGATATTTAACCTTTTGCACTGCGCTGCCATGGTTAATGTTTTGTTGATTACTTTTTTATCAAGACCAATGCTGTTTTTATAATATTTCAATCCTTCTTTTAAACAGGTTGGTTTCCCGTCGGTAATCATAAATATCTGCTTGTTATGCGTTTTTCTTCGTCTTAAAATATCAGTAGCCAGTTCCAGGCCAGCGTAAGTATTGGTGTGGAATGGACCTACCTGTAAATAAGGTAAATCTTTAATGGTAATGGTCCAGGCATCGTTACCAAACACCACAATATCTAAGGTGTCTTTTGGATATTTAGTTCTGATCAGTTCGGCCAAAGCCATGGCTACTTTCTTGGCAGGTGTAATTCGGTCTTCGCCATACAAAATCATCGAGTGCGAAATATCGATCATCAAGACCGTAGAAGTAAGCGTTTTATAATCTCTTTCTTCTACCTCTAAATCTCTGTCTGTCATCATGAAATCGCCAATACCATGATTTATTTGAGCGTTATGGATAGACGCCGTCATGTCAATCTGGTCTAAGCTGTCTCCAAATTGGTACTCACGCCTGTCGGCATTTTTCTCTTCTCCGGATCCGGAATAATTAGTTTTATGATTTCCTTTTCCTGATTTTTTTAGCTTCCCAAATATCTCTTCCAGTGCAGATTGCCTGATGGTTTGTTCTGTTTTACCCGTAATATTGAAACCGCCATTAGCATCATCCTGATTTAAATAGCCTTTGGATTTTAGATCATCAATAAAATCTCCAATGCCGTAATCGTTTTTAGTAAGATTATGCTGTTTGTCTAACTCATTAAGCCAGGCCAGGGCCTCATTTGCGTCTCCGGCAGTATAATTCAGTAACTCCAGGAAAAGCTTTAATAAGTCATCAAAACCCCCTTGTGGGCGGTTAGGAAGGATAAATTCTGAAAATGCATAACCTCTCATCTCTTGCTTTCTTTCAACTAATAACGAATTTTTAAAGTTAAAAGTTTGTTGATGCAGAATGTCATCGTGAAGGTTAATTAGATGTCATTTTATAATACGATATATGGCCCTCATAGCCGGGCCGTGGCCAGTTCTTTTTTCCGCAACAGTAACCAAAACTCTCGGCTGCCCGCCTGCCCGGCCGGCAGGCGGCCTTTACTACTAAAGGTTCTGCCGGGGCTTATGCAGTAGCTGCCGTAAAGGCCAAATTTGGGGTAAACGGTTGTTGTTGCTTGGGCTTGATAAACGTATTAATGTAAGACGAAGTTTAAAGTTAAGACTTATAACCCAGTTTATATAAATTTAGGTTAGCCATTATATCTGCTCTTTAGTGAACCAGCCGTTTCCCTTTATTCCGCCTTGGCGGTTGCGGAATGTAGAAATAAGTCTATACACCTTTTAACCCTATTTGAGTAACACGGTAATAAAGCCAAAGCACTAAATCTCCGTTAAACTTAAATTCGGCATCAGGGATTTGTGGCAATTACAAGCCAAGCCCTTGCAAAATCTTTAATAACAAATCCCGAAGCCGAGAGTTTTTTGTTTACTTTTTTGCGGAAAAAAAGTAAATGCCGCTGCCCGGCAAGAGGGCAGAAAAGACTGTGGGGAGGTAAAAATAAATATATTCGCTTTGGATAGCATCAATTTATACTCCAAACTATCCTAGTTAAGTATTTATAGAAGAGAAGAATGCTAATTTATCTCCCTCTTCCTAATCATTTTAGAAAAATAAGCCGGGAAAAACCTTTTCAGTAAAACTCCATTCTTTTCTTTTCCTGCAATGATTACCTCTTCTTTATTTTGGCGCACCGCTTTCAGAATTTCTTGCGCACAATCCTGGGCACTAATGCCATTTGCCTGGTTATCGTCCAGTTTATTGTATGAAGATCCATCACCGGTTAAGGCGTTATTAGAAATAGCAGTCTTTATATAGCCGGGGCAAATTATCGTAATATTAATCCCTTTATCAAAAACTTCTGATCTCAGAGAATCAAAATAGCCATGTAATGCATGTTTAGAGGCAGCATACGAACTTCTTTTAGCAGTTCCAAATTTCCCTACCAGTGAACTCAAAACAATAAGGTGCCCT
>JAZQRF010000359.1:0-9080 GCA_045629485.1 Pelobium sp. | reverse complement strand
GCTTTATCCAATTTCAATTCCTGGGCTTCTTTTACCAAAATTAACTGGTAATCGCTCATCATGGGATAACGCTTTGCTGCATTTAAAACGCTCATTGGATCAGCATCTTTCCCATAAAAAATAGTTTGGTTAAACCCTTTTTCAGCTTCAGATAACACATGTGCCTCCAATGCATCAGAAATTAAATCTATATAATAGCTCTCCTCGCCATGAAGAAGGTATACTGGTTTTAACTTTCTTGCTTTTATATCTTTTATGATTTCTGTTGCCGTCATGAGGAGCGAAATTAAAGATAATAAGCAAAATAAAATCAGATTGTTAAAAAATCGATCTTATTTTAGCGTTCATGTTTAAGCCTACTCCTTTAAATCTGCCATCGTATCCCTTTAAATTAACGGAGAAAAATCAGCAGATTTATATTTTTGATGAGCTGAGAAAAAAAAGTTTATTTCTTACCCCTGAAGAATGGGTGAGGCAGCACTTTGTTCAATACTTAATTCTTTATAAAAAATATCCAAAGACCTTAATTAAATTGGAAGGAGGCCTACAGCTTAACCAGCTTCAGAAAAGAACTGATATTCTTATTTTCAACAAATACGGGGAAGCCGATGTATTGGTGGAGTGTAAGGCTGCGTCGGTTAATATCAATCAAAAAGTATTTGACCAGGCCGCAAGGTATAACATGATACACAAAGTAAACTACCTGGTGGTAAGTAATGGTTTACAGCATTATTATTGCAAAATGGATTATCAAAACCATACCTATGAATTTATAGAAGGTTTGCCCGTCTATCAATCAGTTTAACTTCACTCTCATTTCTTTAAGATAAATGGAGGCAGCTTGCGCATCAGGAAAATCACTAGTCAGTATTTTATCTCCTAATAGTGTTGAAGAAATTTGCTTTTCTTTTACTGCAAATACACCGGCAAAACATGGATACTGTTTTTGAATTTCTCCGCCGTTCAGGTCCGATATTGTCCCTCCATAATCCCAACCAAAACCATAAAAACTAATGGCTTTTTGGTTAAGGGCGGCCATGGAATTTAAACTTACACCTAATTTAATTCCGTTAGCATACCTATAAGGAGAATTGGGATGAGAAATCACGATCATCTTTATTTGTCCATGCTTGTTCCAATGAACTTTAAGCTCAGAATTTTTACCTGAATTTACCACAGTAATCATCTCTTCATACATCCCTTCTTTAAATAAAGAATCTCTTTTTACCGCAGTCTCTCCAAATTTCATATTGAGCTGTAATTCTTTGTCTTTTTTGCCGATCAGCCCAACAGTTTCACAGGTGATGAGGTAATTATCTTTCACAATACTATCCGCTAATTGATTCCCAGCCACCTTCTGATCTGCTTTTTTTCTATAATCGCAGGCATTTAATATCCCAATAATGAACATAAAAATTAACCAAATTTCCTTTTTTAACCTGAACATTCTTTAAACATTAATTTTTGTAACCTTAGATTTATTACTCCGTAAAACAGAAGTACTTAACCAAAAAACGGATATTATGAATTCTCTCTTTTCAGGAAAGAATAATCTTTTAAAATTCTATTCCATTTTTCTTGTTCTATTTATTAGTCTTACTTTTTATGTAAACACCTCTACTATCTTTATCGAAAACCTGCCCAACTACCTACTTTACAGCTTTGTTCTGGTCAGTTTGGTTACTTTGTTTTTTCTTCTCAAAAAGAAAGAAGAAGAACTATTTACAATTGATGAAGGTTATCTCGTTATCCACAAAGCAATTAACAAAAATCAATCCAATCAAAAACTCGCTTTTGAGGATATTAAATTCTTCGAGACCAGGTTTAATGAGATTGTTTTTTACGATGTGAATGATCAAAAATTCTCAGTAAAACTGGATGATATTAAAAGCGATAAAAAAAGGTGGGAAATAAAAGAGTTTTTAAGGCGACACGTTCGTGAATACAGGCGCCACCATAGTTATGCATTTGAGGAAAGATTAATTTCTGAAAGCGCATAATAGATTATCAATAATTAATTAACAAAAAAAGCGGGCTAGAAGATTCTAACCCGCTTTTTTTGTTAATATTTCACACTAAGAATAAGCCTCTTCGAAGCTGATAACATCTTTACTCTCCAGGTTAGAATAACCCATCAAGAACTGATCTATCTTCCTGGCAGCCTCACGTCCCTCGGAAATTGCCCAAACCACTAAAGATTGTCCTCTTCTCATATCTCCTGCAGCAAAAACTTTATCTACGTTGGTTCTGAATTTACCTTCGATGGCGCTAACATTGTTTCTTCCATCCAATTCTACACCTAATTGCTCAAGCATTCCTTGATATTGAGGATTAACAAATCCCATGGCAAGGAAAACACGCTGACAAGGAATGATTCTCTCTGTACCTTCTACTTCAGCAAATTTTATCGGTCTTCCTAAAGCATCAACTTCCCATTCTACATCAACTATTTTCAGTTGTTGCAACTCGCCGTTCTCGTCGCCAATAAATTCTTTGGTATTGATGCCCCAATAGCGCTCGCAGCCTTCTTCATGCGAAGTGGTGGTTTTTAAAAGCATTGGGTAGGTTGGCCAGGGCATGTTCACGGTTCTTTCTTCAGCAGGCTTAAACATCAATTCAAACTGAAGAATAGATTTTGCTCCCTGGCGATTAGAAGTTCCAACACAGTCAGACCCCGTATCACCACCACCAATAACCACTACATCTTTTCCTGTAGCTAAAATATCTTCAGCACCGACTTCTATGTTGCTTACTCTTTTATTCTGTTGTTTCAGGAATTCCATTGCAAAATAAACGCCCTTCAACTCTCTTCCTTTAATTGGAAGATCTCTTGGAATGGTAGATCCGCCAGCTAATAAAACTGCATCATAATCCTTCGCCAGTTCCTTAGCATCAATATCTTTCCCTACCTCTGTGTTACATTTGAATATAATTCCGCTTTGCTCCATTACTGAAATTCTGCGTTCGATTACAGTTTTCTCTAATTTAAAATCAGGAATTCCGTAACGTAACAAGCCACCGGGTTTATCGTCGCGTTCGAAAACAGTTACTTCATGCCCTGCTTTATTCAATTGCGCAGCAGCAGCTAAACCTGCCGGGCCAGATCCTACAACAGCCACCCTTTTTCCGCTACGGATAACGGGCTTATAAGGTTTAACAAACCCTTTAGCATAAGCAATTTCTATAATATGCTTTTCTATCTCTTCGATTGCTACAGCAGGCTTATTAATCCCTAACACACAAGCTGATTCGCATGGTGCCGGACAAATTCTCCCTGTAAATTCAGGAAAATTATTTGTTGAGCTTAATATTCTGAAAGCTTCCTCCCAGTTTGCTTTGTATACTGCATCGTTAAATTCAGGAATAACATTACCCAGCGGGCAACCAGAATGGCAAAATGGAATTCCACAGTTCATACATCTTGCAGACTGTTCATTTAACTTTTCTTCACTATATAAACCTACAAATTCGTTGTAATTTTTTACACGCTCCTGTGCAGGTAATTTTTTCGGGAGCTCTCTCCCATATTCTTTAAATCCTGTAATTTTTCCCATTTCGTTTAGCTAATAGATTGTAGCTCTTGTTTCTGTGATAAAACTCTCTTGTACTCTTGTGGAAATACTTTGATAAACTTAGCAGACTCCTGTCCCCAATTTTCTATTAAGAATTTGGCAACCGTACTACCTGTTAATTGATGGTGCTTGCGTAACAAATTAATAATTTGTTCCTCGTCTGATGGAGATAGTGGATCTAAGTCAACCATTTCCATATTACAATTATCAGCAAAATCGCCATCAACATTATAAATCCAGGCAATTCCACCGCTCATCCCCGCAGCAAAGTTTCTTCCTGTTTTACCAATGATTAAGGTTTTACCTCCGGTCATGTACTCACAACCGTGGTCTCCAACTCCTTCCACAACAGCTGTTGCGCCTGAGTTACGCACTGCAAAACGCTCTCCTGCCTGTCCTCTGATAAACAATTCGCCGGAAGTTGCGCCATAGAGCACTACGTTACCAACAATCATATTATCTTCCGGAACAAATTTGCTTTCTTTAGCAGGATATATAGCGATCTGGGCACCAGAAAGTCCCTTTCCAACATAATCATTAGATTCGCCTTCCAGTTCAAAAGAAACACCTTTTGCCGTGAAAGCACCAAAACTTTGTCCTGCAGATCCCTTAAACTTATAGTTAATGGTATTATCCGGTAAACCAGTAGAACCGTAAAGTTTAGCAATTTCGTTTGATAACATAGTACCAATCGTACGATCAGTATTCTTAACTGTATAACTGCCAAACACCGGAGTTTTATCTTCCAAAGCTTGTTTAGCATCGCTGATCAATTGCCAGTCTAAGATATTATCCATTCCATGATCCTGAGATTCGCTATTGTACAAGGTTGATCCTTTAGCAAATGGAACAGGGTATAAAATTGCTGAAAGGTCTACCTTTTTCGCTTTCCAGTGTGTAATGTTATCTCTTGTTTTCAGGAACTGTGCTCTTCCCACCATCTCGTTCACTGTTCTGAAACCAAGATCAGCCATAATCTCTCTTAACTCCTCTGCAATAAACATGAAAAGGTTAACGATATGTTCCGGCTTACCGCTGAATAGTTTTCTTAGTTCAGGATCCTGAGTTGCCACACCTACCGGGCAGGTATTCAGATGACATTTTCTCATCATGATACAACCTCCGGCTACTAAAGCCGCTGTTGCAACACCCCATTCTTCCGCACCTAATAAAGCAGCAATGGCGATATCTTTTCCAGTTTTTAATTGTCCGTCGGCTTGTAAAACCACACGGCTTCTTAATTTATTTTTAACCAAAGTCTGGTGGGCTTCTGCTAAGCCAAGTTCCCATGGCAATCCTGCATGCTTCACAGAGCTGATTGGAGATGCACCTGTACCACCATCGTAACCTGCAATCAGGATTACATCAGCATGTGCTTTGGCAACACCTGCCGCAATGGTTCCAACACCAGCTTTAGAAACTAATTTCACGTTAATTCTTGCCGCTCTGTTGGCATTTTTCAAATCGAAAATCAGCTGTGCTAAATCTTCAATAGAATAAATATCGTGGTGCGGAGGAGGAGAAATTAAACCTACACCTGGTGTAGAGTGACGGGTTTTTGCAATCCAGTCATCCACTTTGTGTCCCGGTAATTGTCCACCTTCACCTGGCTTCGCTCCCTGAGCCATTTTAATTTGCAGCTCATCAGCATTGGTGAGGTAAGTATTGGTTACCCCAAATCTTCCGGAAGCAATTTGCTTGATAGCAGAACGCATAGAATCGCCATTTTCTAATGGAGTATAGCGTATTTCGTCTTCACCACCTTCACCTGTATTGCTTTTTCCGCCAATGCGGTTCATTGCGATAGCTAATGTACTGTGTGCTTCATGAGAAATAGATCCGAACGACATGGCGCCTGTAGCAAAACGCTTCATGATGCTTTCGATAGGCTCTACCTCATCAATAGAAATTGGTTCTCTGTGATGAGAGAAATCCATCAATCCACGCAAAGTGTACATCTTATCCGTTTGCTCGTTAATTAGCTTCGCATATTTTTTATAGGTTTCGTAGTTATTTGTACGGGTAGCCTGCTGGATTAAATGAACAGTTTCCGGGTTGAACAAGTGAGCCTCACCTCTTCTTTTCCATTGGTAAATTCCGCCTTCTGTCAATAAATGAGAATCAGAATCTTCTCCTTTAAAACCAGCGATATGTTTGCTTAAAGCTTCTCTGGCAATTTCATCAAGGCCCAGACCTTCGATGCGTGAGATTCCACCAGTGAAATATTTATCTACAACTTCTTTGTTAATACCGAGTATTTCAAAGATCTGAGAACCGTGGTAAGATTGTAGAGTAGAAATTCCCATTTTAGAGAAGATCTTTAACAAACCATCACAAACAGATTTAATATAGTTATAAACTAATTTTTCATCGCTTAAAGAAGTTTCTAATTTCCCTTCTTCTTTTAAGGTATGAATAGAGGCTAATGCCAGGTAAGGGTTGATAGCTGTTGCACCAAAAGCAAGTAAACATGCAAAATGGTGAACTTCCCAAACATCTCCTGCTTCTACTACCAAACCTACAGCACCACGTAATCCTTTTTTAATCAAATGATGGTGAACTGCAGATACTGCTAATAACGAAGGAATTGGAGCATGTTCAGAGTCTATTGCCCTGTCAGAAAGAATTAACACCTCGAATTTATCGTTCACAGCATCTTCTGCATAACGGCATAATCTTTCCAGTCCGCTTTCTAATGAACCTGGTGTATTGTCTGCTCTGAAATAAGTTTGTATGGTTTTGGCATTAAATAAGCCGGTATCAATACTTCTTAATTTCTCTAATTCTTTATCATTTAATATCGGATGTTTGATGGTTACACAATGGCAATGCATTTTGTCCTCATCCAAAATATTACCATTGTTACCTATAAAAGTCGCTAAGCTCATTACCAGGCGTTCGCGAATAGGATCTATTGGCGGGTTGGTTACCTGAGCAAAAAACTGCTTGAAATAACTTGATAAATGCTGAGGACGATCTGAAAGCACTGCAAGAGGCACATCTGTTCCCATAGAACCTATTGGCTCTTTACCATCCAAAGCCATTGGCTTGATAATGGTCTCTACATCTTCTCTGCTGTAACCGAAAACCTTTTGGTAACGATAAACAGATTCGGTGGTTAAACTGGTGAAAGAAACCCTTGGCTCAGGCAGTTCTTCCATCCTGATTTTATAGTTTTCTAACCATCTGCCGTAAGGCTGTTGAGTAGTAATTTGTTTTTTTATCTCTTCGTCAGTAATTACTTTACCTGCCTCGATATCAATCAGGAACATTTTACCAGGCTGTAATCTTCCTTTTTTCAGTACAGTACTTTCATCGATAGTAAGTACACCTGCCTCAGAAGCTACAATTACGGTATCGTTATCAGTAATTACATAACGTAAAGGACGTAAACCGTTTCTGTCTAAAATAGATCCGATTAACTTTTTACCGTCTGTAAAGGTTAAAGCTGCCGGGCCGTCCCAAGGTTCCATAATAGTTGCATGGAATTCGTAGAACGCTTTTTTAATAGGGTCCATCGCCTCATTACCATCCCATGCTTCCGGTACCAGCATCATCATTACATGAGGAAGAGATCTTCCGGAATGCGTTAATACTTCTACTATATTATCTAAACAGGCAGAGTCTGACTGGTTATTATCAATAACCGGCAACAAAATCTCCATTTCTTCTTTAGTAAAGTACTGAGAAGCTAAAGATCTTACGCCAGAATAAAACCAGTTTAAGTTTCCGGTTAGGGTATTGATCTCTCCGTTATGAGAAATATACCTGAAAGGCTGTGCCAGTTTCCACGAAGGAAAAGTATTGGTAGAAAAACGTGAATGCACCATTCCAAATGCAGACACAAACCTTTCGTCCTGTAAATCACTATAATATTGACGAACCTGGAAAGTGGTTAATTGACCCTTATAAACAATGATTCTGGAAGAAAGCGAAGTGAAATAAAAATCGGTATTCGCAGTTACTTCTTCGTTAACCGTTCTGGTAATCAACCTTCTTAACACATACAATTTACGTTCAAACTCATCTCCGTCTTTGATATGCTCGGGTCTGGCTACAAAAAGCTGCCTTACCTGTGGCTCTACACCCCTGGCAGTCTCGCCTATTACAGTAGAATTAACGGGCACTTTTCTAAACCCTAAAATGTTAAGGTTTAATTGAGCCGCACATTGTCTGATAATTTTACGAATGGTTTTTCTGGCCAAAGAATCTTTGGGTAAAAACATCATTCCCACACCATAATGGCCTGGTTCTCTAAGTTCAATTTCTAACTCAGTACATTCTTCAAGAAAAAACTCATGCGGAATTTGCATTAAAATTCCGGCTCCATCTCCAGAATCAGGATCACAGCCACAAGCTCCCCTATGTTCCATATTTTCAAGAATCGTAAGCGCATTCTGAATAATCTGGTGTGATTTTTTACCATGTAAATTGGTAATAAATCCTGTCCCACATGCATCGTGTTCGAATTTCGGATCGTATAAACCCTGCTGAGATTGATCAGTTTGATTCATTAATTTTAATATTGTTTCGGTTTAATCCACAAAATACGGATATTTTTTTTGTGTTAATGGTGAAGAATAATTTTTACGATTTTCATAAAATAAAAGCCATTGAAACTTTTATTTTTTAAATTTTCATCAACCAAAAGCTATAAAAATTACAAAAACATCAATATTAAAATAGAAAAATTACAATTTTTAATCAACCTATTTATTTATAATATGACTTAAAACGTCGTTTTTTTAAGAAACCTTGCTAAAAAGTGGGGAATTTCATGAAATTCATAGCTCCTATTATTAGACAAACATTAAGTAATTAAGAAGAAATTATTTTCTTAACTTCGCGGAAAAACGAATAAAATGCCGAAGCAAAAAGCAGTATTTCTTGACCGGGACGGAGTGTTAAACCGTGAACTGGGAGACTATGTATGTAAGTTTGAAGACTTTCATGTTCACGAACACAATTACAAGCCTTTAAAAGAATTACAAGACCGCGGCTACTTATTGTTAATAGCAACGAATCAGGGTGGTTTGGCAAAGGGCTGGTATACGGAAGAAATACTTGCCCAAATGCATGATCATTTAAAAGAGGAATGCAGCAAACATGGGATTACATTCACTGATGTCTACTACTGCCCCCACCACCCAAATTTTACCGGTGAGTGCGATTGCAGAAAACCTAAACCAGGCATGCTATTAAAAGGTGTTGCTGATCATGATATAGATCCTTCCAAATCCTATTTTATTGGCGATAAATTTACGGACGTTGAAGCTGCTGAAGCTGCTGGTATGACCGGAATCAAAATTGAAATTGACCAGCCTCTTCAGGAGATACTATATCTAATAGATTAAGCTAAAATCAACACCTATATTTTACTGAGCATACCTTAATACTTTATTAAATTCTTATATAAATTTGTGATATGCAAGCCCAGGAACTGGACCAACTTATTGAGTATTATCAATCCATCGAGATCCCCAAAACTTTAAAATATAACGAAGCTAC
>JAZQRF010000358.1:0-10798 GCA_045629485.1 Pelobium sp. | reverse complement strand
TTTTATACCCCAGGTGAAAAAGGTTATACAGATTACTCTTTCCTGAAATAAATACCAAATATTACAAATGGTAAAAACCTCCGAAGTAAAAGCCCGGAGGTTTTTTATTTTAGCCGGCCGACAGCCATACCTTGCCAATTTTGATCCCTGCCCGGCGTCTCCACCAATTTTCCTCTTCATCCTTAAAAATCTTCTAAATGTCATCAACAATTTGTGAGCTTTTAAAAATCTTTTTCCAAATAGTATTAAAAGCGCTGGAGAAATTATAGACCTCTAAAGCATTTAGCACTTCCCAGATATCTTTCTCTGTGCCAACTACACATTTATTTTTAACTTTAAGCAAGATCTGGCAGCTGTATTCTTAATATCACCGAGGTTAAATTTCCTATTGTGTCAGATATGTAAAAAGGAGGTTCTTCCCGTACTTGTTTCTGACTGGCTAATCAGTAGCAATTAACCAGTTTTTTCGGTCTATAAAAGCTTTTGCCCCATCACTAAATGATTATTGCTTACAGCGTGGGGCTATATGTATTGAAAGAAGATATGACTTAGTCTTAACCTGTAGAAACGATTATACTTTCCCAAATCTCCAATGGGATAGATACCGTTCTGGAATAGCTCAGCCTTTAATGTCTGAATCGAGAGCTCCTGATTTGAGGAAGTTATTCTACCAGTTCAAAATCATCCTGCACCACATCATTACAGGAGTTCTTTTTTTTGCATCCCAGGAATAGAAAAAGAACCAGCAGACTTAAAACAATATTTATTTTTACAGTATTATTGAACATTCTTTTCATGCTTATTTTTCTTTTAAAAGGATATTAATAACTTTCCATTCGTTGCCTACAGTAGCGATATAGGACCCTGCATTTAGCTCGGGGAATAGCGCTTCCCCGTTGGTGATTTTTTTAGTGGCAACCGTTTTACCATCACTCGTAACCTTTACTTCGGCCCCCTCCTGCGTGGAGACCACCTTTATGGCACCACGGGCATAGCATACCGCATTTTTTTTATAAAATAAGGCATTTTTAGATGATTGAGTGACATTTACTGTATAGCTGTTTAAAGTAGATTCGTCTTCAGACAGTACTTCATAGGTGATGGCAGAAGAAAAATTATCAGTCACTTCTCCCGATTGCTGCAGTACCCTGTTTTTAAACAGATTAGCGCCTTTGCTGAGTGTAAATACGGGTTTAAGGCTTGTCAACGGGTAGCTCTCTGACAGATTAATTTTTACCGTCCCGGTGTTAACTATCGATGATAAGCTGTTCATGTTCATGAAGTTAAAAGAGAGAATTTCCGACAGCTGACTCAATGCCGGCTCGGCAATGCTGTATGACTGGAACAGGTTTCCTTTGTGCTCGTTCACCATAAATACCGCTGTTTTGCTGACAACAGTAATTTTATTCAATGCACTATCATACAATCTAAAAGTGATGGTTTCTCCCTGCTGATTAGCGAATACCGTAAGAAAGGCATAATAGTTTTTCTCACTGGCCACATAGGTTACGCCGCTTATGCCTCTGCAACTATTTCCGACAAAAGCAGCCACCTTATCATTGGGGCTGATTAATCTTTTTCCGTCTACATTAAGTTTGGCCACAAAGGTCATGGTATAATGGTAATCACTCTCTTTCACGGCCCAATTGGGTGCTTGTGCCAGTAAGGTATGGCAGGAAAGAAGCAATAGTAAGAAGCAAGAGGCTGTTTTTTTCATTAGTATATCTTTTTAAAGGCTATAAAGTATATAGCGCTATTTGTCATCAAGGGTGTGGATATGCTCCTGGTAAATGCTGTGTAATCCGCAGCATACCCTTTTTGAAGATTGCATGCTGCGGAGTGTAATTTTTAGTTCTTTATAATTTTTTCATAGATCACTTTATCCTCCATTTTCAGCTTCAGAAGATAAACTCCTGAAGGGATGTTGGGCTGTACCTTCAACATGTTTGTTCCCGGATTGATGTTAGCGGGAGTTTCAAAAACAACCTGACCCAATTGGTTTTTGATGGAAACGGTTGCTTTACCCGCCTCTTTGCTTAGGATCGAGATCTCGAAATCGTGAAGGAAAGGATTTGGATAAACGTGGAGTTTCTCTGCAAATAAATCGATCACGATGGGATCAGCAACGCTGCCCAGGATAGCATCTGCCGTAAAGCTGATGGATTTCGAGGTAGCCTGAATGTTATTTCCGGAACCAATATAGGCAGTAAGTTTTTCTGGCTGATCTCCGTAAATGGTGATAAAGGCCAGGTCCGTACCCTGTATGGTTTGTGTCCGGATATAACCCCTTAATTCTCCGGAAGCATTGTAAAAGGAGAGGTCGCGGAATCCTTCCGGTAATTTTACCACAGCACTCATCGTATGGTCGAACTTTGCAAAAGCGTTAGAAAGCATCGTGTTTTCAGCCTTCACCTCAGTCACCAGCACCCCTTTCTTTAAACCATTGGTCGCACTTATTTTGGTGTTTAACCTGTTGAGGTATTCAGGGTAAGTGAATCTCTGAGCAACTTTTGTATTCAACATATATCCCTCGCCTGCTCTTAAATAGGTTAAAGAGCCTTTCCATCCGACAGATGAACTGTAAATAGCGAACAGTGACTGTGATTTTATAAGATCACCATCGCTGGCATTTAGATTGGCCAATGCATCGGTAACCGGTATGTTTTTAGAAACCACGAAAGGCAGCCAGTTCCAGTTTTGATCCAGGTCAAAAAACCACTTATTTAAATCTACCGGGACTCCTTTGATATTTAATTTCTGGGCTTTGGACAGTTTAATTTTATACATTTTGCTGTTCGAAATTCCACCATTGCCAGAAACCGTTCCAGACCATCCACTCTCTGCCGGGTTTGCCATGCTCACCTGGTAAGCATCAAAGAGTGCCGGGGCATTGGACATGATCAGATCGGACGTATTTAAACTAAGCGGTTGTGTCAGCGCATTTAAATTACCGAACCTGCTGTCTGTCACATTAAACGAGGTCCATGTCCAGCCCTGGTTTAAAGAGAGCTGCTGCCCCGTTATTTCGGTATTGGTAAAAATAGCCGGGCCGGTATAGGTTCCCACAATTTGATCGGCTAAAAATGGCATGGTGAATTCACCATTTAAGGTAGCTTCTTTCAGCTTGCCGTCATTGGCGTCCCAAATATAAAATGCCATATTCTCTCCGCTCACTTCATTGCTATACACAGTGAGGTACACAAAGTATTCCTTAAAACTGGCATCATAAATCACATTGGTTACTCCGCGAATTTCACCATTCACAGTCGCTACTACCTTGTCGTAAAGATCATCCGTGAAAATATCGCCTATTTTTACTTTTCCAATAATGTTCATGGATTGGCTAAACTTATCCGGATCCAGATCCAGTACAGGTTCTTTTTCCAGCACCCTGAGGTCTAACTGTATCTTCTCGTTATAACCAAAATTGTTGGCTAAGGATAAAATGGCATTGTAATTTCCAATGGCCAAATCACTGTCTACTGTAGCCTTCAGCGTTACTTTAGTATTTGGAGCAATGGTACCAGAATTTGCAGATAGAGTTAGCCAGGCAGGCAACTCAATGGAATAAGATTGTGTCGTTCCTCCTCTGTTAAGGATGGTGATGTCGAAAGTAAGATTCTCGTTGGCTCTTTTAATCAAGTTCACCACGTCGCTATGGCCTTCTACAAACCATTTCATAGGGTTCTTATTGATCAGCGCAGTCCATGTTACCGGCGATAGCTGCCTGTTGTCTGACATGTCATTCAGGTTAGAAACCGTAATGTAGGCTACTTTCCCTTCCACGCTGGACCAGTCTGTAATTTCAGGATTCAAGACTATTTCATCACCATTGATCACCGCATCCACTACGATAGATTCTGTAGGACGCAGGGGTTTAATCGCGGGACTTTCCTCTGTGAAAGCGAGCGGCTTGCTGTTGAGTAAAGCATAGCTACTTACTTTTTCAAAACTGTTTAATGGGTAATAGTAGGCAGGGCCAAAAGCGTTTGCTGTTTCCGGCCTGTTGAAGGTGGCATAGAGCAGCAGCCCTGTAGTTTTAAAATCAACTTCATGGAATTGGTCTGCTTTGATTTGCTCGCCATTACGGGCAGTTTCCCACAGGCACAATTCATCTATCAAACCCACGTAATGCTGGTCTATGTTTAAAGGATTGATTTGACCGCGGGCACCTACAAAAATACTGGCCGATGAAAATCCTCCTAGATCATTACTGGCATAAGAACCCACCTGGTCACCGTCCACATACATCCGGATGGATCCGTTGCGGGTTAAACTCATGGCAATATGGTGCCAGCTGTTGTTATTTATTTTAGCAGTGCCAAAAGGAAAGGTTTTGCCTTCTGCCTTCAGCTCTACCTGGCCGGCGGCATTCAGGTTGATGGCCCATTTATTTCTATAGCCATTGCTTTCCAGGGCTTCGCTATCGTCACCTTTACCATTAGAGAAAAGGGTAGCCGAACCATTTTGGCCGGTTTTCATCCAAAAGGAAAGCGTGGCATCCATTTCTTTGGAAATAATGACTTTAGCGGCTTCTGAGAAGGTGAGGTAGTTAGACCCGTCAAAATTGTAGGCCGTACCTTTAGGGCTGATGTCCCAATTGGTATTGGCAATCACCAGGTGTTTATAGCGGGCCAAATCGTTGGCTATTATTCCGCTGCCTTCATTGATTGGCCAATAACCTATCAGGTTAGTTTCGTTACCGTTAAGTACTGCATTCATATTGGATGCTGCCACTTCCCTGGAGATACTTTGTTTCCAGAAGCGCAAATCGTGAAGGTTTCCTTTGAAGCGGCTTCCTCCTATCACGATAAGGTTTTCATTGGTGAAGCTTAACTTGGCGTTCAATGTCAAGACCTGGCTCTCCCTGTCATTTTCTATAATTCGGAGGGTTTGAGCCGCAGCATCGTAAGAAAGCGCATAATGGTTAAAGGTATTGTCTTTGCTGATGGAGGTACGGATGCTTTGGCCGCCTATGGTGTATTTCAGATCCGAATCTATCAACTCTATCTTCAATCCATCATTCTGATTCAGGAGGATAGCTGTGCCAGACGGACTGGTGTTTTTTAACCAGAATTCGATACTAAAATCTCCCGTGGCAATAGCCGGTTTATTGATCGTAGCAGTATTGTTCGGGCCATTAAAAGCCAGTGATACCTCATGCTTCACCGGGCTTTGGTTCTTTTGAACTAAAAACTCAAATTTAGTTACCGTACCATTAGTTTTAATAGGTTCATTAAAACGCAGGGTTAAATCATCACCTAAACCCAGGGTACCGCTTTTTGGTGTTGGAGTGCCAAAAAGTACCGGAGAAGTAAGGTCGACCTTGCCTTCTATAATTTCAGATTCAAATGCAGTTTGGTTATTGCAACTGGTACGAGCTCTTAGCTCATAGCTTCCATTGGCAAGGCCTAAAGCGGCAATGTCCCAGGCATAGTTTAATTCTGCACCCTGGATCAATTCAATATTGGTGTCTCCGCCACTTAAAGCTATAGTATAATCGGCCTGATTTTTATAATAGGTTCTTAATCCAATCCAGTTGGGGGTACCTTTTAACCGGTATTCTAAATTAATTTTCTGGAAACTGGCAAAGCTGGTATTGTAATCTCCCAGTTTAATATCAACAGGTTTGGTTTCTGTACCGGTAAAAGCAGTATTCCTGTTCATCAGCCAGTTGTTAGACGGAGCCATCACGGTTACCGGGGAACAGGCAGGTACAAAATTGGCCGATACCAGCACTGTATCCATAGCATTATCGTCACACAAAGATCCCAGTGAAACTTTGATGTTTTTATAATCAAACTGGTCTTGTTTTACCTTTTTGAGGGTCATGGTATAGGACACCGTTTTCCCAGCTGGGATATTTACAAGCGTCCCATTAGGTTCAATATTTATAGCTGCATTGTCCGGGTTGCTGGCCTGGTCTACAAAAAGTTTAAAGATGGCGTCCTTACTCACGGTGCTGGTATTGCGGAGGTGAAGTACAAACTCTGCGTTTCTGCCATCAAATATGCCTGCAACATCTGCTGCTTCCACGGTGATCTCTGGTTTCTCTAAAGCCATGGTCGCTACCGTTAAGGCTACACGAGCAGTTTCGGGCAAGTCGATAATTGTAGCATTAGGATTGGTAACATTGGCATGAGCTGGATTATAAAAATGCGACAGCTCCGGACCTTCATAAGGGCAGGACGTTTGCCCTCCTTTGGTGATAAAAATAGGCCCATTCCCATCAAAAGCATTGATTACATCTACGCTAAATACATTATTGGTGTCATGATCTTTTAAGGTATAGCTGATGTTGGTGGTCTCTTCGCTTCCGTCTTCATTTGAACCTCCGGACCCGGACCCGTTGCTGGTACTGGTTTCCATACCAAAGCCAGTTCCATTAAAGGTAGCCCCAACAGCAGCCACAACCGATTCATCTAATTGTACTTCATAAGCATACGTTGTGCTACTCAGTCGTCCTATTTCAAAGCCTTTGGTGATTTCACCAATTCCAGAATCGAAAGAAATGTTTTCATAAAAGGTTTTATTTAATAAATCTTGTAATTCTTTAGCTGAAGCTGATAAGGCACCTGTTTTAGGGTCCTTTAAACTTGCAATAATGGCATTTAAGGAGGCTTTTAACTGGTCTTTATCCTTAAGCGCCTGGTATTTTGTTAATTCGTTATTTAAAATGATCTTCCTCCATAGGTTAACGGACGATTGATAGGCACTTTTGGTAAGTACCCCATTGGTGTTTTCTACCAGCTCTCCGGATTCTATTTTGTTGATGAAATCGACATACTGAGGTATAATTTCATTTAAAATATGATGTTGGGTATACATAAACACGGTCTTCTCCGGCGATTCGTTAAAGTACAAAGCCTTATTCACCTTAGGATATAATGAGGTGGGCAGGGTTTGAGTACCATTCACGTAAGTTACCGCTATAGGAGGAGCAGAGTTTGCTGTTGTAGAGGTGCTTAATTCGTCATAAGTTCCATAAAACTGGTTTGCCGAAGTCCCGATGTACAAATCCGCATCTCCGCCAATCCAGTCGGGTTCATCACTGGTAGCAATCGTTTCATTAAAGCTATAAGTAGTACTCACGCTTTTTCCGTCGCTGGAAGATTGCTGCATAGTTACCCCGGTGGCCAAATCGTTGGTGCTTTCTGTTTCCATTACCGGCCCGGCTAAGCCGCCTCCTACACTCATTGTAAATCCAAGAGAAACAGTAGTGTTTAAATCGCTTCCATTACTGGAACTGGAAGTGCTTTCTTTGGAGAAACTGAAGCTGGAGCCTTTTTCTATGGTTGCAGAGCTTCCCGATCCCGGCGGATCTCTTAAAATAATATCAGGAATCTCTGGTCCTCCCGTTACAAAGGTTTGTGAACCATCGGCCACACCACCTAACAAAATGCCCTCTTTCTTATAACCTGTTAAGGGATAATCCACTCCGTTCGAACGGTATTTGAGGTCGATGGTTCTTTTATAACCGCTGGCGGCATCGGTATTGGGTGTTCCTCCTTTAAAGGTATAAATCAATACACTTGGATCCGTTTTAGAAACAGCTATTTTTTCACTGTTTTCTAAAGCCAGGTTATTGGTAGCAACTAAAGTGCCTCCTTCAACAGGTACGGTGTTGATCACAGGCGCAGTCAGGCTTTTATCATAGTTATAATACAACTCCTGACCCTGTACTTCAATGCTATAGTCGCCAAACTGGGTGTAAATTGGAGTGCTTTGTTGAGCCGATAGGGTATAAGTGACATCACCGGAGACAATGGTCTGGTCGGAAGTTTGGCTCAGCACCTTTTGTATCGGTTGGGCAATATGCGTGAATTTGAGTATTTCCTGGTAAGGCTGCCCGATAATGGTATCTTTCCCCTGTATAAATGTGGGATATTTTAAGCCATTTATCGCCGTAAAATTGATGGTCCTGTCTGCATCCAACAGGGGAATATTGTCGGGGTTTTTACCACTGGTAAACAGCAGATCGTTCCTGGAAAGCAGGTAATTTAAGGGCAATAAAGAAATACGGTATTCACCTGTCTCGTCATTGGTGATAAAAGTTGATTTATATTCGGGAGTCACACTGGTTGCGCCCGCTGGCAGGTAGCCAAGTGTGAGTTGTGCCTTTCCGATATTGTTTTCAGAGGTATAGGTTGTAGTTCTGCTTACCCCACTGGCATCCTTATAGGAATAGGTTTTTTTCCCATTGTAGCCAAAGCCAATATTTTTTTCAGCCTGTACCGTACCACCAACCACCCGGCCTATCACCGTCACTTTGGTATTGTCTATAAAGGTGACGGGCTCATCGCGGTCTTCAAAAAAGTCCTGGTAGGTATTGGTATAAGTAGTGACACCATTAACCACCGTACTGTCTTTAGCCGGGTACCTGCCTGCAAAAGCAAAAGTATGCCCGCTTTTGCTGATGCTAATCGCATGTTGACCTATGGGCACTTCTATGGTAAAACGTCCGTTAATGTCAGTTTGTATGGGGTTGTTATTGGCATCAATGGCCTGCACATTATCAATGCTTACATAAGCTCCGGGTACCGGTATTTGTGCATATCTGTTTAACCTGATAATGTGTCCTGATGCATCTTTCTCTGCCCAATACTCTCCTTTTTGATATTTTTGATTGTCTTTTATATAAGCATTATAGGTTTCGTTATCTTTAATGTCTCCTGTTATAGGTGCATCTGCTGTCTGTGGAAAAACGCCCCGGCTATCGTAAACTGCAATTCCCTTAAAAACAAAAGAGGACTTATCAATAAAATCTACTTTATTAACCACGGTAGAGCCTACGCCTATAAAAGACAGTTGCTGTTTTGGGTTAAACTCATGCTTACCCAATGAAGGGATGATGGTAAAAGAATCACCATTACCTTTATATGGAACGGCAGAGATCACATAATTTCCAAATTCATCCGTTACGCCTAAAATACCTAACTGATTATTGGTAGGAATGTTATTCCCGCTATTGTCAAATGTTGCTGTATTTACCGGGGATAAGGCAGGATTGCTCAGCTTTGCATCATTGCTATGGTAATTAAATCCGGTATGAGCCAGGTCATAAGCGTGGTCGCCTATTTTTTCATTGGCGCTGATGTAGGTATGCAATGCATTTTCGTTTCCGCTTAAATACCGGCGGTAATCCCGTTTAATTTCTGAAGGTTTTAAGGCTGTATCCCAAACTCTAAATTCATCTAAATACGCAGTATGGCCGCCTCCCATGTTAAAATGTGTAAAAGACTGAGGTTGCCCATTTGAGGAAGTATTTAGTTTGACAGGTCGATTAGTGATGTCAATTCTCATGGGTGGCAAACCACTATTTGCTAAAATATTAGACATCTTAGTTTTGTAAGCTGCATCAATCAATCTTCCGTTGATATAAAATTCAACAGGCTGATCATCTCTAATTACCGCACTACAATGAATAAAAGATGCGGGCATGTTATCGATGGGCGCTAAAATATCATCTCCCTTATTGTCAATTTCGCCGGTTGGATAATACCCCCAAAGGGTTACAGTTGCATCCCCTATCTGTAGCTGAATCCATTTACCAACCGAATAATTAAGATTAAAAGCTAATGATTGGTTGGCATCGCTTTCCAGCTTATATAAAGCTATCCCAGACGATGTTGCATTATCTGGTTTCACCCATGCCTGTAAGGTCAGTGAATCTTTAAGGCTTTTATGCAACCTGGGTACAGAAATATAGCCGCCAGCCGGTATTTTCAACGAGCTCCCGAAATGCAGGGAAGTTCCCGTTGGATTGGCCACTACCAGCACATCTTTAACCGGATTTCCGCCTGTAAAAGTAATATTACCCGTAACTACACCTGTTGGATTTCGGTAACCAATACCTGTAATATAAGTTGAATATGGAATCTCCAGACCGTCTACTTCTACGCCTTTTGCCGCTACTTTATAGCGATACAATTTACCCCCTTCTATATTATTATCCACAAAAGTTCCCGCATCTGCCGGTAGTGTTTTTAATGATTTCCCCCAGTTTGGATTTTGGCTATCAATATCTTCTGTTCGGTAAACCGATATGCTCACAATTTTATCCCGGTTCATCTTCACATCCCAGTTCAGCTCAATCCGGTCACTGAAATAGCCTTTAGACACCGTAAAAGCATCTTCAGAAAAGGTATTGTAACGATAACGGATTCCCCAGGGGAAACCTAAATCTTTGGTGTAATTTTGTGTAGGGTTAGCGCCATGGGGAGCATTAATTACACCCATATAAGGCATACCCACCTGCACACTCACATTTTGTAAAGTAAACGTTTTGTTTACACCATTTACTGTTTGAGTAAGGGTATGGTTAAGATTGTCTTTTTGTGAGGCGGCAGCACCAATTACGGTAGCTACACCTTTCTGTTCTTGACCGAATAGCGTATTATAACTTACCATGAGCAAGCTTAATACATATATGTATTTCGTCATCTTTATTTTTTAGGACAATAAGAAGTGATTACCAAATGGCATGAATACGCTATTAAAGCTTGATAATATAGTTTACACCGTAGTTGATGGGGCGGGTTTCAGTTCCTCCTGTTTTACCGGTATCACCGGAAACATTATGGGAGTGGTCTCCGGCTGTACTTGTTGATAGTGTATGATCATTAACAGAAGAAAAAGGAGCATCTTTTATTAAGCCAGTACCCCAACCACTTCCTCCACTATTATTATAATCATCATTTGCAAAGGTGGTGGTATGGGTATGTTGGCCCGTATTATTGGTGTTTAAATTTAAAGAATGTAAATGTGAGTTGATATCATCCTGCTGTACTGCCTTTAA
>JAZQRF010000357.1:0-6029 GCA_045629485.1 Pelobium sp. | reverse complement strand
TGGTCAATTTCTTCTTCTCCAGTTAGACCCAGGGTAGCCTGCCAGGCTTCTTTATCGGCCTCAGAATGTTCTTCAGGATAGGCATTATACAAATCTTCAATTTGAATCTTTTGCTGTAAAAACTGATAATACTCATCAGGTAATTCCTGATATGGAAATTGTCTTACAAAAGATCTGAGCTTCAAAGTCTCACGGGCATGCGGGTCTTTTTCTATAGAAAGTTTGATGTTAAAATAGCGTTTATTATCTTCCCCAACCAGTGAACTAAATCCTTCAGCAAGGCCTCCCGGTCCGGCAAATAAATCAATAATAGGTATCGGCTTTAACATATTTAATTATGAAAGGTTGGGTAATTAAAGAAACTGGTAAAGTTGGTATCTAAGGCTTTGATTAATTTCTCAAGGTTGATCACAGAAATATTTCGCTTTCCATTCTCCACTTCATTGACATAGGTTTTGTCAATGTCAGCCTTATGAGCGAGCTTCTCCTGAGTAAGACCTGTTTCTTTTCTTAATTCCTTGATTCTTTGACCTATGGTTATTCTTATATCCATAAGCCAAACTATTATTTATTCGGATATAAGTCAATCGGATATAAGTGAACTTTGCGTCTTAGAAAAGAATTAATTCTTAAAGATTTAATTATTTATCAAGGATATTTAGTACCAAACTAAGTGTTTGGTCAATAGAGGCTTTCTTCAATTCACACTCCCAAAGTGTAATGATCTTCCACCCTTTTTCTTTTAAAGCTATCAATGCTTTATCATCATTGGCTATGTTGCCATTTATCTTATTGAGCCACCACTCGGTACGTGTTTTAGGAACAACGTAATATTTACAGCCGCTGTGCCCATGCCAGAAGCAGCCGTGTATGAAAATTACGGTTTTGTATTTAGGCAATACAATATCCGGCTTGCCGGGCATCTCTTTTACATGCAGCCGGTAACGGAAACCCTGGCTATGGAGAAATTTGCGTACCAGCATTTCGGGTTTGGTATCCTTGCTGTGTATGCGGGACATGTTGTAGGAACGGGTTTCTTTGGAGTGGACATCGGCCATGTTGTTTTAACGGTCAAACCTCCTGCCATGTTTTGGATACCTTTCGTTTTTCATTATATTAAATGATGGATTTTCTGCAAATAAGGGGTTATGTTTATGATGATTTTGGGAGGGCCAGAGTAATAGGGCTTAGCTGGCGCCTGCTGTAACAGGCATAGCAGTGTTTAAGGTTAAGGAGGTATCACAAATTTTGACAGCTCAATTTTGACATCACAAATTGCGACACCAAAAAACGAAAACCAGCTACCAGGTTGCGACCTGAAACCGGGAGCTCTATTTAATTTGGTCCCTTTAAGATCATGAATGGTGAAAACTTATATATGAAGCATTTAAAACAAAAGACCTTTACCACAAGGAAAGAGATCACGATCGGAACGGATAGCCTGCTTTATTTTTGATATTTGCAATAATGCAGGATCCAGACAAAGACCAATACCTTACTCTTTAAGCTTTAGATTTGTTTTTTCTAAATTAAAAAATTAAGTATTTTAGATGATCATGTCTGAAACAAATCGTATAGAATATAAGCAAGAACTTTCTAAAGAGGTAAATATTGAAAAAGAGGTTGTTGCATTCCTGAATTATAAAGAGGGAGGGATTATATACATTGGTATTGATAAATTTGGTGTGAGTATTGGTGTTGCTGATACAGATGGTGATATCAAGCAGTCAAGCAGGTGGTCAAGCCCATAAAATAATGCTTACAGAAAGGCAAAAAGAAGTCTTTGAATTGATCAAAAACAGCCCTGATATATCCAGAAGCCAACTAGCGCATAAACTCGGGATCAATGAATCTGCCATACAGAAGCATATTGATGCCCTTAAACAAAAAAGAGCCATTGAAAGTGAAGGAGAAACTACAGGTTTCTGGAAAATATTAAAGATGAATAGCTAAATGCTGGAAGTTACCTGTGCCATTATAGTTAAAGATAAAAAAGTATTAATTGCCCAGCGCAGCGCTGCCATGAAGCTGCCGTTGAAATGGGAGTTTCCCGGTGGGAAAGTAGAACCAGGGGAAAGCAAAGCGGCATGCCTGGCAAGAGAGCTACAGGAAGAGCTGAACATTGCCATTACGATTGGCAGCGAACTGCGTATGGTAGAACACCATTACGCTGATTTTTCTTTACGCCTTTACCCTTTTATTTGTACTTATGAAAGTGGTGAGCTGAAGGCAAGGGAACATGCCGTGGTGAAATGGGAAAGTATTGGAAACTTATTGGGTTATGACTGGGCGGAAGCAGATGTGCCGGTGGTGGAGGAATTGGTGAGTAAGTATCAAGATTTTAGTAGCAAGTAGCAAGACTTATCGCAAGCAATATTTCCGGAGATGGTTTAAAAAAAGCATCAGAATATCACTTTTATATATATAAAAAATGCGTTTGATGCACTTTTCGTATTATTAGTAAATCAATAGCAAATAGCTGTGGGTTTGAGGGGCCTACTGCGAAACGGAAGAGCTTCATTATAATGTAAGAGCCTCATCTCAACTAAGAACCTGTGCCCGGGATTGGCAGGGTTTGCCTTGTAAAGGCAAAGTACAAAGCGAAGCGGAGTACCGCAGCGATAGCGGAGCCCGGGAAAGCCCGAAATTGGCACCCAAACGAAAAACACATTAAAGAAATCTTTTAGCCCTTAAGAGAGCATTTACAGTAGATTATAAGAAAGCTACAATAATATAAGTTATTTAAATCCATCTTCGATCTTGATTTTTACATAAGTTGCTGTTAACCCACCATAGCCGCCAGTTAGGTGTGCGTAGATACCTTCTTCAAAGGCATCGTCTTCAAGTTTATTAGAAAATGCTTTCATCAAATAATCTTTAAGATGTTTTGGTGCTTTCTGCATCTGCTTATCATAATCATCAACATTTTCCCATATATAAACCAGGTCTTCAAAATCTTTGCTGGTCCTGTAGTCGTTATTTCCTCTGCTCAAAAAAGCTTCCCATTTGGCAGCTACAAAATAGGGAAGGGAGAATATTTTAATGTGATGATCCTGATCTATTTCTTTAATGATTGCATTGGCAAAACCTTCGGGGTACCATTGATTGCTAAACCCGATGGCATCAGGATTTGTTGGCATAATATCTACGATAATTTCTTGAATTTTATAGCGGCATATTACCCCCGAAGCAACATCATTAACAAATCCTATTGCTCTTAATCGTTCGGCCAGTTTACTATATTTCCCGTAGGTAGCTAATTCCACTATCACATCTACATCATCTGTTGGTCGGATTTCGGATGCCAGGTTTACATTTGTTGCGTATAAAGATACCGTTGCCCCTCCTACAAAAACAACATCTTGTCCTAGTTCTTTGAGTTGCTGATGAACGGTCTTTATTCTAACAATGTTCTCATGCATATTGATGGTCAAAGATTTGAGTTAATAATTCTATAGCTTTTGCATGTTCCCGGGGTCTGCCTATACGAATAGCATCTATTAATGCCAGCATATCGTACAGATTTTGATCTTGTTGTATCGCTTTTACCTGATTGGGATAAAGCGGAGCAATCATTTGTCCTTTGGCATTACCATCGGGACTGCTCCAAACATAAACTTCATTAGATGAGAACAGATCTTTGAGTATGGGCGCACTGTGTGCGGTTGGCACTCCTCTGGTAATCAATCCGGGTTCGGCAGGAAAAACATAGCCTAAGCCATTAGCTATAAAACCCAATAATGCTTTTTTAAATACTTTCTTTTTATCGGGACTAATGAGCCTGGCAATCATAGAACGGTTTAATGACTCACTGATCTCAGAATTACTGATAAATAAACTGGAAGCCAGATCTTTATTTAACCAGTTTTTATCTAAGGAAATGATTTTGAGTAGGACCACTATATCATGTGGCCGCATGCCCATATGTGCTTTCATATTTAAAGATACAAACAATATTCTTAATTCGCGAATCGCGAATTAAGAACTGATTCATGCGAAGGGTGCTCATCTAGCCCGTCAGGCTCCAACCTTGCGGGAAGTGCCGAGGTGTAAGGCACACCTTGGCATTTGCTTTCCTGGCAGATAAGCGCTCAGCTCTTCTGGAACTTCGCTAACTATTCAGGCTACAGGATATATTCTTGTTTCATGCTTCCTTTAAGGAAGAGTGCAAAGATTGAGTAACTAGAGTACTATAAGATTTACTTATGGATTAAAGCCGGAAATTTAACATGTTTCGCTTTTGGAGGAGTGGCCTCCATAGTACCTGCTAACCTATCCTCCAACAGCTTTTCATACGCAGCCAAATCCTGCCCGGGGGCAGCTTCTAGATTGGGAAGATTTATCATGCTGTCTAACAAATGATGTAGTGCCAGCAAATCTTTTGGCAGGTTAGGTCTGATGTAGTCTATATGTTGCTTTTCGCCTCCTGCCCGGTGGTAATCCAATGAGTAGTGGTGGCCCGAATAAAGGATGGTGGTGTCCGGATGGTTGATGTATTGTTGCTGGTGTGGTTCTCGAAGTATATCACTTATGCGCTCCAGGTCTTTTAGGCTCATTTGTGCGGTGTAATGTTCGGCCGGAGCTTCGGAGGTTTTCCTCCTCATGATAAATACCTTGCCATGGGCATCTACATCAAGGTAAAGCGCTATATAAAGTGATGGGTTTTGATGGAGGGTATCTGTATAATAACCATTGGCAGACCATTGCAAGCGTTCGGGATGCATTACCTTCCCCGGAGTACAGCTCCAGAGGAACAGGAAGGAGATGAGGAGTGGTTTGAACATCGGAGATGAAGGTACGGGATTTATGATTAGGATAAAAGAATGGAGGACTGCCTGATCTTTACCTTGACGAGGCTTCTCTAAAGGAGTTTAACAAAGTTTCGAACATTGGCAATTTATTTTTCTAAACCAACACATTTATACCAATAGAAAAACGCTTCCGGATTGGTCTTTTTTAACTTGTTTAGTTTGTTGTAAGCTTGGTCTTCAATCAGCCAATCCTTAATTTCCAGCGGATTTTTAAACCGCTCTATTTCTTGATTTTCTTCTTTAAGTAGCAATGAAGTCAGATAGGCACCTTTAGCTGAAGCAGTTATGGCTTCTTCTATAGAAAAACGATCAATAGTGAAATTTGTAAAGTTCTTTATTCCTAATTGCAGATGCTGAAATTCTTCAGATTTAGCATCTCTTTCGGCAAGTATATTACTAGCCTCACGGGTATCTTGCAGTACGTCTTTAGCTGCTATTCTTAACTTTCTGTAACCAATTTCTTCCTGGACTACTTTTGTATAGCTTTGTTTTACTACATCCAGGTTAGTGATGTTATCGAACAGAAATGCGATATCGTAAAGCTGCTTGATCATCTCAACCGGACGATTTTTAGCATACAGTATGCCTGTTGTTTTTGGCGCAAAAGCGGTTAGTTTGTCACCCAAAATGGCCTCGAAAGTTGGCATGGCTACGGCAACATCTTCTCCTGATGTAATTAACCAACCATGTTTGATTAAATGCTCCTTAACTTCCGGATAAGGATGAGGCGAGTATAATAAATCTAATAAAATGGGCTCTTCGTTACCATCTACCACACTGGTATAAAATACTTTATAATGACCAATAGGTGCATCCGGTGTATGTTTTCGGTGATTATCATCTTCCCATCTCTGAAAAACACCTGATTGAACAATACACTCAAGAGCCTCTTCAATTGTTTTCGGAGTTTCTTCAGTGATGATATCTATGTCTATAGAAAACCGTTTGGGTAATGCTGTTGCCAGTAACAAAGAAGTACCACCTTTGAATACAAAATCTAAGCCCTGCATTTTTAGCTGCTCTAAAAAGGTAAGTGCTCTTATTACTTTTTCTATCAGCTTAGGATCTGCTTTTTTACCCAGCCTGGCTCTCAAGTGTGCAATCCATTCTATAGAGTAAGATTTTGGCTCAATCATCTTCTATCTTTAATTAAACTTCGGCAGTAAATAGCTTATTTTGCCGAAAATAAACTGATTAAATTACCAATTTCATTTTCTT
>JAZQRF010000356.1:0-3715 GCA_045629485.1 Pelobium sp. | reverse complement strand
TTCGATCATGCTCGCTTGCATTTTCATTTCTGAAGATTTCTTTGTTTTGAGACCATAAAGTTTGGGTGCAAAGTAAAAAAAGAGAAAAAAATCCCCATTTTTTAAGTTTATTAAACATAGTTATAAAGATAGCTTGTGATACTTTGTATTATTTAGAAAGTTGGTTTTTAAAATTAGGTTGTAAATAAAAGACAATTACTTCGTCCTGCCCAATTTAAATGAAAATTCTTCTTTTGAACAAAAACAAAGTTTGTGAGATACTTTATTTATTAATCCATCAAGTATAAACCTGAGTTTTTTACTTTGAGATTTACTAACTGCTAATAAAGGCAGATGTTATTAATAGATAAATTAACAATTGGGTTAATCATTTAATAAAAAATGAAAATGCCTAATTCAATTTCTCTTTTGACGTTCGACCATGTAATGGTTAAAAATATTTGTGCGCTTCCCGATGTTAATGCTTTTTTACTTTTTAAAATTTAATTAAGGTATTAAGTGATTCTTAATAAGAAAAAAATCAGCATTTATTGATTTGTTAAGCTATGCATTAAGTACTCTATTAATTGTAACCGCTTTAATTAGCATTCCATTATAAATCAGGGAAGTTGTTTGATTGTAAGAGTACAACATTCAATACTGAGCAATTTATTCATTTTCCCGACTCGTTAAAAAGACGATAGTGATTAATTAACCATAAAACCAAAACAAATGAAAAAAAAATTACTTCAAAAAATTAATGCCTTTCTTAAAGGGTTAGGTATAACCGCTTTTGCAGCATTTTCTGTGCAACAGAGTATAGCACAAGTGCAATTCGGTAGCTTAGTAAATTTAAATCCAAATAATACTAGTACTGCAATAAGTAATGCAAATAGAGTTTTATATGACGGTGTGGGTTCAACTACAGATTATCTTAGGTCAACAGTAACTAATGTCAATAATGTTACTGTAGATAATGAGGGTAATGTTGCTGTTTCTTATGTTAGTTTAAATAATATATTAAGAAAGAATAAGGGTAGTGATAATGTAATTGTTTTTCCAGTCCCAAATATTTCTAATGCCGGTGGGGTTACTACATTAGCTATAAATAAGCAGGATAGCGAATTTATTTATTATACCTATAATAATACGAATGCGAATGCTACTTCAGAATCTTTTGGGATTTTTAAATATATATGGAAAGATAATGGGTCTAATACTTCTTTAGGTTATTATTCAGGTTCTGCAGTAGGTACAACAACCAATGCTGTTAAAAGCATTCCTTTTCTAATTAACGGAGATCAGGTTTTCTTAAACGGGGCTCTTGCAAGAAGCTCAATTACTATTGGTAGAGAAATAAAAGCTATAGTTTTTGATGCTTCTGGGGATATTTTTTATTCTGACGCAAGTAATCATGCAGTTCGCAAGATATCTATGGTGAAAACTACAGGAGTGGGAACAAGTGGCTCTAGTTCATTAGAATTAAACTCAGTTTCAGGATTAAAGGTTGGAGACTTAATAAGTGGGTTAAATATTCCAACCTCAACTTATATAGGAAGTATCAACGTTAACACCATTACTTTAGTTACATCGGATGGTGTAACTCCAGTGACATTGACGGGAAATGTAGATCAAACATCCTCTATTTCTTTTATTACCGGAGTAACTTCTATTATAGGCGTTTTTGGAACTTCCGGTGCAGGAGAATTTACAAGTCTTGCAAGTCAATTTCACCTCTCTCTTGTTGCCACTCCAAATGTTACTCAAATGGCAAGTCTTGCTTTTGATCAGGAAGGAAATTTATTAGTTGGAGATCGTGGAAATAATAGAATTGTTAAAGTGGTTGCACCAATAAGTGGTTCGTCTGCTGTTTCTTCTTTTGCAACTGGATTGAGTGAAGTAGGAGGGTTAGCTGTGGACGTGAATAATAATGTATATGTTGTTGAAAAAAGCAGACAACGTATAATAAAATTTACTTCAGCAGGAGGAACGGCAAATACTGCAACTGTTATAGCAGGCTCGGGGAACCGTTTAACTCCAAATAACCCTGTTAGATATACGACCGAATTAAATAGCAATGTGATTACTGAAATCTCTGATGAAACTATAGCTAAAATACAAATTGGAATGTTAGTAAGAGGAGATAATATCTTATGGAATTCAGTTGTAACAGCTATTAATAATGTAGGTTCAAATAATAATTCAATAACGATATCAGCTGCTGCTACTAAAACGGAGACAAAAACAAATAACAATGGGATGTTGCTGACATCAGCAAATGGCTTTTTTACTACAGAAACAGATAAAGGATATTTTGATGGCCCATCTGCTATCGCTCTAATTCCGGGAACGGGTAATAATTTTGATATGCTTGTAACAGAAGGTAGCGGTTTTAATGTAAGGGTATTAAAAGCTGTAGGTACTTTACCTGTAACCTTATCTAATAAACTTACTGCCAAACTAACTACATCGGGTGCTGTTAACTTGGCTTGGGCTAGCTCTAAAGAAGTAAATAATGATTACTTCAAATTACAAAGAAGTAATGATGGTGTAAACTATATAAATATTGGCAAGCAAGAATCTAAGGGCGAAGAAGGTGCTTCTTACTCCTATACTGATGTGAATGCAGCAGTTGGAATAAACTATTACAAGTTGAGTCAGGTTGATAAAGATGGGAAAACTACAGAGTTAGGTGTTGTATCGGTAAATGTACCAACCTTAACAAAAAAGGTTGGCGTAACAGTTTATCCTAACCCAATAAATGGATCTGAATTTTCTATCAATGCTAAAGAAATAAAAACATCAGTTTTGAGGATTAGAATTACAAATCTTGCTGGAAAAGAAGTGTTTGCAAGTGAATTTTCAAAAACAGAAGATGGTGTATATCATGTTCAATTAAATCAAAAACCTCTATCTGGAATTTACTTATTAACAATTAATGGTACCGAAACCGGGAAATTGATTTTTCAATAATTACTGGTGTTAAGGGAAGGCCTGCCACTTCAGCTGGCGGGCTTCTTTTATTGTCGCTGGACTGGATTTCAGTTAATGGACCTTATAAAACATAAAGGAAAAAGGAATCAATTAGAGTTACTGCAGATATCAGGATTTTTAATAAAATGTAAGAGATGAAAGAGAATAAAGAAAATAATATAGTAGCCGGTGTGGATATAGGGGGCTCGCACATAACCGTTTCACTTGTGGATTTAATAGATTTTAAGCCTATGCCTGGAAGTTATGTTAGGAAGAAGATCGATTCCGGGGCAGATTCGAATTCTATTATCAAAGAATGGTGTTCAGCCATAGAAGAGTCTTTTCGCACATATGATGTCACAGAAAAGAAAATTGGTATAGCTATGCCAGGTCCATTCGATTATAATAGAGGAATCAGTTATATGAAAGGGCAAGGTAAATACGACTCTCTTTATGGGCTGGACTTAAAGAAATTGATGGGGGATGAACTTGGTTTAGATGAAGGTGAAATTCGTTTTAATAATGATGCGGCATGTTTTCTTCAGGGAGAGATTTATAATGGTGACTTAACCGGATATTCATCTGCAATAGGTATTACTTTAGGTACTGGCTTAGGAACGGCTTTCACAAGGAATAGATATGCTTTTGATGCTGCTCTTTGGGATATGCCATTTCATTCAGGAATAGTTGAAGACTGTATTTCTTCCAGATGGTTTGTGTCAGAATTTGAAAAACGCACAAATCATAAAATAAAAGATGTGAA
>JAZQRF010000355.1:0-31954 GCA_045629485.1 Pelobium sp. | reverse complement strand
ATCATAATTACTATTTTGTAATCCCCAGATTTACTAATTTAATTTCACATTTTGTTTCGATATCGTTTTAAATTTTAAAATTAAATCATATATTTGTTTCGAAACCGAAATAAATCATTTATGAACTCCACAAAACAGATTGCTATTATTACAGGTGCAGCAGAGGGAATTGGATTAGCCTGTGCTCAACGTTTTAGTAAAGATGGCATTCAAGTAATAATGGCCGATATCAATTATGAAAAATGTGTTATTGAAGCCGGTAAAATAAATGCTCATGCCATTTACTGTGATATTCGCTCTTCCGAAAGTGTAGAAAATGTTGTTAAAGAAACAATTAGCAGGTTTCAACACATAGACATATTAATAAATAATGCTGCTGTTGCTATAGGAGGAAACATTACGGAAATGAAGGAAGAAAACTGGAATTTGGTAATTAATACGAATCTTACCAGTGCCTATCGCTTTATTAAAGCTGTATTGCCACATATGCTTAAACAACAGTCGGGCAGTGTTATAAATATGTCTTCAGCACAAGCGCACCGTTCTTGGGACAATTGGACCGCTTACGCAGCAGCAAAAGGAGCGTTATTAAGTATGACAACTCAGCTTGCTGGTCAGTTTGGGCCAAATAATATCCGATTTAATTCTATTTCACCCGGAACCATTAACACTGCCATGCTAGAAAGGCGTATCGAAACTGAAGGTAAAGAATTATTCGACCAATCTGTTGCCATGCATGCTATGGAACGTTTAGGAAAACCAGAAGAAGTTGCTTCTGTTGCTGCTTTTCTTGCCAGCAAAGAAGCGGGTTTTGTTACAGGGGTAGATATTAAAGTAGACGGGGGACTTACTGTACTGCCTCGTTTTAATTCCAAATAAAAAAGATCTATAAAATATTATAAAACCAATTATGAACCACCCAACTATTGAATTTGAAAAACTGCCAATGCGCATTGGCTTTGGCTCTTTTTCTCAACCAGATGACGAACGTCTACGATTTATTAAGCAAATAGGCGGAGAAGACATTTTACTAAACTTTTACCGTACTTCTTTAATTGATACCGCACACACTCAACAACCCTTAAATGGAGATGGAGAATGGTCTTACAATGAGTTATTATTATTACGTAATCGTATTGAAGATTATGGATTGCGCTTAAATGCTATTGAAAACTTTCCAAGAGATTTCTATAGAGATATTATGTTAGGCAAACCTAATCGGGATCGCCAAATAGAAAAAGTACAACGGACTTTAGAAAATATTGCCCGGGTAGGCATCCCCTATTTTGGTTATGACTGGGACCCGACAGATGTTCTCCGTAGTTCTGTTACCTATAAACTTCGTGGCGGGGCAGAGTCTATGGCTATTAATCTTAAAGATTATGAAAATGCACCATTGTTTTTAGATAGGGTTTACTCTGAGAATGAAATGTGGGAATATTACCATTATTTCTTAGAGCATATTATCCCAGTAGTAGAATCTGTAGGGCTGAAAATCGCACTCCACCCAACAGATCCTCCTGTACCTTCTCTTGGCGGTGTACCCCGTTTATTCCGTTCTCGCGAAGCTTTTGATAAAGCTTTTAGCCTTGTACCCAGCAATAACCATGGTTGTGAATTTTGTTTAGGCAATTGGGCTGCTATGGGAGAAGATATCCTTGATGTGATAGAACATTATGGCAAACAGAACAAGATATTTTATGTGCATTTCCAGACTATATCTAATGCTCTACCCGGCCACGGCGAATTGCATGAAGTATTTGTAGATGAACCAGGTTATTACGACCCAATTGCTGTGCTACAAAAATTTCGTGAAGTAGGTTTTAGAGGAATGATAATAGACGGTCACGTCCCTCGTATTATTGGAGATGGTGTATGGTGCGAGCGCAGCAGAGCACTTACAGCAGGTTATCTAAATGGTATTTTACGTACGCTAGAACGCACAAGTCCTCTGTAGCAACTTATGATTGAACTTAAAGGCATTACGTGGGACCATCCCCGGGGCTATGCCCCTCTACAAGCATCTACTGAAAGGTATCTAGAAAAATCTGGCATACGGGTTAATTGGCAACGCCGTACTTTAAAAGATTTTGGCGACATATCTATAGATGTTTTGGCTGATAAATATGATTTATTGGTTATAGATCATCCTCACATGGGCACAGTTAATGCATCTGGCTGTCTAATAGATTTAAATAAACATCTTACCAGGTCCGATCTTAAAACTTATCAGAAAGAAAGTGTGGGTCCTTCTTTTTTAAGTTATAACTATAACAATCATCAATATGCTATTCCTGTTGATGCTGCCTGCCAGGTTGCAGCTTATCGAGCTGATTTATTTGAAAGCAAAAACATTCCTAATTCTTGGGATGAGGTACAAAAATTAGCGGATAATTTAAATAAAACCAATCAATTTTTAGGTATGGCACTATGTGCAACCGACTGCAATTGCACCTTCCTAACCTTAAGTGCACAACTAGGTTATCCTGCTAAAGAAAATTCATCAGAATTAATACCCCTCTGTATAGGCGTAAGGGTTTTACAATTAATGAAAATACTTAAAGAATCTTCCCATCCAGAAAGCCTAAATATGAATCCTATACAGCTTTATACCTATATGACTTCTCAGGATGATGTGGTGTATAGTCCTTTAGCTTTTGCCTATATTAATTACACACAAAGCTTTTCTGGTTCTATATTATCTTTTTGCAAAATTCCTGGTAAAAACAATGCAGTATTAGGCGGAGCAGGTATGGCAGTATCTGCTAAGTCTAATCATATTAAAGAAGCTGTGGAATATCTAAATTATATTTGTTCCCCATCTTATCAGCAAAGTTATTATGTACAAGAAGGCGGACAACCAGGTCAATTAAGCGCATGGAAAGAAAAAACTTTTAATCCATCATATGATGATTTTTTTTCTTCTCTTTTAAATACAATAGAACAGGCTTATGTAAGACCAAGAAGTAAAGGCTGGCCAGAATATCAGGAATGGTTAGGTGATGTTGTTCATGAATATCTGGTTAAAAATAAAAATCCAGAAAATACTATTAAGACCTTAAACGAAGAATACAAAGAATCATTTAGATAGAGACAAGCTTATAATAGTAATCAAAAACCACTGATAATGAGAAAGATTATATTATTATTTTTTACGATCGCAGCATTTATTCAATTAAAAGCTCAAACCTTACAAAAGACTAATCCGGATATCCCTACACTAGAAGAAGTATCAGGAATCTGGGTAAATGCAGATACAGTAACCATGACTCCATCTCTAAGAAACTTTAGAGCACAAGCGTTACTAAATTTAGATATGGTTTCTGTTAGCTGGTTTGCATCCGCACCATATAGCGGAGGCTACCATACTGGAGTCATGAGAATTAATGGAAAATCACCCAGAGCACAGCTATTTCGTTGGTACCCATGGCAAGCATTGCGTAAAGTTTCGCAGCCTACTTATGATATGGCTACAACTACAAAAGCTATCCCGGAAAAAAATGGGATTATGTGGGAGATTACTATTACAAACACGACTAACAAAACTCAAAAGTATGCTATCGAACAAGATCTAATTGGTTTCATAAGTCACTATTCAAAAGAGCAATGGCCATGGGCCTATCCGTACCCTACGCTAAAAGGAAAAACTAACGAGCGTAGTGATGAAATTGTAAATGTTGTAGCGAATATTGGTTTGCAAAAACACGAATTAAAGGCTGTAACGGCCGAGCCTATGGATGCAAATTTTGATTCTACAAAAGTAATAAAAGCTATATGGCCATCTGATGAAGAAATTCTAAATAGTCAAAAATACAAGATAATATCCTCTGGAAAGCATAGACTTGTTATTGCAGATACTGAAACAGATGCATTAGTGGGTTTTAGTTTAATTGATATTCCTACTAAATTAACAACAAAAAACAGTGGAGGTACAGCATATTGGAATGTTAGCTTAAAACCCGGAGCGAATAAAAAAATTCGCTCCTTTATGACTTGGGACAATAAACAAAGTGAAATTGATAATAATTTAGAAAATTGGACGAACACTTTTGACCAGACCTTTGCTGATGTTGAAATACCATGGAAAAACCGATGGCAACAGCTTTTCCAACCTAACAATGAATTGTTTTCTGGATGTTTCCCTGTTTTAAAATCTAATGATAAAAAGGTTAATAAAGTTTACTATACTGGACCACTTACACTACTTACCTTATTAAATACTAATCTACCAGTACATAAAAATCCAATTTTAACTGGCGGCCCACGCTGGGGTGCAACTGTTAATTTCTTTTGGGATGCCACCTGTTGGTCTGGTGTAATGGCATCATTAGACCCAGTTGGAATGAAAAAACAAATGAAATCATACATCAGTATAGACCCCTCTAAATATTTTGGAATTGATAATTATAGTGGTAAAGGGGTTGGTAATGGTTATGTAAGTAATTATTGGGCTTTGTTTCAGTTGATCCGCTCTTATATTACAATCACTAAAGATTATGCATTTTTAAATGAATATGTAGGAGACAAAAAGGTTATAGATCACCTATACAATTATTCTTATAACTGGAAAAAAGTTTCTATTTATGGACAACCAGGCGCTACGGATGACATTTACAAATTAGCAGACTTTGGTAGCGACCCCTGGAATGTTTTAGAATGTGTTCCATCTTACATTCATATTATCCCCTCTTTTAATGCAGGTTATGTTTGGATGATGAATGAAACTGCCGAATTCTACGAATTCTTAAAACAACCACAAAAAGCGGCACAGTTGCGTAATGATGCCGACGAGATGATGGGACGTTTAATGAAACTTTATGCCGGTAATGGAGTTTGGCACACATTATTTCCAGACAATAAAAAGGTAGAGGTTAGACATATATTAGATTTCATGTACTTTGGGAAATACCTAAATAAGTATTTGACAGACGATATGAAAAAAGAGATGGTGAAATTTGTGGAGGAAGAACTATTAACAGATACCTGGATGCGAGCATTGTCTTTAAAAGATGCAGCTGCAACTTATTCAGACCGGCCAGACCATGGCCCATTGGGCGCTTTTGATGCATGGCCTTCGGGTACTATAGATGCGCTAACAGCTACAGGATATGCAGATAAAGCCCTCCGCTTATATCGTAGTGTAGAGCCTGTAACTTATGAAGGCTGTTGGTCACAATCGCATGAATTATGGGGAGAGAATAAATTCAATAAAAATGCAAGAGTACGTATACCAGAAAGAGGCTGGCATAATCGTGAATCAGAAGCAGGAATAGAGTTTTCTCAAGTTCTTATGAAGAGTTTCATGGGATTTTACCCTGATATTAAGGGAAATATGCTGCAACCAATAAAAGATGTTGGTTTTGAAGGCATACTAAAGCATGTTTTATATGGTGGGAAATATTATACACTAACAACTAGTGGCGGTACAACCACTATAAAAGAAGAATGATTAGATATAAAATGATGTAAAAAGTGTAAATACTTTTTACATCATTCCTTCAATGTTTGGAGCAATTCTTCTATAGATTTACCTTTACTTTCTACCGCTAGTCTAGCATGCTTTTCTTGGATAGGATATAAAATCTGGACGCAAATCTTTTCTTCATCCTCGGTCAATTCAGACAATAATATCTCTCTTACTACTGCTGTTTTTTTAAAACATTGTTGCAATATTTCATCTCCAGAAGGTGTTATTTTTATTAATTTAGAACGACGATCATTAGGGTCATTTCTTTGAGAGATATACCCCTCTCCTTTCAATCTATTTAAAATATCACTTCCGGTACTCATTTCCATCATTGCATAATTAATCACTTGGGTTTTACTACTTTCACCAAGTACATTTAAAGCTGCCAAAAAAGCGAACTTTTCGATTGCTGCAAGAGGTGTGTCTTTTAATGCTATACGCAAATAGAAATTGTAAGCTAGATGAAGTCTAGCGATAACTTTCATAAAACGATTAGCCGTACTTTGTGGATCGTTTCCTTTTATATGCTCAGATGCAAACGTTCCTGTATCGAATTGGGCCAACTGAAAACGGTAAAACTCTTCTAAAGTTGCTTTTGGATAAACTTTTTTGAAGTTTGCCAATTGATTCACAAGCTCTACTATATCATCCATTTTTTAATGATTATCACTTTAAAAGTAAAAACCGGTAGTGGTTTAAACAAAGATAAGTTCCGATTATCTTAATCGGTTCTCATTAATTCTATTATAAATAGAAACCGATTTTCAAATATAACAACTCTAAATTAGTTATAGGACATTAATACTACTGCTAGAGATTAATTCACTTCATAAGTATCTCCATCTCATAACAAATTGAGCAGGTTTTCAATCATCCTTATCAAAGCAAAAAAAAACACACACAAAACACTCATTTTTAACATGTTTTCATGAGAAATTAGGAGAAAAAATCTTAAATTACAACTACTAACACAATTATATTCACAAATGAAAATACTGTATCTATTTTTACTTTTTATTTCACTGGGTTGTAGCAAATCTCCGATAGAAGCGCCAGAAATTATTGAGGAAGAAAAGCCTGAGATCGAATTTTCGGTTTCTAACCTTATTCAAAACAACATGGTTATTCAAAGTAAAAAACCATTTAAAGTATGGGGAAAAACAGTACCTAATGCAATTATACGTATTAAAGCTAGCTGGAATAATGATACTTTTACAACTACTGCTGATGTATCAGGCAAATGGTTAACAGTTATACCTGCTGCAGAAGTAAATAACAATCCACAAACATTGGCTTGCTCTGTAGAAGGTGGTCAAACAATTCAATTTAATAATATATTAATTGGCGAAGTTTGGCTTTGTTCCGGACAGTCTAATATGGCTATGCCAATGACTAAAATTAGCGATGTATTTGGTGGTTTCCATGGCGTACAAAATTACGAAACAGAAATTGCGACAGCTAATTACCCTAATATAAGAATGCTTACAATACCAATTACAACAAGTGCAACACCAAACGATAGTTTAAGATCTGCAGGCATTTGGAGCATTTGCAGCCCAACAACTGCTAAAAACACAAATTTTAGTGCCGTAGCTTATTATTTTGCCCGTAAATTACACACTACTCTACCAGAAAACACTCCGATAGGGGTTGTAGTAGCAGCAGTAGCAGCTACTTCAATTGAACAATGGTCGAGTAAGGAAAGTATTGAGGAAGACCCAATTACTAAGAATTATTATACGGGAAGCTTTGTTTCTAATTTATATAATGGCATGATTTATCCCCTAAAAAATTTATCTATAAAAGGCTTTTTATGGTACCAGGGAGAAAGCAACCTAAATAACGAACCCGTAAGTAATTATACTTTATTACATCGAAACATGATAAAAGGTTGGCGAACCTTATTTAACCAAGGTGCTCTGCCTTTCTATTATGTGCAATTGCCAGCAATTGGAACTTTATTTGCCGATATTTCTCTATATAAAAATGCCTTATTTAGAGAAGCCCAAGCTAATGTGAGGACTTTAGAAAAAACTGGCATGGCTTGTATAATTGATACCAACGAACCTTACAATATTCATAACATTTATAAAAAACCAGTGGGCGAAAGATTGGCTTTATTAGCCTTAGAAAACGACTACCAGCTTCCTGTCAAATCTGTAGGACCGCAATTTGTAAGTTTTAGCCAAAACGAAAATACGGTTACTTTAACATTTAACCATGCAGAAGGACTTTCTTCAAATGGAAAATCTAGTCCGCAACATTTCTTTGTAGCATCAGCAACAGATAAGATATTTAAAGCTGCAAACAACGTAAGAATTGTTAACAATAATATTCTGTTTGATGTACCCACAAATGGGATGATTGTAGAAGCTATTAGGTATGCTTTTACAGATATATCTGTTACTTATATAACCAATGGAGCGGGTTTACCTATGGAACCATTTAGAACAGACAATTGGTAATAAAAATAAACTGCATAATCTCTTGAGGTGAAAAATAATCAAAAAATAAAAGCTCACTAACCTTTAATGTCGTGGGCTTTTATTTGTAATAATATTAAATTAAGCAAAATAATCATCTAAAAAATCTCATAATTTAAATAGACCCGATGATTTAACTGTTTTTATTTAACAATTACTTGTTTAATAAAATTAACACCATTTCCGCTTACATTTAAAACATAAACACCGGGCTGTCGAACTTGATTTACTTGAAGACTAATACCATTTTCATTTGCTGTCAAGTTTTCTTGAAAAATCACTCTACCTTGTGCATTCGTTAAATAAGTTTCAAAGGTTTTACCGTTATAACCAGCTAGATTTACATTTAGACTATTTAAGAATGGGTTTGGATAAACAATTAGCTCGTTACTTCTCAACTCATATAAAGCAGAGGTAACACCTGTATAGTTAATCTCTCCATTCGAATCATGCTGAGCTAAACGGTAATAATTAATTCCGTTAAGTGGATGAGTATCCAAAAAATAATAATTGGACGCAGTAGATGTTGTACCATTACCGTCAATTCTCGCAATACTGGACCATGTTATCCCATTGGTACTTCTTTCTAAATCAAAATACTTATTGTTGGTTTCGGAGGCTGTACTCCAGGTTAATCTGTTTCCTTCGGCTGAGGTTTTAACCGTAAAGCTTTTGAGGATAATCGGCAAAGTTGTGGCTACCGTTAGCGATGCATACGGAATATTCGCTGATTTAGATTCGTCAGCATTATGAAATCTAAAGTGATAGGCCTGGCCTCTTTGCATATTGTTTGTTGGAAAAAGTACAATTTCATATTCGTAAACTTTAGTAAGCGCATCAATAACTAAATTAATATTATCCCGATCATACACAACTATTCCAGGAGAATAGTTAGCGGTAGGCCAAGCGGAAGTTAACTGTCGAGTAGTTGCCTCATTTTTAATTAAGTGACTATTAGTTATGGCAATAGCAAATGGATTAATGGCGGTGGAAGTATTTAGCGCCGTCCATGGATCCAAGCCTGTAGGACTCCATTGTAAGACTGCACTATTAACAGTTGCTTTATCAGAACTATATACTTCTGTTCTTAATCTTAAAATTTCGCCCATAGAATTAACCATAATAGAGGTATTCTGATTCTCCTTCCATGTAGCATTTTTTTCATTACCATCATTATTTCTCCAACGCCAATTGCCATTGATGAAATTTGTTGCAAATGAAGTATTTGCGATAATCGCTAACAGTAGCGTTAGTAGTAATTGTTTTTTCATAATCTTTTAAATAAAATAATCATTGTGTTTATAATGGTGATAATTAGTACAAATGCATGAGGATAATTATTATAGATAGTTTTTGTGTTACTTTTATTCACCGTGATTTGATTAAAAGTTGGCGTATCGCTTTGTTCAATTATTAAAACTTCCCCACTTGAGATTACTTTACCACTGTAACCAAGATTGCTATTAACGGCTATATCTCTTCGATTTTCTACTGCTCGTAACCGGTTGTAGTAAAAATGTCGGAGGGGAATGTGAGTATCTTTAAACCATCCATCGTTACTTACATTCACCAAAAAATCTGCTCCGTTTTTTACTAGCTGTGTTACAGCAGCAGCAATAGTTGCTTCGTTACATATATATATGCCAACGTATCCCTTTTTAGTGGCTATAGGTTTATATTTGGCACCAGGCTTAACATAATCATCATTATTAGCAACCTGAATAGTAGCATTATTCTTGAAAGGTCTTTCCATGAGCGCTAAAGGATTTACTTTATCATATCTCCCCAACATTGTTTTATTCCCTGATATTACGTAAGCACTATTGTATACCACATTCGGCTCATACTCAGTATTCATCCCAATAAGATTAATAATTTCACCTTCTGATGCATTAGTCAATACTTCATTTACAAAGTCATCGTTTACTTGATAATTCCATGGTACCACTGATTCAGTCCAAACATTAAAATCAGCAGTGGAAGAGATTTCCTTTTGTCTGCTTAAAGAGATAATCTCTGGTACAATCTCATTCCCTTCTAATTCCCAATTTGTTAAGGGCGATACGTTAGCATTGAGTAAGTTGATTTTTATTTCGTTTTCCGGAGAATTTCTTTCAGTTCTAAGGTGAAAAAACAGAACATTCGTACTAAAAAAAAAGATGATAATGATTGTAACAATTTTAAATTGTCGCTTTTCTTTTAAGCTATAGGCAATGCCACCATTGATGATGAGCATGAAGAAAGTAAGCAAGTAAACACCTCCAATTTCTGACAATTGAATAGTATAAACACTTCCAATTAAAGGACTCCCGAAATGCTGACTGCTATACCAGGGGTGAATATCGAAAACATAATCACCTACCCACTCCATTAAAACAAATAAACCTGCTAACAAGATAATATTTGGCCAACTCAAAACAGCACTACATAGCTTTCTCCATACCAAGAAAACACCGCTATAAAGTAGTGTGAAAAGCAAAACAGAAAAAACCATCCCTATTAATCCATAGATTACATTACCGGTAAACTGGGCAGACGAAGAAATCATCCAAAAGAAAAGGAAACCGGTATATACCAAACTAAAGATTAACAATTGTTTGATATATACCTTAAAAGTGCAATTATGTAAGGAAAACAATAATGGTACCATGCTTACCATTCCTAAAAAAGGTAAACAAAAGAAAAGAGAAAGCATCATTGCCAAACTCGATAATACCGGAAGCATAACTGTTGAAAACTTCATGGCTCTTTTGAACTTTTTTGCTTTGATACTTTTCTAACTATTATAAAACCGGAGTAATCCGCATAGCATTGATATGAAAAAAACCGTTAGCATTATTGTTATTTGGCCCTGCAGTAACGGTTATAGTAATCTCGCCGCTGCTGTTTGGTTTAATGTTGCTAGCACATGCTGTGTTAGAAGTATTGCCAGACACATTTAAGTATACCTTAACTTCATTAGAACCTGTTGCAGCATATTCCGTTTCACGGTTGTCTACAACATTCATTCTAGAGCCAAAGTAACAGATGTTGTAACTCTTATCTTTATTTAAACCGCTAAGCCTAAACTTACTCTGTGCTACTATTTTAGAACCAAATATTTTAGTATTACCGAAAAGGTTGGGCTGAGAAACAGCTGAAGGCATATTAAAATCAGTTGTAGTGGTGGCAGCTCCCTCGGCATTGTATCCGTAAAAGCCTTCTAAAAGCGTAAGCCCAACAGAAGACTCGGTACCATCTGTATCTTTCATATTCACCAAGGTAGCTCCTTGCTCTGGACTGGTTAAGCGATTCCAACCGTTTGGAGTTCCGCTTGCTGTACCAAAAGCAAGATATAATGCCTTAGTTAAATCGCCAGCAGGTTCCGGCAATTTAAAATCTATAAGTTCTGTTATTTCATTTGGCTTTAATACTGCCAGGTGTGCTGCAGTTTGTGCTAAGGTCGCCTTATAATCAGAAAGTTCTGATGGCTTATATGTATTGCCAATAACACTTTTTCCAAATACAGCCTCAAACCAAGTACAAGCAGCAGTATAACGCCCAATGTTTAAATCTAAATGATAGCCATCTCTTGTAAAATTATCACCAATGTAGCTTGTTCTTCCATTTTGGATTGCAGTACCAGCAGGTACAACAATATCTGCATTCATTAATATTTTGGCTTTACCTACAGCATCAATAATTGCATTATACATGGTTATTTGGTTTCTGTTATAATTTGCAAAACCTGTATGTGTTGATGTAGCTTCGTATGCCCATGTCTGATGTAAGATATATTTAACATTTGGCCTTGTTACTTTAGACTTTATATATGTCATAAACTGTGGCAATGAAGCTTCATATGTACTGTAAATACCTGCATCATTACTCACTTGCTGCACACTTACATAATCCCATTTTTCATCTATTATACCTCTGTTTATCGTATAACCACCAGAACTGGTTTTTACCCCTTCTACATTTATTTTATTATAGAAATACGCAGGCGAATTACTTGTGGCATTTTGTAGATGCTGTTGTAAAGAAGAGCCTCCAATAACTAAATGCCCAATTATTAATTTCTTTCCATCAGCTTTCGCCAAACCATGAAAATAGTGTTCTAATGCATCATCAGAAAAACTATTACCAATTGCCAAAATCCTTATTATACCATCATCTATAATTTTTTCTTCAACAGTTACCTGGCATAAAGCTTTAACCATTCCTTCTGGTGAAATCAAACGAATTTGAGTAGTTCCCCTCGCTTTTGAATTAACTGTTGCCGTGTAATCTGGACCAGATGTAACAGTTGCAACTGTAGGATCTAGAGAGACCCAACTGTATTCAGCTTTCGGTGTAACACTCGTATTAAAACTTGCCTTTATCACTTTGCTTTCGCCTTCCGTAATCCTAAGAGTAGTAAAATCAAGTGTTACTTTAATATTCTGTTCTTGTTCTTGTTCTTGTTCTATTACATCAGCATTCTTTCTACAAGAGAAAGTAGTAGTTATTACACCTAACAGAAGAATCAGGGCGATGTAGTATTTAAAAGACTTCATAACTGTATGCTTTAATAGTTTATAATTTTATGGTTATGATGGTAGAGATTATTGCTGGGCTGTAAATAGGCTCCCTCCGCCTATTAACGCAGCCTCTTCTCCTAGTTTTGATTGTAATAAATCAACATTAATAGAGTTATTATTTAAAACCTCTTTAGTTTCATGTATAAATAATTCCCATGCATTAATGAGATTACCCCCTATTATAATAGCTTCTATATTATACTTTTTAATATAACTGGCTAATACAACACCCAGATTAACACCAAACTCTTTAAATAGAGAAATCACACTAGATTCTGATGAGATTTTCTCTCTAATCTCTTTAACATTATTTGCCTTTTGACCCGTTAACTCTTCGTATCTTTTAACAAACCATCTGGTAGAGAGATAATCTTCTGCAGTAGCATCTTTATAAGGGTGGCAATACATATCTCCATCATACACCACACCATCTATACATATTGCAGAACCTAAACCAGTACCTAAGGTTAAACCCAAAATGTTTTTACTATTGCCTGCAGTGCCATTAAAAACTTCGCCTTTTAAAAAACAACTCGCATCATTCATCATAACAATATCTTCAGCATCAACACTCAATTTATCTGCAAGCAATTCTTTAACATTTAAATTATATAAAGCTTCGTATTTATCTAAATCCTTAATAAAAGATACACCCTTATTGTAATCAAAAGGACCAGGCATGGCTATTCCGATTTTATTAGAGATGTTTGGATTATTATCCTTACAAGCAATTATTGCCTTAGACCAATCTTCAATAATTTGGGTAACACTTCCCTTAGAATTAACTGAATTTCTAAATATTGATCCTGATGTTATAGCTCGTGAGTTTAAGTCTATACAAGCTGCTGTAATATGTGAGCCACCTATATCAATTCCGATAACTAAACTATTATTCATTTATAATGATGTTATATTTTTTTAATCAGCAACTGAATTATCCTCCTAAAAACCAACACAATGGGGATAAAAACAGCCGTTTACATTGTTAATTACTTGATTGTGGGGGGCAAACTACTTACACCCCAATTTTTATTTGGCGTGTTACCCAACCAGATTTCTAGCTCACCTCCTTTTGCATAATCTTCATGCTTAAACCAAAAAGTATTTAGCTCTTTTCCATTCAAATGCACTTTTTGGATATAAACATTGTCTTTTGAATTATTATGTGTGATGATTTTAAATTGCTTCCCTTTATAATATCTACTATCCAGCTTTATTTCTACTTCCTTAAATATTGGGCTTGTTATGTCATATACTGGAGTTGTAGCAGCATTACCATTTAAATCAAACAAACCAATCGCCATTAAGGCGCTTAAAGCTCCCATTTGTCCTTGGTCTTCATCATGCCCGCCATAACCTAAATCCGGAGTAGTACCACCATAAGCTTGCTCTTTAACTCTTCTTACCCAATATTGTGTTAACCAGGGTTTTCCCGCATAATTAAAAACATGAGCATTAGACAAACCGGGCTGATTGGCATAGCTTACATAACCACCACTATAGGCAAAAACAAAATCTTCTGGAATAGCTTTTTGGAAAGCATAGTTTAACTTTTCTGTAAGCTTATTATTCCCGCCCATTAATTTTGCTAAACCCGGGATATCATGCGAAACTCCCCAGGTTGCCTGGTATGAATTTGCTTCTACCCAACCCTTACCATCTAAGGGATCATCATGTGTAAAAACTCCTAAACTGTCTTTTGGAAACAGCAAGCTTTGTTTTGGATTAAAACAGTTTTTCCAACTTTCAGATCGCTTTAAGAAGTAATTAAAATCTTTCTTTTCACCTAATTTATAAGCCATTTGGGCAGTTACCCAGTCTTGAAAAGAAGCTTCTATAGTTATACCTGCGTTATCTTTCCACCAACCATTTTTTATATAAAACTCAACATCTTTAGCATCTCCGAGCATGCCACCTGGCATTTGGTTTCTTTTTACAACCTGGTAAGCATGTTTTAAATTTACTTTAGTTAACAAACCTTTTTGAAATGTACTACCAATAAGATTTGCAGTTGGGTTACTGGTCATAATATAAGAATATCCTCCACCTGCTGGGCCACGAGGTAATAGGCCCCCGTTATTGGCATATTCTATCATAGAGGCAGACATTTCATCTTGTACTTCTGGCCAGGCTAACCCCCACAGGATGTTTAAATTCCATTGAGTTAGCCAAAATGCATCAGAATTATACATGTTGAACTTTAGTTTACCACTTTTGTCTTTAGGTAAAGTTTTAATTTTGAAAATTGCATCTGTGAAAGTACCATCTCGTTTACCTGTTGTCCTATCAGGATAATCACCGTTAATATCATTGATTTTATGACGACCTAATAACACATGCCATAAATCTGTATAGAACTTTATTTTCTGATTATCTGTACCTCCTTGCACATCAATTTTCCCTAACCACTCATTCCACACTTTTCGGGATTCATTTCTTACAGCGTCAAAATCCCAAGTTGTACATTCTGATAAAAGATTATTTCTGGCATTTTCTATACTTGTGTACGAAATTCCAATCTTCATTTTAATTTCTTCCCCTGCTTTTACATTATACTTTGCAGATACACCAATACTATCACCTTTTACATTTTTAACATTAGACAAAAGGCCCTTTCCTTTCCAGGCGTCCCACGCATTTACGGCTTTATCAAACTGTATAACAAAATAAACTTTAACATCTTTTGGCCCTCCCCAAAACCTATCAACAGAGCTAAAGGATCCTTGAAGTTCTTTATCATTTATTACCTTCAAATCAGCATTTGCCATGTTACTGTTTCCTAAATATCCTCCCAGGTTAATGAGTAATTGTGTAGTCATATCCTCTGTGTAACGGAATCTATAAAAACTCACCCTATCTGTGGAAGTAAGCTCAACCCAAGTTTTAGGATTTCTAAGAAAGACTCGTTGATAACCTGGCTGAACAATTTCATCATCATGACTGAATATGGATTTCCAAGCTGGTTCTCCTCCTGTTGGATTAACAGAATTTGCTGCAGGCATAATTTCTATCCCAGACATCATCCAATTATGAATTTGCCCAAATCCTAAAATTTCTTTCTCATTATAATTATATCCTCCACCGTATTGATTTTTGTTCCTTGTATGCGGTGCCGCACCAACCATTCCAAAAGGACGGCCTCCAGTAATAAAGAAAAAATAACGACCTCGATTAGTCTCGATATATGGATCAACCCAACTTACATAATCACTGCTATTAGAATGCGATGGAAAAACTTCTATCTCTGATAATCCTAAATCCTTTCCCGTAGCATCTGTCACTTCGAATTTGAATGATGTTACGTACTTGGTATCGAATTTAACAACCTTTGCTGTACCGTCATTAGGTATTTCATTAACCCATATAATACTTCCATCACTGAAAATAATTCTTCCTGCAGCTACATGCTCATCTGCTGATGGCCTATCATAAATTACGATTTTGTTTATCCCAACTTTTGCCTCCCATTCTAATTGAATCCAGGGATGTCGTATATAACCCCAATAAGTAGTTGCTCCTTCGCATACCCATTCCCCTTTTCCTTTTATTCCGATTAAACCATCGGTCACATTCTCTCCTTTAAAATCTTGACTTATTGCTGTAGAAACCGAGACTTTTGCTTTCGGTGCAATATTATCAGTTCCTGCATACACAGTAAAAGAGATTAAAGAAAAAAAGAGTATAAACGATTTGAAGTATTTCATATAATTATATTGCATCATTTTGGATTTGATCTTACAGAAATATGAGGGTTAGTTTTTCCAGGGATCTGTTGAGAATTTAAAACCACTTGTTTTATAAGGGATAGTATCTGTTCTAAAAGGGACTGCTGGTAAATTTTGCTTATTATAAAGATCTGTAGTCCCTGGATTATTAGACCAGGCATATCTTACAGACTTTGGGTTTTTCACATTTCTATTACTTACAATAACATAATTATCTTGTATAAAAGCATTTGCCCAATGAAACTGATTATCTGAACCTGCAATAGCAAAACCACTTACGTAACCGTATTTATTTTTTGATATTAATTGATTTGTCCCTTCCTGGAAATGGATAATAATAGAATCTCCTTTTACCTGCATAGATTTGTAGGTCGGACCCTGAGACATTATATTCTTATTATAAGCTATTCTTAAAGCCTCAAACCCTAATCTTTTTCCAACATCCATTTTATTTCTTGGGTGAATATCGTAGGCTTCTCCAATATCAATAGCGACAGCCATACCTGTATTTTCTAATGCTAAAGCTGAAAGTTGAGCATCTCTCAGTTCTGCCCAGTTAGGACTGTCTGGAACCATATCCTCTGGTCCATAATTAGCTAATTGTACAAACAAGAAAGGTAAATCACCCTGGCTAAATTCTCTACGCCAATCCCTTATTAAAGCTGGAAACAATTCTCTATACTCCTCTGCTCTGTTAACATTACTCTCTCCCTGATACCAGATAATTCCCTTTACTTTTAGAGATGTTAGGGGAGCAATATTCGCATTGAAAAGTACTGATGGAGAGGAGAAGGGACTAATATTCACTACCGTTGGTTTTGGAAATTTATTTGTATTAATTTTATAATCTTTCTTATACAACCAATCTCCCAACACAATTGGATTACCCCAAATTGCATTCGAATAAAACCCTCCTTTACCCCCGGTATCAAATACACGTACTACTAATACATTTCCTTTTGGCTTTAAAATACTCATTGGAACAGAATAATAACGCCAGTTTTGATTTCCGTAGCTCTCACCTACCTTATGTCCGTTTACCCATGCAATATCATAATCATCAATTTGATTAAGCATTAAATTGAAGTTCTCTCCTTTTGCATCTTCGGGTAAATCAAAGGTTTTTCTAAACCATACCGCACCATTAAAATCTGTCTCCCCTTTATCTTGCCACCATGCAGGGATATTCATTATTTTCCAATTAGAAACATCTGTTTCTGGCAAGTACCATTTCTGCTTTAAACCATTGCCTTTCAAATAATATTTTACTTCCCAGGATGGCTTTAATTTTGCAAATTCTTTGGCAATTGTTGCTTTACTTTTTCCCGGCGCTAAATACTCTTGAAAGTACTCTTGAAATTGAGGAAAATCTTTTAGTGCATTTGGGCTCATCCAGGTTTCTATGGATGTTGCACCTAAATTTACACTTAAAAGCCCAATGGGTACTTTTATAGAATCTTGAAGAAACTTCCCAAAGAAGAAAGCGGTTGCAGAAGTATTTAATAATGTTTGTGCAGAAATTTCATTCCACGTCCCCCCTAGCAATTCTTCCTTAGGCACATAGTCCTGATCTATAGAAGCATTAAATATTCTAATTTGATGATTAATAGTATCACTTTCAAGAGGTTTATAGCCAATTTGAGAGATGGTATATTGCATATTAGATTGTCCACCACAAACCCAAACATCACCAAACAATATGTTATTTAATATTATTTCATTGGATTTCCCCTTCACAATAATCTCCGAAGGCCCACCGGCTTGCTGAGCAGGAAGAGTTATAAACCATTTTTTATCGTTTCCAGTTATTGTTTCATAAACACGCTGCTTAAAAGAAATTAACACACTTTCGTTTACCTCACCATAACCCCATATTTTAATCTCTTGATCTCTTTGCAATACCATATTACTCTGAAATAATACTGGCAATTTTATAGTAGCATAAACTGTAAAAAAGGTGCAATTAAAAATAAGTACAGCTATTAAAATCTTAAATTTCATATTTCCACACATGACTTGTATTCAGTTTACTTAGTTTATTATTGATCAGTAAAATTTTATCCTTACACCTGCCTCTATATAAAAAACCTTTTCAGAGAAAGATTTAATGAAACTATGCTAATGCAAGAAATAATCTGTAAGCTCAGCGAAAGAATCAAATTTCTCATGATATTCTTTTGCTTCACCAAAACCATAGGATACAAATACAAAAGGCAAAGGCACTAAATTACTTTGCTCAAAATCAGCCTGAGTATCTCCTATATAAACTGGTTTTCTTAATTGATATTTATCTATCAGATATTTAATATTTTGATTCTTTGATTTATAATTTTCACCGAAAGCCACGCTATCAGTTATATATGTTTCTATTTTTGCCCATTTCATAAAATGAGTGATAGCATATTCCGCACAATTACTCACAATAAATAATTGATACTTTTTTGAAAGGCTTGCTAATCCTTTTACTACTCCTTCATATAGCTTCCCACCCGATGTTTGAATATTGGAATACTGTAAGGTTATTACTTCATTATATATGGAATTTCTTTTTTCTTTAGAAAAATCTGGCAATACAGCTTCTAAGTATGGATCTTGCTCCCAACCCATATACTGCATTAAATTTTCGTTAGTAAATATTTTATCAATGTTATTGGCTAAAAAATAATCATTCCATGATTTGGTATAGGTAGATACAGCATCCCATAATGTGCCATCCATATCAAAAATCAGAGCGTCGTAGCTATGCTCTAAATCTAAAGCCATATTTGTGGTTAATAATTTGATTAAGGTTTATCCTAACGGATATTTTTTAATTAATAAGTCTGATTATATCGGTTATTCATAAAGCTTATAATAAAAAAAGCATTGCAGTATTAAGCAGAAGAACAGCAATACTTAAATAGAAATCATGATTTCTCATGATTTCTATTTAATATTAGACTTAGGGTTTGTTTCTAAACACTTATCTATCTAGGCCCTGCTGCGTAAGTGTATAGAAATCTTTCATCAGCTTTACCTCCAAATCCAGATAAGTCAACTAGAAGTTCTAATTTTAAAGTAGTTAAGGTTAATTCTTTTACTTCAAATACCTGAGGTATAATTTCATTGGTGAAACCGTTTAATCTCATAATGGTAAGAGTTTTATTATCATTAGTTAAACTCCATGTTTGAGGGGTATCAAACGGCTCAAAAATATCACAACTTAAAGCACCATTATCTAAAACACAGGTACCATCTTCATTAAATGTATAAAAGTTATCCTTGTTGCAATCTAAGGTTACATCTTCATTAGGAGTTTCTCCGTTTACATGTATAATTGTTTTTAACTGCCATTTTCTGAATGGCAAATTTGCTGCAGGAGAAAGATTAACGCTTAATGTTAAATCGCTTTCTGATTTCGCTCCACTTTTACTTACAACCGTAAATCTGAAGCCGATTAATTGATTTGCATCTGTAGATGTTGGAGCATAAGTGAAGGTATATTGTCCTGAAGAAAGAGATCCTGGATCAACAGTTAAAGTACCATTTTGTGCGTAAGTAGCATCTGCTGTTAAATTAAGTGTTTTTGATATTGTAAATGATTGGATATCGCTTGGAGAGCTAATTGACACATTAATACTCAACGGAGCACCATTACGAGAATATTCATGACTTGCAGCATATTGCCCTTGTCCGGCTAATTTTTCTGCAGATAATGTTATCACGGGTGCTGAACTACCACTATCACTTTCTTTTTTACAGTTTGTAAAGATTAGTAGCATTAAGCCTACAGATAGTAGCTTAATGGATCTCGAGGTTTTTAAATTAAGATTCATAATTGTTTGATTAAATGGTTTACAAATAAGACTTTTCACAGATTTGATATGATTAATTATATAGTGTGCTATCTACGTAAATTTGGATTTAGATCTACTTCTCTTAATGGTATTGGGAACAGGTAATAATCTGTACTTGGTGTTATATTTTTAGCTTCCTGTATTTTTTCTATTAATTTACCAAGTCTAACAAGATCAAACCACCTATGCCCTTCAACAGCGAATTCTCTCTGTCTTTCTTCTAATAAAGCCTTTACAAAATCAGGTTTGTTTTGTGGATTTACGTCGGTTAGATTAGCTCTGAATCTTACTTTATTAAGATATAGGTTAGCGGTAGTAAAATCTTCTAAGGCTCCTTTTGCTTCGGCATAGGTTAATAAAACGTCTGAATATCTAATTACCGGAAAATCACTTTCGGAAGGACTAGTTGTTGGGTTAGCTACTTGGTCCCAGTACTTCCTAACGTATATTCTATCCAGATTAATTACAGTATTATCTGGTTTGGTAAATTCAGTCATTAGGGTAACATCTCTTCTTTCATCATTCGGCTCATAAGCGTCATAAAGTGCCTGAGTTGTATAATACCATCCTTGAGTATTTGTAATTGTTGGTATATGAGTGGCTAGTTCTGTTGGTAACAAATGCACATTAAATGCTGCTACTTCCCAGAAAGAAATTTTACCTCCTCCATCACCAAAAGAAACAGAGAAAACAGTTTCTTTTCCGTTTCTATTCTCGTATTTCCAAACATCAGCAAAATCATCAAATAAGCCGTAAACACCTCCTGGTTGTATAATTTCCCATGCTTTATCCGCAGCTTGCTGATGTAGACCCATCGTTAAATACACCTTTGCTAAGGTTGCCTTTGCTGCTCCGGATGTAGCTCTACCCTTACCATTTCCAGCTGGATATGATGGCGGTAAAGCTTCTGCGTCTTGCAAATCCTTTATTATTTGTGCATAGATATTTGCAACGCTTTCTTTTTGAGGCTGCATGGGTTCTGAATCTGTTAAAAGCAAAGGGACACTACCAAACATACGTACCATATTAAAGTATAATAATCCTCTAAGAAACTTAGCCTCATTAACTAATCTTGTCCGTAATGTAGGATCCATATTAATTGCAGGGACTTTAGTAATGGCTATATTTGCGTAATTGATTACTTTATAATGCATTCTCCATACCTCTAACACTGATGCATTTTCTGAATTATAAACCACATTACCCAATGCCTCAAGATCAGGAAAACCAGGTCTTGCACTATAAAGTTCATCTGAAGCAAGTCCTTGAATAAGCCAAAACGTACTATGGTAAACCCCGGCAGTGTTACCACCATATCCTAGATTATAAGCTCCTAACCAAGAATATACAGAATTGACAGCTGAAATTGCATCAGCTTCTGTTTTATAGAAATTACTGGTTGCTACCAGGTCTTTTGGATTCTCCTCTAAAAATTTCTCACAGCCACCTAACAGTATAGGAAAAGAGAGAAAGCATAGAGTACGTTTGATAAATCTTATATTTTTCATTGTATTGTTTTTAAAAAATAAATCTAAAATCCTATTCTAGTTCCTATCATATAGGTTTTTGCTAATGGATAACCACCACTATCTACGCCTACAATATTTGTTGTAGAACCATATGCATTACCTTCTGGGTTGTAGCCACTATATTTTGTTGAGGTCCAAAGATTAGCACCACTTACATATAGACGAAGATCACTAACTCCTATTTTTTTTAATATTAGGGATGGAACGTTATAACTTAAACTCACACTTCTAAGTCGTATGTAAGATGCATCCTCTACAAATCTTGAAGAAAATGCATTATCTATACTGTTTGCTAATGCTCTTGGATAAGTATTACTTGGGTTAGTTGGTGTCCATCTGTTAAGACCTGCTTCTGCCAACATATTTTGTTGCCCGTTTGGATTTTCAAGATTAATAAGATTCATATTAACCATCTCATTTCCCTGAGAACCTTGGAAAAAAACAGATAAACTAAAATTCCTGTAAGAAAAATCATTGTTAAAACCCCAAATAAAATCTGGTTGAGCAGAACCTATAATTGTTCTATCAAATTCATCTATCACTCCATCCGGTGTTCCGTTAGGGCCACTTATATCTTTATACCTTCGATCTCCTGCTTTGGCAATTTGAGATTTAAGGACTGCACTGTTTGCAGCCTCTGCATCAGATTGAAATATTCCATCAAACTGATATCCAAAGAAAGTACCTACAGGCTCTCCTTCACGAAGTATATTCCCTCCTACACCTAAATTGATATCATCTTCTCCTGCCAGATTTATGACTTTATTTCTTACTACAGAGAAGTTTAAAGAAGAATTCCATCCAAATTTACCTGTAGTGTTTACTGTTCTTAAATCAAATTCAAAACCGTTGTTTTGGATATTTCCAATATTTAACAAAGTTGCATCAAACCCGGTTGTATGTGGAATTGGACTGGAGAGTAATAAATCAAAAGTCTTTTTTTGATAAACTTCTGTGGTTAATGATACCCTGTTATTGAATAACGAAAGATCTAAACCAAGATTCGCCTGTTTAGTGCTTTCCCACTTTAAATCAGGATTTGGATATGATCCTGGTAATCTTCCTAAAATAACTTCAGAGCTATTTCCAACATTAAACACACCTTCGCCCATAGGCATTACTAAAGCTAAAGATTGGTATGGCGGAATAGATTGGTTACCAATTACACCATAACTTACTCTTAATTTTAAGTCTGAAATAAATTCAATGTCTTTAATAAATTTCTCATCAGACAAACGCCATGCAACAGCACCTGAAGGAAAAAATCCATATTTATTCCCTTTTGGGAATTTTGAGGATCCATCTACACGTCCTGATAACGTGAAAAGAAATTTACCAAATAAATTATAGTTAATTCTTCCCAGGTAAGATATCATACTCCACTCACTCTCGTAATTGATAGGATTTTGAGGATCTTCTGCTGACGCAAGACTATGCCAACCCGTTCTATTATCACTAAAATTAAGGGCCATTCCTACTAAAGCTTCATTTCTAAACTTTTGTAATGTTTGACCAACCAAAACATTAAGCTTATGATTTTTATTAATTTCTTTATTATATGTTAACGTATTTTCATTTAACCAGGTCATTGCCTGTAAAGTGCTAATTACCGCACTACCATTGCTACCTTCTGATCTTTTAAGATAGTTTGGGCTGAAAGTATTTGATTTAGTATTTAGACCGTCTATACCAAAAGAGGTTCTAAATTCTAAATCCTTAAAAATTCTATAGTTTAAATAAACGTTTCCTAAAACTCTGGATGTACCAGTAAGCGCCTCGAAATCTAATGCATCAGCGATAGGGTTAGATACGGCATCTTTTCTATCATGCTGGTAGGTATATCCTCCGGGAACTGAGGGATCGTAAACTGGTAAATTCGGATTAAACTGTAGGGCATTTGTAACCACACCCGGAACAATATCTCCGGGCCCAGTACGCACTCCTCTTGATGAAATATGATTATAAGATAAATTATTACCAATAGTTAGCTTATCACTAATTTCACTATCAAGATTTACTCTAAAGGAATAACGATCAAAATCTGAACCTATAACAATACCATCTTGAGTAAAATAACCTCCTGAAATTGCGTACTTAGTTTTTTCTGAACCCCCTGTAGACGAAAGTTGATAATTAGCAATAGGAGCAGTCTGAAATAATGCACTTTGCCAATCTGTTCCTACTCCCATACTTGATGGGTTAACATATACGGGTAATTTACCTGCATTTACTTGAGCTTCATTTATTAAGGCTGCATATTGTGAGGCATTTAATAATTCAAGTTTTTTTGATACTTCTTGTAAACCGTAATAACTATCAAAATGTAAAGTCCCTTTTCCGGCTTTACCTCTTTTAGTAGTGATTAAAATTACTCCATTCGCACCTCTAGAACCATAAATAGCTGTTGCCGAAGCATCTTTAAGAACTTCTATAGATTCTATATCGTTTGGATTGATACCAGAAAGAGGCCCAATTCTAGGTCCAACGCCCCCGATAGACATTTCGCCACCATTGCTATTTATCAACACACCGTCAATAACATATAAAGGTTCGCTACTTGCGTTAATTGAACTGGTTCCTCTAATTCTTATATTAGTTTCTCCCCCGGGAGCACCAGTAGTTTGTGTTACTTGTACACCAGCAGCTCTTCCTAAAAGCGCCTGATCAAAAGATGTTACCGGTACGGCATTTAGTTCATCTGCTTTAATGGATGAAACAGACCCGGTTAAATCAGATTTTCTAACAGAACCGTACCCAATTACAATAGCTTCGTCTAATGATTGAACAAATTGTTCCAAAACCACATTTATTTCTGTACGAGAACTTACATTGACATCCAACGTTTTAAAGCCTAAAAAAGAAAACATTAGTATATTTGATTTCGAAGGAACATCTATTCTGAAATTTCCATTCACATCTGTTACCGTTCCAGTTGTAGTTCCTTTAATTACCACATTCACACCAGGTAAATTCTGCCCAGATTCATCTTTTACCTGACCAGTGATTGTTCTTTTTTGTTGCTGATATGTATTTAGGGAAGTATTACTAGCATAGGTAATTTGCAGATTAAAACAAATTAAAATAGCTAATGGAATCAACCATGTTTTTTGATATAATTTTGGTTTCATAAAATAATTGGTTTTAATGCTATTAATTTATTATTGGTTTATATAGAAGCAGTTTTGTTGTTATGTATATACTTATTAAATCATTATTATTTTATAAAATGTAATAAATAATTAATTGGCTTATAATGACGGATCTAATACCGAATAAGGAACACGAATAAATTTTGGCCTATATCCATCTGCATTTCTCCTCCCTCCATTTGGCCCACATTGAGCAGGACAAATATCATTTACATTGTATGATATAAGCAACTCGTTATTTTTCGTAAACTCAGGATGGGCTGTTGCATTATATGTTATATAATAAGATCCTCTATACTTATCTTCAATAGTATATAAAAGAGTTTTATCAGTAAATGGACCCTGAGGAGAATCACTTTTCCAGGCATAAATATCTCGGCCTAAGCCACAACTTAAAAATCCAATATCTTGAGAAATTAAGTAATACTTATTCTGAATCTTTACCACGCTATAAGATGGCGATACATAATTTTGTGATCCTGGTAAAACGGTACCCGCAGCACTGGCATTCGTAGACCAGGAGGTACCCGTGTAAAATTCCCATGCTTCAGTAATATCATTATTTATAGAAGATCTCGCTACTAAAGCTCTATTAATAATCCAATCTGGTTTGAATCCATAGATATAACGATAACCAGCTATGGAATCTACAATTACTGAAACCCCGTAAGTAACATCAGCAGGTAAAGGTATTTGTTCAAGTTTTTTTATTGCTGATGCATCTACAAATCCTGGTGTATATATTTTAGAAACATAATTTCCTAATAGCGTATAATTTGCTCCTGTATATTGCTGCCAGAAAACAATAGCGGTATCACCTTCAGCATATCCATGTCCTGGCCAAAAATAGGTTGTATTATCTCCAACTTTAATTGGAGTTCTGTTTACCCCGGTTTGTGTATTATCTAAAATTGTTAAAAGTTGGGAAGGGTTTTGTTTATCCTGCAAGAGCATAGAATTTCTTACTTGGAAAAAACAATTTATTGAAGTATCCGAAGCTCTGTAGCCGTCTATGTAGGTATCCCCAAAAAGCCACAATACTTTATTATTTGGTAAGGGAAGTGATATAGTGGCATCTGATGCAATCCAACCACTGGTTTTGCGAAAGTATTCTGTAAAAACAGAGTCTTTATAAGAAACTGTTCTTATACTATCAGGAGGATTCACTCCTGATCCATCTTCAATTTTTTCTTCTGGTACTGAGCTCTTTTTACATGATGCAACTAATACCACCACAAAGGCAAATATTAAAAGAACTTGATGATAATGTTTCATAGTTTATCCGGTTTATAATTGTCAATAAATCCTTTAACTCCAGGATTTTTCTATTTCTTCTAAAGTTTTGCCCTTAGTTTCTGGTAAATACTTCCAAACGAAAATGAAACTAAATAAGGCCATTAACATGAATATCCAGAATGTGAAAGCACTTCCTATTGATTCTAATAAGATTGGAAATAGTTGTGATACCAGGAATACAGATGTCCACAAAGCAAAAATGCATATTGACATTGCTTTTCCTCTTGTCTGATTAGGAAATATCTCTGCAATTACCACAAAGGTCAACGGGCCTAATGATATTCCAAAAAATGTGATGTAGGCTAATATAGAAATGAGTACGATATTACCCTCTTGCATTCCAAAATAGAATGCCCCACCTACAATTGCTAAACACACAAACATACCTGCAGATCCCACAAGTAATAAAACCTTTCTTCCTAATTTATCCACATACTTTATGGCAACTAAAGTAGCAATGAGATTTATTATACCAACCAAAACGGTTTGCATCATAGAAGAATCAGAACCAGACCCAGTAGATTTAAAAATTTCCGGAGCATAATACATTATTGCATTTATGCCTGTAATTTGTGAGAAAATTGCTAAAATGATACCTATGATTAAAGGTTGTCTTAGTTTCTCGCTAAAAACACTTGGCGCTTTAGCAGTTTCGGCCATTAGAGCTTCTCTTATTTCTTTTAGTTCTAATTGTGCTTTTTCTACCCCGTTAATCTTTTCCAAAATTTCTTTAGCCTTATCCCACTGGTTAACTTTTGCTAACCACCTTGGACTTTCTGGAACAAAAATTAATAGAACTATAAATACTATAGAAGGGATTATACCAGAGCCAAACATCCATCTCCAGCCAGTTGAAACATTCCATGCTTCATCATGCAAACCAGCTATAAATGCATTCACAAAATATATTAATAATATACCTGTTACTATACCTAACTGGTTTATAGAGACAAGCCTACCTCTTATGTCTGCAGGCGCAGATTCTGTAATATACATTGGCGCTAGCATAGAGGCTATTCCAATTCCAACTCCACCAATCATCCTGAATATCACAAATGTTGTTAGAGATTCTGGAATTGCAGTTCCTATGGCAGAAATAGCGAATAAAAAGGCAGAAAACTTTAATACTTTTTTCCTACCTATTTTGTCACTTAAAGATCCTGCAAAAGTGGTCCCAATCATACAACCTATTAATGCACAAGATGCTACCCAACCCATCATTGCCGAGGACAACTCAAATTTGATTTGAAGAAAACCTATAGCACCTGCTATTACTGCAGTATCGTAACCAAATAGCAGACCTCCTACAGCCGCCACAATTGTTATCTTATAAATAAAACTTGTATTTGCGCTAGTATTCATTGGATTAGTTTTGCTGATAGTTTACTAAGTTATTAATCTGTACATAAGCTTTTACTACAGCACATTCCTCTCCCTCACTTTTTCCGTATGGCCTAATAGTGTAATTATTTACTGCAGCCGGAACAATAAATGTTTCTGCATAATGAATTATGTAAGGTTCAAATAATCCCTCCGGACTTTCTACGATCACTTCCTCTCCCTGCACTAAATTAAGCACATTTACAATCCCGTTGGTTTGATGGCTAGTTTTCTTTGTAAACCAATATCTATGAGTTTGGATAAAAGACCCTTCATATAAGCCAGTTTTCTCTTCCCTCCACCCGTCTCCTTCTGTTAAAGGTCTTACTTGATTTACTAAATTATCTTTTGACCATTTAGAAGTACGATTCCAATCTATTACTTTTTCTCCATGAGCTAAAGAAATAGGCCTTGGCTTGCCATTAAGACCCATCCTCCCCCAATCCCAAAGCTTAAAAGTAAAATTAAAGGGGGTTGCACTTATTTCTAAGACAACACTATTAGCTCCCGAACAATGAATTGTACCTGCAGGGATTAGAATATGATCGTGTTTTTTTATTGATATCTTTTCAACAAACTTATCGGCGTCAAAATTGCTCCCATTTTGTTGAGCATCTGCCAATTCGTTTATCATTGATTTTTCATTTATATTTTCCTTTAAACCCAGGTACATAATAGCATTTTCCTCCGCATCTAAGAAATAATAACTTTCTTCTTGTGTATAAGGCATGCCAAATTTTTCACGTATATAAGACAGGTTTGGATGTACTTGTAAACTTAAGTTTCCTCCTTTTAAAGTATCTAAAATATCAAATCGGATTGGAAATTCTGCACCAAAATATTCATAAACTTTTTTCCCAAGTATTGCTTGAGGATGAGCATATACCAGATTAATGGATGGTATCTCAAAGGTTTCTTCGCCAAAAGAAAGAAGAAGACTGTTCTCTTCGGGTACGCAATCGAATGCCCATGCAAAGTTTTGCTGTTCGCGATCTAAATCACACACTTCTTTAAGCCATTGACCGCCCCATGGCCCTGGATCAAAGAATGGTACAACTCTAAAAGGACGTTTTGATACAGCTGTAAGTGCATCTTTTAAAGCTAAACCGCTAATCATTTTAGGTGTGGAAGTTGTTGTATCTAAAACAAAATCCCACTTTTCCATTAAACTGGTTTTATGTTTATCACATACTCTCCAATCAACAAAAAAACTTCTTTTATATTGATAAGAAACTTCAGTATTTTTATTGTTTGTCCCTATATTACCTATTTTATTTGATCTAAAACGAGATTGAATCTCCCATCTTGGCATATCTGCATAAATAAGTATATCTGGAGTAGGGATAATAAGTGAGGCACCAATACCAACAATAATTACTAATCCGGATTCTATAGAATCAATTTCTTTACCGTAAGAAGATAACTTTTTATTATCAAAAAAATCTGAAAGAGAAAGTGGCGAAACATAGCCAAATACAGGATCATCCGTTACATACGGATAAACCCTGGTATTTATAGTTTCTTCATCTTCCATCGCCTTAGTTGCATTTAATATTTTAAATGGGTTTAGGCCTTTTTCTAAATGATTGATAATATCTTCACTGTCAACTCCGTGATAACATTCTACAACGACAACTTTCTTTGATCCACTTAAAAGATTAATTTCAGTTTCAAGTTTGAAAATAACATTATCCCAATTGGTTACACATTCATGCCCAACAATATTTACTTTAGGAAACTTGTCATAATTTGTTCTTCTCATCATTTATTAAAAGTTAATTTTAAAACTTATTATTTATCAGATAATGCTATTATGCTTGGACTCTAATTGTTATGGAATTTTATTTTAAAAAAACGAGGTCTATAAAGATTAGGATCCTTTTTAATTTCATTCTTAAAATCAAAGGCATTTACATTATAACTAATCAACAATTCATTTGGTGCTGATAAACTTGGGTGAGCTTTTGCATTATAGGCGAATATATTCCCTCCAACTTCTTTACAATTCCAAACATCTATTTTATCTCCAAAAGCAGAATAAGGGGTTAAAGAAATTCTCATAGCCACAATTGGGCTCATGCTTTCATGCTGGTAAAATAAAACACATCTACCGTCCGGAAGCATAGAAACACTTAATTCATTAGAGACATTGGTAACTAAAGTAGCCGCAGTCTCCATCTTTTTGCTCCATTCTTTGCCATCCCAAAAACGCCAGGCTTTGAAATCTTCAAAGTCCTTAGGTAAAACTCTGGCAACTACTAGGTTCTTTGCTTTATCCTTTACACCGTATACATATACAAAACCATCAGGGTGAAGTGAACCAGCCTCTTTTGTATTTACAAAAATACCTGCACCAAATCCTCCTTCTATAAAATCTAATGGAGTTTCAATTTGTTTATGATTATCAAATGGAGGTTTGCTATTAGACGGAATGACAATCAAATTTGTTCCCATTTTTTTAAATGACCAGTCATCATTCTTATCCAGGTTCCGCATCCTGTAAGCAAAAACGTAAGTGTTATTCAACTCTGTGTTAACAAAGCCGTCACCTAGCCAGAAATAATCTCCTTTTTCAGACGAAGATGTTTTAGGCTTAAACATTGTCTGGGGTTGAGAATCATCGTTTTTTGCCCATTCAAAACTAATCTTATCTTTCTCTGGCCTATTACCATTAAGTAATGCAACCGAATTATTTATCATACTAAAACCTGAGGGCAAGCTTCCATCTTCAATCTCTCCTATTAGCGTATCGCTAAAAATCAGCATTGTTTCACTCTTAGAGTCTGCTTGTACATTATCTTTGCCATTAAGTGGAATGGCAAAAATCCCATCAGCTCCAAACCATCCAGAATTCCTTTTAAATAATGCTGTCCATTCTGGAGCTTCTTCAACTGTGAATTCAACTTTAAGATCATCAATCTTACTTTTATTAGGGATAGAACAGAATGACACTAAAAACATGTACAAGAATCCGATGATAAATCTGAAGCTAATTCTCATGGTTTATAAATTTGGTTTTTAATTGAAGTGTTGACTATTAGAGTCGCACAACTTTAATATACTATGTATATACATACAAACATATGAACATGATATCATAAAACCAAATTATTTTATACTTTTGTTTATATAACTAAATCATGTTATAAAATGAAATATAAAATCAATCATAAAAGCCCTATTCCCTTGCATGCGCAAGCAGAAGAGCTTTTAAGAAAAATCATAAAAGAACCCGAATATTTAAACGGAAAATTCCTACCTAATGAAGTTGATTTATCAAAACAATTAGCCATTTCTAGAACCACTTTAAGACAGGCCTTAAATAAACTAGTCTATGAAGGTCTTTTAATCCGAAAGAAAGGTATTGGCACTAAAGTTACCGAAGGATTGGTTAGTTCTAAATCAAACAATTGGTTAAGTTTCTCACAGGAAATGCAGGCCAGAGGCATTAAAATAAAGAATTTCGAACTTCATATTAGTTGGGAACAACCAAATGAACAGGTGGCCAACTTTTTTGAAATTAGCCCAGAGAAAAAAGTACTTAAATTAGAAAGGTTAAGAGGTAGAGCTGAAGGACCATTTGTTTATTTTATATCATACTTCCACCCCAGAGTGGGTTTAACGGGAGAAGAAGATTTTAAACAACCCTTATATGAAATTTTAGAAAGAGAATATAATACCAGGGCTAATCTTTCCAAAGAAGAAATTAGTGCAAAAAGAGCAGATAAGATAATTGCAAGTAAACTAGACATAGAACCAGATAGTCCCATATTACTTCGGAAAAGATATGTATATGATCAAGGGGAGCGCCCAATTGAATATAACTTAGGTTATTATCGTTCTGATAGTTTCGTATATACAATTGAGAGCAGAAGAGAATAGCCTACTCTTTTCAGTAATCAGAATTTATAATTTGGTCGCATTCACTATGTAAGTCCATTTTAAATAACTGTTCTTTCCTATTCAAAAAATTTTAAAAAGAGCAAAACCATTAAGTAAACATAAAGGCTTATCGAAATTTAGTATGAAACCGCCACGATCTACATTTTTAATTATAAAAAATGCTTTGATCATACATACCTTACATTTGAAATTTCTACGGACTATGGCGCATTTTCTTGACTTTTTATTTAATAATCAATCTCATTTAACCAGTTTGATTGAAACATAATTTTACCTTTATGGCTATGATCCTTCTGTTGGACGCCGGGAGCGGATTCGAACCGCTGTTAAAGGTTTTGCAGACCATTGCCTATCCTCTCGGCCACCCGGCTATATTGTTTTATCCGAAAAGAATAAAAGCAATGATTAAAGTCACAATCACGTTAAACCCCTGTGCAATGATAAATGCATAAAAAGGTTTCTTACTGTTCTCATTAAACAACTCTTTGAAATTTGTTTCTAAGCCTATACTGGTAAAGGCAAGAGCAAACCATAAACCTTGCAAACTTTTAAGACTGTCTTTAACATTTGCATTTACCTCTGCCGGGATGAAAAAGGAAAAAAGGAGTGAGGCAGCAATAAAAC
>JAZQRF010000354.1:0-2171 GCA_045629485.1 Pelobium sp. | reverse complement strand
TCGTAAATGATGGTACTGTCTAAAAGATCGGCATTTTTTTGAATCACCTCAAAAACATCGTCAGCAAGCAAAGAAGCGTTTTTGCCAGTTTTAGGGTCTATATATTCATAAAGTACACGCATGGTCTCAGAAAAAGACTTTGTAGTGTTTTTATGTAAGTTAGAAACTGCAATTCTTGATGCTAACAAAGCATAGTCAGGATGTCTGGTGGTTAAAGAGGCAGCTGTTTCAGCAGCTAGGTTATCCAGTTCTGAGGTGGTTACTCCATCGTATAAACCATCGATAACTTTTTTAGCAACTTCTGCAGCATCAACAAAATGAGGGTTTAAGCTGTAGCTTAATTTTTCTATTCTGGATGTGATTTTGTCGAATTTCACAGATTCTGTTCTGCCGTCTCTTTTAATTACAAACATGTTTTAGGTATTTAAATTTTTTCTTTTGTTAATTATCAATTGGATGAAGTCTGAAGATTAAAAATCTTCGTCTAATGAAAATGCCTGAGATTCTTTATCTCCAATTACACCGCTTTTCTGGTAGTCGCCCACTCTTTTCTCGAAGAAATTGGTTTTTCCCTGTAAAGAGATCATTTCCATAAAATCAAAAGGATTGGTGGCGTTATAAACCTTAGGGTAGCCTAATTCCTGCAGCCATCTGTCGGCTACAAACTCGATGTATTGCTGCATTAAACGGGCATTCATACCAATTAAATCTACCGGTAAGGCATCCGTTACAAATTCTTTCTCTATAGTTACTGCTTCCGTAATAATTTCATAGACGCGTTCCTGAGAGAGTTTATTCTGTAACATACCGTACAATAAGCAGGCAAATTCACAATGCAAACCTTCGTCACGGGAGATCAGTTCATTACTGAAAGTTAGGCCTGGCATTAAGCCCCTTTTCTTTAACCAAAAGATAGAGCAAAAGCTTCCGCTGAAAAAAATACCTTCTACTGCAGCAAAAGCAACCAGTCTTTCGGCAAAAGATCCTTCCTCGATCCATCTTAAAGCCCATTTAGCTTTTCTTTGCACACAAGGCACAGTATCTATAGCATGTAAAAGATGAGTTCTTTCTTTAGTATCTTTAACGTAAGTATCTATTAAGAGCGCATAAGTTTCGGAATGGATGTTTTCCATCATAATCTGGAAACCATAGAAACACCTTGCTTCCGGAATTTGTACTTCACTCATGAAATTAACCGCAAGGTTTTCATTCACGATGCCATCGCTGGCAGCAAAAAATGCAAGGATATGACTAATGAAATGTCTTTCTCCATTATTAAGATTCTCCCAATCTTTTTGATCCGATGAAAGGTCTATTTCTTCAGCAGTCCAAAAACTCGCCTCGTGGCGTTTGTACATTTCCCATATTGCAGGGTAATTGATTGGCAAAATAACAAAACGGTCTTTGTTTTCTCTTAATAATACTTCTTCCTCTTGCATGTTTCCTATTTAAAATTTTTACAATTAGACAATCAAAAAGTCAAGCTGCTTAAACAGTTGTTGATTTTATTGAACCTATGATCTGAAAGTTTTAACAAACCCTATTTCGGGAGATTCCGCCAAATTGTTATGAGCTAATGCTTTACAAAAAACCGGATATCAAATAGATAATTTGAAAGAACTGGTATAAAAGTAAGGCTTAAAATATGGACGTAAAAGAACTAGTTTTGAACAAAAGAGTAAGTTATGCACAATGGTTATTTGTGATTAAATAATCCACTTTTTTATCGATAAAATTCATTAAGCATGTTTGCTGGTATGAATATTCGTAATAGAATATGATGGGGAAGATTAAAGCGGATAAAACATAATCTGCTTATATGTAGTGGTTTATGATGGATTTCTGCTGTTAGTAAAATATTAAATACTAATTCCAGCTTACTATTTTTTGTCAGGTACGAAATTCATCGAGATAGAATTTACACAATGCCTGGTGTTCTTTGCAGTAAAGCCTTCATTCATGAAAACATGGCCTAAATGGCCCTTGCATCTGGCACAAATAATTTCGGTACGCCTGCCGTCTATATCCGGCTTTCTAATCACAGCTCCTTTAATTTCATCATCAAAGCTTGGCCAGCCACAATCAGAATCAAACTTCGTCTCTGATTTGTATAAGGGTAAATTGCAGCGCTTACAGGTATAGGTTCCCTTTTCTTTATTATTCGTGTATTT
>JAZQRF010000353.1:0-7611 GCA_045629485.1 Pelobium sp. | reverse complement strand
GTTTTTCCGCCTCCGGTAGGCAACTGATAAAGTAATCTATAACCACTATCCTGCTGTTGCTCTATTTTTTCAAAAAGCAGTTCTATATCTTTTTCCTGGTATGGGTATAATTTCTTTCCAAAATTTTTTAAGTTCATGTTTCTGTAGATTTTTATCTCTTCAGCTAATCAATAAGTATGCGAATATTATGTGGATGTCAATTTTAGTGCTTCGTTTTGTTATTAAAACAAAAGGGAGAAATCTTCATCCGTATACCCGGACAAACATTCCTCCCTTTAGTCTTAAGATGTTTAATGAATTAAACACCCTCCAATCATTATTCTTATTGTTTCACCACCTTGTGATAGCTTACATCGTTGTTTTTAATCAACTGGATAAGGTATATCCCTGGTTTTTGACTCTGCAAATCAACTTTTATAACTTGCTCGCCTTTTTCAACAATATCATTAATTTGTTTACCTAAACCATCAGTAACATTTACACTTACTTTATCATTTGCATTGCGGTTTAAATTGATGTGAACAAATGAAGCCGTTGGATTTGGATAAACAGAAATACCTTCTTTTCCAACATTAACATATCTGATCAGGTCATCATAAACAGTAGTTTTTCCGTCCTGATCAACCTGAACCAATCTGTAGTAAGCAGACGCAGCCAAAGTTCGGTCTATATAAGCATAATTACCACTGCCTTTTGCCACTACTTCTGTAAGCTGACTAAACGTTTTCCCGTCTAAACTTTTTTCGATGATGAATTTATCATTCGATACCTCAGCTGATGTTGACCAGCTTAGTAACGCTCCTTCGATAGTAGGTTTAGCTGTAAAATTTGTTAATGTTACCGGAAGTGGTGTGGCTGTTGAACCGAATGTAAAACTACCAAACAATGTATTATCAATAGTTGCTGTTACATCATATTGAGGAGCTGCAGCAGAATGAGTGCCACCATTTGTTTCCCATTGAGTATTCGCAGTATTATACCATGAAACAACCGCTTCTGCCAGAGGAACATCTTCCATACCACTGCTTTCCAGATCAAAAGTATATAGTTTTACTTTTGCTTGTAAATCACCGGAAGTACGGTTTAAAGACCAGTATTCATTATTACTTACGGAAGCCAGCGTACCTTCTTTTGCTAAATTCACATGAGCTGCTGGAAAATACTCAGCTGTAAAAGATGAAGGATTACCTGCAGCATTCGTTAAAGCAATATAAGCTGCTTTATTACCTTTACCTACCGGAATCAGAAGGTCTGAACCTACATTCTTAATAGTAACTTCACCGTTAATAAAGTTTGTAATACCATTTGTTGTATTAACACTTCCATTTAAAGTAAAGGTGGAAGACGGAGTGATTTTACCAGCACTTAAGGTAAATGCACCAGCTACATTAACTGCATTTGTGAATTTAATCTCTTTATTTGCTGCGTTAGCTGTAAAGTTGGCAAACTCTAAAACAGCAGTTGTGTTGCCATCAATAGCAAACGTATTAGCTTTGGTCACAGTAGCATCGCCAAGGGCATCGTAAAGTGTATTATCATTCTTTATAACAAGTGTAAAGTCTTCCGGAACAGCCACTAGTCCCATTTCCAGATTTTGAACAGACGAGATAAAAGCTTTTGCCGGCTGAATGTTAACGTAGCCTAAACCGTTCTGATCAATACCATCTGTAATTTTACTTTTTATTGCGACAAGGTTATCAAAAACCGTTTCTATTTCGCTATCAAAATCTCCAAAAATATTGTATGAAGCATCAATATCACCATTAAAAGGCAGTACGTCAGTGGTATTTTCTACAAGTTGTGTAACATCATACAAGGCATCATAAGTTGTACCGCTAAAGGTTCCGTTGCTTGTTCCGCTGCTAACATCCATGAAGATGTATTGACCTAAGTTTGTGTGAAAAGTATTTTTCAACGCCCCTGATCCTCCAATTTTTGCATTTGTTAAAGGAATAATATTTGCAGCTGCATTGTGGTTAAAAAATGCGACACCCATACCACCCGCTTGAGGAGCATTGAATATATTCCCTGTAATGTTTAGATTTTTACTGGTCACAGGCGATTGAGTCCCGGCAGTCCCTTCTTTAGAAGAAAATACTATGCCTGTGAAATTTGTATTTAAAGCATCGTTAAATGGATTGAAAGTGTTGTCTTTAATAGTAATATTATCAGACCGTTGAATAAACAACCCAATATTACTGAAATTGTTGATCTTATTATTTGCAACAATAATTTCTGCATCAGCATTTCTGCTGCCCCTCACTTCCACCATTCTAATAAATTGTTTTGATATTGCAGCATTGGGTATATCATTTCCAATATCATTATGCTGTATCGTATGGACTCCTTTATCAGCTCCTATAATACTGATCATTCCTAAGGGAATGGTGTTATAAGAAAAGTCAAAAGAAGCTCCATTATCCCCAATAACACCACTTTGCAAGGCATACAGTGCAGTTATATCATTAGCTTCTGCTAGACTTCCACCAATTGTACCCGATACGTTATATGCATATATCCCTCTTCCAAAAAGTACCGGAGCTGACAGCGATGAATAAGTAACAGTATTACCGGTAATTTTAACATTGTTTTTAACAGCGGTTAAATGCGTACCCAGTTTTATAGCATAGCTATCAAAAGCAAACATTTGGGAAAGGTCAGTTTTAGTTCCCTTAAAAACGTTATTTGAAATCTCCAGGTTATTGAAGTTTTCGTTTGATAACGAACCAATACCTACAAGGGCATCATTTGCCTGAGCAATCTGCAATTCAAAGTTCTTAATCTTAATATTAGGTGCATCTAATGCTATTAATGCCTTACCACCAGTAGTACTACCTGTTCCGTTTATTACAGGTTTAATCGCTAAGTTTTGATTACCTTGTAAAGTAACGCTTTTGTTTATAGTTATACTTTGAGTTAAAGTATAGGTTCCTTCATCCACATTGATGGTGTGGCCATTTTGAGTATCTGTATCGTCTATAGCCTCTTGTATAGTAGCGAAACCTTCTTGTGTGTCAGAATTTCTTATTGGGAAATTTAATATTACTTCTCCCAAACCTACATTATCATCTTTATCGTGTATTTTCACTTTAACGTCTGCCAAGGAAACAGGGTCTCTGGATATTCTTGTATCTATTGAACCATATTTATTAAATTCTGCAACTATATTGGCTGCAAATGGAAGAATATTAGTTTCTGCCGTACCACTATAATAAGTTGAAGACCAAATAAAGTCTCCAATTGTAGTCCCAGCAGGTCTATCATCTAATCGTATATATTCATTAAGAGCCTCATCAAAAATATTCGCTTCTGTTCCCACACCCCCAATAATAGCACCAGATAAAGGAGCCAATGCATTATCGCTGTAAGAATTAGCGAATTTAATTCCTATATTATTTGTCCCTGAATTAGTGGGAGCATTGAATGTATTTTGTTTAACAATTAAGTTTTGAAATGCTTTAGCTCCGGGCGTTCCTGTATTTGTGGTTTTAGTATCAAAGTAAAGACCTACAGTATTCGAACTTCCGAGAAGTGGATTTAAAATATTATTAATCACACTTACATTACTGGAATAAAACACGCCAATTCCAAACATTTTGAAGTCATTTAGCGTATTTCCAGATATTTCTACGGTAGCTAAAGGATTAGTTGTTGATATAACCTCTATTAAGGCAGGTTGCCGGTCAGCTCCGGTTTGCCCCTGATTAGCATCAGCTGTACCACCTGATGTAATCGTATTACTAGTGATCTTATTTCCAGGATTTACATAACCATTCATGGCTAGCTTACCCTGAATAATATTATCGTTTATTATTAAAGCCCCTCCTCTTGAATCACCTGCTTGGATAGCAGCATAATGAGCCTTTAAGTTATTCTCTTCAATATTTCCGTAGATATTGCTCGATCTAATGGCTCTTCCCAGTGCATTGTTACTTTCCGTGTGACCAACTTTATTTCTTAATATAGTAACTTTATCGTTTCCATTGGTATTTATAACACCTAAAAAAATAGCTGCACTGTTAAAAACATAGCCTGGATTGGTGCCTTCTATCAGGTTGTCTGTAAGAGTGAGATTATTAAATGTACCAGTTGGGCCAGATTTTATCCCATAACTAGCAGTAGGAGGAGCGGAATTGAAATCAGTTTCTTGAAACTGCAGGTGTAGGTTAGAGATAGTAATATTAGGTGCAGATACATAAATTAATGCTCTGTTGGTAACAAAACCGCCGGTAATAAGTGGTTTATTCGCTAAATCATTGTTGTTTCCAATTAAAGAAATACTTTTGTTTATTACGATACCGCTAGTTAGATGGGTGCCAGCATTTACATTTATTGTGTTCCCGTCTAACGATGAAGGGGCATTAATCGCTGATTGTATAGAACAGAATTGTACCAGAGTATTAGTGTTTTGAGCAACTAATTCAGGAGCAGCATTTGATGCTGTAGATGAACCTGTTACATATCTCAAGTCTGTACCATTTAGGGTAAGGGCGTTAGTTCCTATATATGCACAGACATCTTCAGAGTTATCTCTATCAAAATAGAAGGTGTTGGCATCGCCGGTTGTACTTGGGCTATCGGAGTTACCATTAAAGCCTATATTACCTTTCTGTAATTGTATAGCCACATCAGTTCCTGTAATGTTGTTACCCAAAATAGTATGGCCAGTACCCCCTACAACAACTCCATAACCATCGCCTGATGCAGAAGCAATATTTGAGATATGGTTGTTAACAATGTATACACCGAAAGGCTGGTCATTAATATTTGTATAACCACTTTTTCTCCTGAGTACAGCTATTGCTGCGAAGTCCCTTGAATTGGTAGGTATACCTGTCTGTGAAATTGTATTATCATCAATAACAACAGACCCTGCACCTGAGTTCGCTCCGGAAGCCAGTACATTCTTTATTTCTATACCAAAGCGTTGATTGTCTTTCATCGTTATGGTATTACCCGATACTATCGTTGCCGCCGAATTTAGATCATTATTTCCTAACCAAAGACCAATTCCTGAATCGCCATTACGTTCAACTGTATTATTGGTAATTACGATCCCGCTGCTGTATAAAGATTCAGCAAAATCTATCCCCACTAATTGGTTATCTGAAACTGTATTTTGATTAACCAGTATATTACTAAAATTTGCATCGGAACTTTGGAACATTATCCCTCTCGCAGAACTGCCTATAGGAATCCCATCTTTATTTCCGTTATTATTAAACTCCGAATTAGTAATAGATACATCAGTTGCACTTCTATTGGTATAAAATCCATACCTGTAATTCGCATTTGATGCAATGTTATCTAAGGTTAGACCAATCACATCATTAGCCTGTGCAATTCCTGATTCAAAGTTAGTAACAGTTAAATTTTTAATACCCACTCCATTTGCAGAAATAAAAATACCTCTATTAAATGTTGTAACATAATTTGTCAGACCATCGATGATTACATCCCCCTTTGAAACACCAGTTCCCTCTAAAGTCACCTGCTTATTGGCATTTATAAAAGACCCATACTCAGGAAGCTGGCCAATTGGAGAGTATGTACCTGGGGAAATATATACAATATCCCCTGCCACCGAAGCATCAATAGCAGCCTGAATAGTCAATTTAGGAGATCCTGAAGATCCATCATTCCCATCATTCCCACCTGGAGAAACGTAAATTTGTGCCCTTCCTCCCAAAGAGCATAAAATTAATAGTGTTAAAGTTAACACATAGTGTTTAAGTAGTCTTTTTTTCATTTGAGCGTTATTTAATTTGATTTATATTAATTTAACTTAACAAATATCGCAAAATTATCAGCTAATCCTAGAGAAATCTCAAAAAACACCAGACAATCAATTAGTTACCAAATACCCCCAAAATCACATCGTATATAATCCGGCATATTTATAAATTAAAGGGCCCTATAGTTAATACTCGCCGAATAAACTTAAATAAGAGAACAACATATTGTCTTTAATTAAAATGATCGCAAAAACTATTTAACGAATAAATTAAAACCTCCACTTCCTTAAATTACCGGAGGTGCATTGTCTTCATATACGAGGCAAAACCGCAACCAGAAGGCCTGCTATTAGAATCCCTCCCTTATTAATGTTACTTATACTATTCCCGATAGGAAAAAATGTCCTAACTTAATCGCCAAATAAATAAGAAAGAAATGCTTAAAAAAACGGTTTTATCTATAGCAATTATCCTTGTTGCCCTTATTGCAGCAGCTTTTAGTATCCCACTATTTTTCAAAGACACTATAGTAGCAAAGGTTAAAACTACTATCAACGAAAAAGTTAATGCTAAAGTAAATTTCGAAGATTTCGATCTGGGCATCATTCGCTCTTTTCCAGATTTGGGAATCAGCCTGAATAATTTAGTCATCATCGGCACCGATAGCTTTGCTACAGACACCCTGGCAAATATTAAAAACCTGCAACTCAACCTCAATTTAATGAGTGTACTAAAAGGCGAAACCTACCAAATTAATAAAGTATACCTTTCCCAGCCTACCATTTATGCTAAAGTTTTAAAAAGCGGCAAGGCGAATTGGGATATTCTAAAGGAAGATACTACCGCCCCTAGTCCTGCTGATACAGCAACAAGCACCTTTAAAGCTGCTTTAAAAAAGTACAGTATAGAGAACGGAAACATTATTTATGATGATGCATCCCTGGGCTTCTTTATGCAATTGGATAGTTTAAACCATACGGGAAAAGGCGACTTCACACAAGACTTATTTACTTTAGCAACGGAATCGGAAATAGAAAAACTTACGGTGAAATACGGTGGCATTCCTTACCTGAACAAAGTAAAGCTACAGGCTGATCTTCCTATAGAAATAGACCTAAAGCAAATGAAATTTAGTTTAGGAGAGAACAATATCCGCCTGAATGACCTGTTGCTTTCTATTGTTGGAAGCCTGACCATGCCAAACGATACCGACATGTTAGTAGACGTAAAATTTGATGCTGACAAATCAGACCTTAAAAACTTCCTTTCTCTTATTCCTGTCATTTACTCCGGTAGTTTTAAAGATATGGATGCTTCAGGCAAGTTTGCTTTTGATGGCAAAGTTAAAGGCACCTATAACGAAACTTCCCTACCTGCTTTTGATGTCAATTTATTAATAGAAAATGGCAAAGTTAAATATGCTTCTCTGCCCTCAGCAATCAATAACATCAAGGTAAAAGCCAGCATCAACAATCCCAACGGTGTAATAGATCATACTACAGTTAACATCCCAGCTTTTCATTTGGCCTTTGATCAAACACCGGTAGATGGCCGTTTATTGGTCAAAACACCTGTAAGTGACCCTTACGTAGATATGGCTCTGAAAGGAAAATTAGATTTAAAACAGCTTACTGCTATTTTTCCGATGAAAGACATGACGTTGAGCGGAATACTGGATGTTGATGTGCAGGCTGCAGGAAATAAATCGGCTATAGACAGGGCGCAATACGAAAAGTTTAAAGCATCCGGGCAAATGCTGGCCAGTAATTTTAATTATTCCGGTAAAAGTATTGATAAACCAGTCAGCATTCCTTTGGCAAAAATGACCTTCAGCCCAAAGAACATTACTTTGGGTAATTTAACTGCTAAAGTTGGC